>DATNEI010000110.1:0-68681 GCA_035606795.1 Pyrinomonadaceae bacterium
CGCCGGCAATTACCAGCAGTGCATTCGGAAATGTGCGTAGGACTTCGGCAAAGGCCTGAATTAATTCAAGCTGGCCCTTGCCTGGCGTTAATCGTCCGATAACGCCGACGACCTTTCGCTTGCGCACATTGAGCTGATTTCGAATAGCGCGCCGCCTGGTTGCGCAGGGGCGGAATCTTTCCACATCGATGCCGTTGCGAATGACCGTGACGCGATTCTCCAGCGGCAGAAACGATCGCGAAAATCGATCGGCGCTCGCCTGCGCGACCGCGATGATTTGTGTCTGCCGTGAAGCAAAGGCAACCATCCGGATGAAAGGATTGAATGGATGGCGCGGCGGCAGCAAATCGTGTACGTGCCAGAGCACAGGCTTGCGCAATCCAATCGTTGCGGCAGTCATGACTAATCCCGCGCGCACGCTGTTGGCATGAATCAAGTCGGGATCCAACCGCACAACCCGGCGGCGAAGTTGCAGAATTACGCTCAGAAAAGATTTGAGATAACGGATGAAGTGATCCGGACGCAATGTGAATCGCGCATTCAGCACTTCCGCGGCTTCCGTGGGAACGGAGGATGCCTCCATTTGCTCGCGCAATGCCCCGGCAGGACAGATCACAATTGGTTCGAAGCGTATGCGATCGAGGTTGCGCACGATGGTCAGCAGCACGCGTTCGGCGCCGCCAATCTTGCCGGTGTGGTTGTAGAAAAGAATCTTCATCGGAAATTCGCTCTCCCGCCGAGAGAAGGAGATGGTCTTCTAGATCACTATCGTTTCTCGCTCAACGTTCGCTTCCGTTTTTCGTACGGCTTGCGCGCTTATCCAGCCAATCAGCAGCCAGGCGAGCGGCGCAACTGAGTAAATCGAGAAAGTCAGTCCGAATACTGAATTCAATATCAGCGCCGGCATAATCGCAGCGGCAATCAGGTTAATGCTTCGCGCCGGCTCTTCGTGGTCAGGCGCGCGCGCGGTGCGTATTGAGAGATAGGTCGCGCGTAACAGAATCCAGATAAACAGCAAGGCGCCGGGAATTCCACAGGTAATCGCCATCACTAGAATGAAATTGTCGATTGGCGGCAGGTCGGATTGGTGCTGGCGCGCATCGCCGAGTGAACCCGCACCGATTCCGGCTCCGAGCGGCTGATACGGAATTACCGATGTGATCAAGTAGCCCCAATTCTCGAGACGAATTTGCAGACTGTCTTCTTCGGCGGGTTTGAGTGTGCCGCGTTGAGTGTGACTAAGCACGGCGCCCACGCGTTCGTCTTCGCCTTTACTCCAAACGTCGTCGTCGGTCGGGGCTTTTACTAAAACGAAAAGCAGCACCAGCGGCAGTAGCAGTGCGGCGACTCGTACGATTGCGACCCGGGGATTTCGCGCGCTAAACATCAGCAGCGCCATCACGCCCAGCATGAATCCAAACACAGCGGTGCGCTGGCCGCTGATGAGCACTGCCGCCAGGGTTGCGGCGGTCGCCAACAGCCAACCGACGCGCGCCTTCAGTCGTTTCGCGGTGATCGCTAAACCAAGAGCAATAATCCCGCCAAGCTGCGTGTAGCGTCCCCACTCTTCGGCATTGCTGAAGGTGGCCACTGCACGCTTGACGTGTCCGACAGCAATCGAATCGTAAAAATCCGTGTTCTCGATCCAATACTGTTCGAAGCGTGGATATCCGAACATCAATTGATAGACGCCATACAACGAGCAGAGAATCCCGAGCAGCACTACCAGCCGCAGGGCATTGTGCATAAACCGTTCACTGGCGACCTGGCCAAAATAAAACCAGACCAAAGGCACCAGCACGAACAGTGAACCGGTGAGACCGATATACAAACCGCCCTGCAGAGGATTAAAAACTTCGAGAAAGCAGATTGCCGCTAAGGCAGTCACCCACCCCGCAAGCGGTGTCGCCCAAAGCTGTGTCAGGCGATGCTTACGCAGTAGCACCATGACTGCGAAAAGCGTGACAATCGGGGTGACCAGGTGAATCGGTTCCTGGTCAGAGTAGCCGACAAAAAGATACTGAGCGCGCCGGAGAAAGCCTCGCACCGGCTCAAACATCATCATCGCGATCAGTGTGCCTTCGATTCCTGACAATAAGGGCAGCGACAAGAGCCAGAGCAACGCGCCGATCATCCATAGCCGGAGCGTCTCGCCACCACTGCCAACGGCCCACACGGTGAACAGGCTGGCAGCTTGCAGCGGCACCATCCAAAGAATGGCCAGCTTTCGTGGTGGTCGTGGTAGTTGTTGAACTGCGACGCTCAAAATGCGATTTATCCTTCAGTACTACGCGCGAGAGGCCAGCTTTGCAGCGCCAGCGCTCTTATCCGGGCAAGGGGGATGTCATGACGTTGCGGCCGTAAATATCGCCAAAACTTCAATTGACGCCGGCGCACGAGCGCGAATAAGGAAACGGCTAACAGGATGCTGTATCCGATCAATGAAGCGATGGCGGCGCCGGTGATTCCGTATCGCGGCAGGAGAATCGGGAGTGTGATCGCCGTTGCCCCTGCTGATAAAAAACGCGCAATTGTGCTCAAACCGGGATAGCCAAAGCCCTGGAGGCCGCTAATTACGATCGCGCTGGCGCTCCACACAACGGCGGCCAGCAAGAGCCAGCGAAAGGCGCCGGTCGCAGGTACGAAACTTGTGCCGAACAAAATGCGCAGCAGCAGTGGCGCGCCAAACCAAAGTGGAATAAGCAGCAAGACGTTCGCGTAGAGCGTAAGCCGCAAGGTTCTCGCCAAGAGTGTTTCCGCCTTCGTTCCCTCGCGACTGGCGGCAACTTCCGGCATCAGCGCTCGTGCGGCTGCGCCCGCCACATAGGTCGTCAACTCCGACAGGCGCACGGCAATGATGTACAGCCCGATCGCGGCACTCGAAGCCATGCCGGCCAGCATCATTTGATCGAGTCGCAGGGTGGTGAAGTCGGCAACGCCGCCCGCATAATCACGTAACCCGTAATGCAGTGAGTTCCTGAATTCTTTCCAACTTGGTTGCCAACGCGGACGCAGGTGAATAAAGACGGCAATCAGCGCCAGCGTGATCGCTGGTATTTGGGAACTCATCATCGCGTAGGCGGCCGTGGCCACTGTAAGTTTGTGCATTAACCACAGTCCCGCGAATCCGAATGCCTGCGTGCCGAAAAAGGTTAGTCTGGTTGCGCCGGCCCAACCGAAACGTTTGGTCCCTTCCAGGAGTCCGCGCATCAAGCTGAGGAAAATCATCGCGGGAATGTTCAGCATGTAGATGCTCAACAGGAACATCACATCGGCGGGACGTTTAGCAATCAGATGAGGCACAATCAAATAACCCAAGACCACACTCACGGTACCGCCAATCGCAGCGTACAGAACTGCATTGGAAAATAACGGGGAGACGCGCTCGGGCTCTCTCGCCATCCAGAAGCGATACGCGTTCGCCAGGCCCAACTCCGCCAGCAGGCCGATGACGATTGGCCACAGATTGATCAGTAACAAGTCGCCCCGGCCTTCCGGTCCGAGCGCGCGCGCACTCGTCAGGCTGGTAACGACGGTGAACAGCACAATCGTCAAGTCGATTCCTAAGATTAATTTTGTGCTGCGAATGATCATGCTGTGTCGGACTTCCTGTTGCGAGCTGTTTGCTAGTGCGCTTGTGCCACAAGTTCAGAGGACGCGGCGCCATGCGTGTCCGGAACCCTGTTTGAAGGTCTTGCTTTGGATCGATTGAGTGCAGCCTCGGCCTCACGCACGCGACTACGCTTGGCGATGGCCCAGTTGCCGAGCCAACGCAGCCACGGCCGGCTTGCCCAATCCCACTCGCCCAGGAGTTCAACCGGCACGCCGCCGGCGGCCCGCTTGAATCGGTAAACACCCGGGTTGCGAACCGGATCGATCCCCGCAAAGTCGAATTCGCGGAGACCGATTCGCTGACAGTGCTGGATCAAATGCCAGAAAATTGCGTATGACGCGTGAGTGTCTCGGCCGCGAGGGCCAGTAGCCGAAAGCACGAGGCAAGCTCGATCGCCCGCTACCAGGCATCCCATCACGCTCACCAGGCGGCCATCTGCATCGTCACAACGGTAAAGAACTATATTGTCTCTCAGATGGTTCAAGAGCTGCTCGACTTCCGCGAGTGAATGTTGTTCTTCGAGACCTTTTACGGTCTCCATCGAGCGATAGACCTCGACAACTTCTTCGGCACTCGCGTCGAACCACTCCTTGACGGACAAATTGCACTCGGTCGATCGCTTTAGATTTCGCCGCCAGTTTCTTTCGCACGACGCCAGCAACTCTTCCGGTGTGCGACTGACGTCGATGGTCATCGTGTAGTTGGGCGTCAGGGGTGACCAGGGCATTGTCCAACCTTGCGCGCTCAACCTCAGGGCATCTTCGATTTGGCGCGGACGGTCGCATCGAAACCGGTAGTAAATCGCTCGCAGGCCGGTCGCTTCTTTCACGGCTTTCGCAAACTCATCATCGAACAGCGACAAGTCTCCGGTTGGTCCGCCTTCGCTCCACACCAATCCGATGCCGAACGGATATCGCCGCACATAGCCTTGCATCATGGCGACGATTTCGTTTTCGTCGTTGCACGCCAGCCAGCGATAAGGCTTCCAGCCGAGTGCGCGACGTTGTTCGCCCCACGCGTATGACTGAAAGGGCGAAAATTGATCGAAGCGTGTGAGCGCCTCGTCCCAGGCAGCCGGGTTTTCTTTGTTGGTGAAGAGTTTCCAGGTAGACATCTTTATGCCGTAGCCTCCACGCGGCGACGTAAATCAGTTGCGACCGATGGGCGCAAGACATCGCGAAACAGGTCGTACATCTGTGAGGCCACGCGCTCCCATGAATAGTGCAGCTCCGCTCTGCGCCGGCCCGCCTGGCCGAAGTCCGCACGCAGATTCTTATTCAACAAAAGTCCAAGCATCGCACCAGCCAGCGCGTCGGCGTCGCCTTCCGGTACGGCCAGGCCCGCATCACCGATCACTTCCGGAATCGCGCCGCAAGTTGAGCCAATCACGGGCACGGCGGTGGCCATCGCTTCGACAATCACGCGGCCGAACTGTTCGCGAATGCGCGCGGTCGTTTCGGTCGGAATTACCAGGACATCGATTTGCCGGAAGTACTCCGGCATCTCATCGTATTTCACCGCGCCGGTGAATTGCGCGCGATTGATCAGCTTCGCCTCCGACAAACGGCGAGTAAACGATTCGCGCTCGGGGCCATCACCAACTACGAGCAGCCTCCAATTCTCGTGTGCGATTTGCGGAAGGGCTTCCGCCAGGATATTGAGGCCCTTGCCCGGAAGCATGCGCCCAACAAAACCTATCGTCAGAGTTTCCTTCGCTCCGCGTTTCAGTGGACGCGGCGTGTATTCATCGACGTTGACGCCGAAGGGAACGACGCGAACCAGCTTGTCGAATCCTTTTGCGGTGAGACAGTCTCGTACAGTTTCACTGCAGATGTGCGCGGCGGCAGCCTGTCTGAACGCGCGGCGCTCAAACCAGCGAAACGGCGGGGGATAGTTGTGAATAATGTTCTGACATGTCTGTAACACCACCGGCACATGCGGCGCCAGCCAGTTACGCAACGTCAGAACTTCGGCGCACGCGATGGAATATGGTTCATGTGCGAGTTCGATAATTTCTGGCCGGTGACGGCGTAAGGCCGCGATTACCGGTCGCGGATCGTACGCGAACAATTGAATGTGCCGCGAGAATAGCGGCCTCGCTGTTCGCACCGGAAACAGATCGTCTTCCACCGCTTCGACCTCAACCGCCGCTTCCTGCCAGCGAGTCGTTGTTACCAGCTCAAGCTCAACGTCAGGAAAGCATCGCACCAACGCGCGTTCGCGCTCGCGCAAGCGCGGCGTCAAACTAGCGTGGGCTATTCGCAGTACTCTCATCCGTTCGTCATGGCGAGCTACGGCTCGCACTCCCTCCTAACCGGCTGTCTCGGCGATCTCGATCGGATCCACCCGCGTCTCCGCGCGGCGGACCTGACGTCTGTTTGTGAATCGGTGCATTCTGGCTTCCGTCAAACCATAAACACCTGAGGCCTTGGCGATGAAGCGCAGCAGATAATCGTTTCGTCCGAGCGGTACCCGCCAACGCGAGTGGGTTCCGTTAGTTCCCTTCCAGACCGACCAGGCGGCGCGATAACCGGATTCGCGCGCCAGAGATTCAAGCTCAGGGCTGCACTCACCGTATGGCCAGGCCATCAAATCGACCGGCTTCTCAATTGTTTCTGCCAACAACCGTCGCGATTCCGTCAGCTCAAATCTTGCCTCATCGCGCGAGATCGCATTGAAGTTGCGATGCCACAAACCGTGCGCCCCAATCGTGATGAGCGGATGGCGCGAAATCTCGCGCAACTCGGATTCGGAAAGATAACCGTCGCTGTTGACGCACCCAGCCACCACAAAAAGCGTCATCGGCAGATTGAATTTCTCGAGCAGCGGCAGCGCGGTCGTCAGATTGTCGCGATAGCCGTCATCGAAAGTAATCGCGATCGCGCGCCGGGTCGCGCTGCGAAGCGTCTCGTCCAAACGCACTACGCGCTTCGTTTTCTTGAGCCACGCCAGTTGCTGGGCGAAGCGCGCCGGCGAAATATCGATGTCGCCGACCATTGGTTCCACCGGCGAGCTAATCGAGTGATAGACGAGTATTGATTCCATTATGACGCTGATGACCCGTTCACTTTTTCCAACCAGCACTCGCGCCAAAACAACAGCGATTGACGCGGGCACAGGCGATGACAGATCCCATCGCACGTGGCGCCTTCCAACAAAACGGTGTCCTTGATTTCACGCTGGCGCGGAGTGGCTTCAAGAATGATTTTCTCGACGCGCTTTTGTACGCGCATCACTGAGCCGCAAAACTCCGCCATCGACGGCGCGAAGAGCAAATGATGATGTTTACCGGCAGCGTCCAGCGTTTGTTGAATCTCGGCCAGCGACTTCACACGCACCAGATCGCCCGGTTGCAGGTTCAGATTAGAACGCGTGCCGTTGTACGTGCCCGGCCCCGCGACAAAGCGCCAACTGGGGCGACCGGTCAAGTGTGCGATCTTGTTGTAAACCGCGATAGACATCCCCTTGAGCCAGCGGCCGATCGAAATGCGGTTGTGCAAGAGGTCCAGAACGTATTGTCGCGGTTCCCAAAACGGCAGCGGTTTTGAAGCGTTGACGATTTCACTCGACTGGCAGAAGAACTTTCCCTCGCGATTCGCGAGCGCGAGCAGATCTGCTTCGGAAATCTGCACGTTGGTCTTCGCTTCACATGTTTCGGCCGTTGCACCAGCAGGTCTCAACCAGGCTTCTTTCCAGAAGATCAAGCACGCTTTATCGCAGTCTCCGTGACTCTGGCCGTCGCAACGAACATTGTCGAGAAACACCGTGTTGTCGATCGAGCGCATTTCGCTGTCGTCGACGCAGGTCTTAAACGCCCGACTTGAAACGCGAAAACGCCGACCGGCATACGCACTCATCTCAGGCATGAACGGAAGTCTCTCCAGCGTGCCGTTGTCATCCAACGTCGCCAGAATCTCGTTCAGCGAACGCACTTCAACCAGGTCGCCGGGAAAGAATTTTGTCTGCTGTGCAGTTGCCATCTGATTTAGCTGGCGCCGCGCGCCGACATGATTGCCGGAATTGTCCGCAGCAGGATCGTGGCGTCTAATTTCAACGACCAGCGATCGATGTATTCCAGGTCCAGTTCCATCCACTGTTCGAACGAAAGATTGCTGCGTCCCGAAACCTGCCAGAGGCACGTCAGGCCCGGCTTGACGCTGAACCTTCGTTTCTGCCACGCGAGCTCCATCCGCAGCGCGTCGCGCACAGACAGCGGCCTTGGCCCCACGATGCTCATGTCTCCCAGCAGCACATTGATCAGTTGCGGCAATTCGTCGATGCTCGTCTTACGCAGCCACCGGCCGACACGCGTAATGCGCGGATCGTTCTTGATCTTGAAGATTGGTCCGGACTTTTCGTTGAGGTGCTCGAGCTCTTTCATCCGCGCTTCGGCATCCGCGCGCATCGTTCGGAACTTGATCATGCGAAAGCGTCGCTTGTTCAGCCCGAAGCGATCCTGAACGAAGAAGACCGGCCCCGCCGACTCTAATTTGATCGCAATCGCTGTCAGAACAAATAGCGGGGCCATTGTGATCAGCAGAACTGTTCCCACTACGACATCGATGAGCCGTTTGGCTTCCGTGCGCCAGCTAAAGGGCGGCACGCTGTGCAACGAAACGATCGGCACGCCGTCGAGTTCGCCCGTGTGCGACCGCGCCAATTTTTGCGGAAATAGATCGGATAACAGGTGCGTGGTGATTCCCTGCTCTTCCAGGATCGCGATAGCGCATTCGATTTGGGTATAGTGCGACTTAATCGGCAGCGCGATGGTGGCTTCGTCGATTACCTCGCGCGCTAGAATCGCCGGCAAGTCATCGATACTGCCCAGCCAGGGCGCACTCGCAATTGTTTCGTTGGCAAATTCGGGGTCGCTGTCGACGTAGCCAACCAGTTTGTAACCAAGATCCTGACGCCGCTGAATTCGCTCGGCGAAACTCCGGCTACGCGCGCCACCGCCAACGATCAGGAGCGCCTTCACATTGTGGCCGCGCTTGCGCAGTCGCCGCAGGTTCAGTCGCAGGAGCATGCGCATCGTCGCGATAAATCCAAAGCTGACGAGGGCGAAGACCAGGACTGTCCCAAAGTTGATCGTCGGCCAGTTTCCAACCTGCGCGCCGACCAACAACACCGTGGAACAAAACAGCACCGCCTGCGCGATCTCTTTCAACTCTTTGCGCTGGCTGGCGAAGCGGTGCGAAAGGTAAAGACCTTGTACGGCAAACGCCAAATGCCAGGTGATCAGAAGCGCGACGCCCAGCAGCGCATTGCTGACCTTGATGCGCTCGGAAAGATAATCAAGAGCAAAGCCGACGCTATGATGCGTCGGTGAATAGCGGGCCACGATCGTCAAAGCGAGGGCGCACAACACCAGCGTGAGGTCGCTGACCTTCAGAAAAAAGTTCGAGAGTGTTCCGTATCGCGCAGTCATGTTGAGTGGCACAGACTTGAGTCTGTGATTGCTGCGACACAGACTGAAGTCTGTGCCACGTGAGCTTCAGAATCTCGGAGCCATGAAGGCCGCCACACTGGCGACGCGCATGAATCGTTCAATCTTGGAAATCTTGTCGCGTGGGACGTACACCATGTCACCAGCTTGCAACGTTAAGTCGTTCTCCAGGTCGCTGGTGCGGCGAATGCTCTTCAAGTTCAGCAGCTTCACCTCAGCCATGTCGGAATTAATTTTGCGGAAAACGACGATCTGCGAAGATCGAGCCGTCTCTTTCATGCCGCCGGCCAACATGATTGCCTGAATCGCAGTCACGCGTTCGCGCATTTCGATCTTGCCGGGTTGCGCAACTTCACCAGCTACCACGAAGTACGGCTTCTGGAATTCCTTGAGGACAATCGTCGCGACGGGTTCGCGCAGGCGCGCGCTGGCGCGCCGCAGGATTGTCTGGCGGGTTTGTTCAATAGTTAGCCCGGCGATTTTCAAATCGCCGCCGATCTCGAGCGACACGTACCCATCCGGCTGCACCGTCACGGTCTGATTGAATTCGGGAGAGTAGCGATACTGAATCTCTAAAACGTCGCCCGGCTGTAAGCGGTAACGCTCTTCGGTAACCGTCGTCAGTCGGGGCGGTTGTTGTTGCGCGCGCACCACTAACGACGCCGAGATAATTATGACCGCACTAAAGATGAGAGCTTTGTATTTCATGTTCATGACTCGTCAAGATTTTTAGGGAGAGGTCATGACGCGCGACGTTATTCCCTCTCCCTGACCCCGCGCTCAATCGAATGAGCGAGGAGAAACCAATACCCCGTTGGGTACGCACGCCTCTGGCGTGCAAAAGTCTTCTTACAGCCTCCGGTAAAGCCACTCGGGCACCGGATAACGTCGCTTGTTTAAAACGAATCCGAGAAACTTGCCGCCGGCCTGTTCGATCGTTCGTTGCGCATTCACGATTTGGTCGCGCCGCGAACGCGCGGCTTCCACCACAATCACCACGCCGTCGACGCTGGATGCCAGCACCGCCGCCTCCGCTGAATCGTGCAGCGGTCCACAGTCAATCAGGATGTTGTCAAAGCTCACGCGCAGGGCATCGACTGAATTCAAGCCGGTATCCAATTCCTCTTCCTGCTGGCCTATGCGCATCAGGTGTGCGCGCTTCGGCAACTCTTGATCGTCCTCTTCGTGGTAACCATTTCCATTCACGCGCCGTGCCTTTGCCGGCAGCATCCAGAGGTTCTCAATGTTCGTCGAATGACAGTTCCAGGGCATCTGCATGTAATCTTCGACGCCCAGCGTCTGCAGGCGATCGGCCGCAATCACCAGCGTGCGCCGGCCGGTGTGCCGCGCCATCTCGACGGCGAACAGTTGCGTTACATGCGACACGCCTTCGCCGCCGGAAGCCGAGGTGAACGCCAGGGCCGCGCCTCCACGCAAGTCTTTGCGCTCGCTTTTTAAGTTTGCCAAAAGCAGTTGCAGATTGTGACGCCGTCCCGACTTGTCGGGATTGGTCTTTGCCGCCCTGACTGGCAACATAGGCTCGATTATTTGTTGTTCTTCAACTGCCATGGTTACTTCTTTGACTGGAGCGCAAGCGTCCCGCTTGCAAGCGTGCCCGGCAACCGAGACGGTTGCGCTCCAGTCTCATGCGCTTAACTCGGCCCTCACTCGCTTCGCTTTCATCTGTCGCGACGACGGCGCCGTTCGGCTCAACATCTTCCGCCCGTTCGCCGGCACAGTGGCCAGCACTAGTCCGCCCGTGATCGATTCGAGCTGCCGTGCCGAATGCACCGTGTCGTCGAGTAACTCAGCCGAAATCACGCTGCCCACGCACAAGAAACCGGCGAGGACTATGCCTAAGACCAAATTCAAAGGGCGATTGGGCGACGTCGGAAGTTGTGCCGCCACCGGCGCTTCCGCAATCGAAACGTTCGTAATCTTCTGGCGATCGAGCTCGTCGGAGATGCGCGACTCTTCCCGTTTCTTCGCATAGAGCTGATAGTTTTCTTCAGCCTCTTTCATCTCGCGTTGCAGATCGTTGTGCTTCGTCGTGTTCCCTTCGAGTTGATCGAGCGCCGCCTGGTATTGCTGCAGTTGACCGGTCAAGGTCGCGCGTCTGGCCATCGCCGCGCTTTGATCCAATCGCGCACGCGCCAGTTCTGTCTCCAGTGTCTGTCGCAACGGATTTAGTCCCGTGGCTTCTTCAACCGCTGATTTGTGTTCCGCTTTGTCGAGCGCTTCTCGGGTAATACGAATCTGCTCATCGACTTCCTGCACCAGTCGATCGTCGGGTTTGAATTTGGTCAACAACTGCGCTCGACGTGTCTGGAGTTCAACCATCATTGTGTTCAGCCGTTCCGCTGAATACTGGTTCGGCATATTGCGACTCTGCGTCACGACGCGCTCCGGCATCGCCGCAAGCTGCTGCTCCACACGCTTAATGCGCTGCGTCCCTTCGTTGACCGCAGCTTCAGACGCCATCAGGTTCGCCTTGGCTTCAGCAGTTTTCACCAGCGTTAAATCTTTCTGCTGCTGAAGAGTCACAAGGTTGTTGCTCTGCTGAAACTGCGCGAACCGGCCTTCGGCTTCTTTCAACTGTGTCTCGTATTCGTCGGCTTTGTTCTGGAAGAAATCCGTCGCGCCTTCCGGGTGATGCAGCTTCAGATGTTTGTCGAGATAAAGTTCGCCCAGCCGTTTCAAAACCTTCGCCGAAAGTTCCGGCGAGTTTGACGCGTACGAGATCGAAATAATGTTTGCTTTGCGCGCCGGCGTGATGTTCAAGTCTTTCGCTAACTGATTGACTGCGCGCTCGACGCGGACGGGTTCGGGCAGCGGAGTGTTCGAAAACAATCGCGTCGTCTGGTCTGCGAGGCCACAATCAGTGACGACTTGCGTCAAAAGGTCTTTGCTCGTGAGCAGCTCGATTTCGGAATTGATTTGGTTTTCGGTGACTTCGCTTTCGGGCACCATCGTCGGCCCGTTAGAATTCGCCGCCGTGATGGCCACATCGACGCGCTGGTTCCTCACCAGAATCTTGGTGCGCGATTCGTATTTGTCTGGAAGAACGAGGGCGAGAACAACCGTGCCGGCGAGTACCGTGAGAAAAACTAACAGAACCATCCACTTACGCCGGAACAGGGCGGCTGCCCCGTCGCGTAGAGAGATGGTCTGTCTGCCGACCGATGTCGTCAGTTCGCGCGTCATAACTACTTCCCAGTTGAGTTAAAACGCTGAATTGGAAGGAGATTCCAAAGGATCGGCCAGCCAAGCCGGCTTTTGAGTTATGACCCGACGACGTTTTCGCGTGCATTCCGGGCCGGGATTCACATGCACCACGAGATGATTAACGGCGGAGGCTATTCCCCGGTTTGCAGAGGGACGATCCCCACGCGGGCTTGCATCGTTTCCGTCGTGGGGACGTTAGAGGCGATGGCGACTGAATGTCCGTACGAGGCGGCGTGAAACTGGAAGCAGCGCTGACGGGCTTGAAGAGTTTGCCGGTCGAACTCTACTCATTGGGAGGGATCGGTGAAGCACGTTCGAGTTTAAGTAAGAGTTGATCATCGCTCACAGCCCAGACCGAATTCGAGTCAACCTTTGCAAGAATTCGTATATTGCTAATACCGGGATGGGTATAGACGATTGACCAACTACTCCCCCGATTAGATGAGTAAAAGATTGCGGCATGCTGATAGCCTGTCGCTTTCATGATGCTCTTGACATATCCGCTTGCAAAGAACTCATCTTTTGAAAGCCACGTCACATCTGCAAAGTACGCATTTGGCAATGCGTGTCCGCGCCATTCATTATCTGTCTCCGATACCGCCAATTCGCCGACAATTCCTTCGACTGCGTCCATTGAGCTTGCTACCCACAGGCGATTGTCAGTAATGCCGAAGCGACGGATCGATGCTGGATCTGGCCCCTGATAAAGATTTGCCTTTTGCCGCCAACTCCGTCCCCCATCAACCGTTTCAATAATTTTTCTGTGCGCCGTTATCGTTATCGCGTGATTGGGACCTTGTTCGACCAATCCCATGAGCCCATCGTTTTGATAGTTATCCGTCGAACTCTTTCCCGCAGACGTCGTTCGAAGTATTTGGTCGGCCAGGTCTGCCCAATGTTGTCCTCCGTCCGCGGTTTGAAGAAAAAAATATGTGTAAGTAGTTCCCTCCGGATCCAGATACTTAGTGCCGGCGAGCCAACCTTGCTGGGCGGTCGAAAATAGGATTGCCGACACGATCACTTGTCGGCCTTGATACTGTACTGTCCAACTTTTGCCTCCATCACTTGTGTGCAACAACTGCACTCCTAAATCTCCATAGTCTCGAATCGAGTCCCTGTCCCATCCATTTTGCGCAACTAACCAACCTGTAGAGCTATTAACAAAGAAGAATTGCTTAACGCTAGCACCGGCCAACAAAGGAACTTCGATGATTTGCCAACTAGTTCCCGCATCTTCAGATTTGTATACTTTTTTTTCACTCGCCAACCACCCGTGCATCTTGTCGAAAAAATACAGTGCACGCGCACCGCTTAGACCTTCGACATGTTGCTCGGCAACCCTAAAAACAGGCTGACGCAATTTTTCGAGCTGACTCGGCATATTTGAAATCTTCGTTCTACTCTCCTGTGCAGATGTATCTTCTGAGGCGAGCTTACCGCACCCTCCCAGCAGAATAAGACCGAGGGAAACGATTCCAAATATCTTCATTAATGATGACCCCCTGCTGGAAGCTTATCGTCAACACATCGTGAAAGCCTGCGGCCCGAATCGGTGTCAATCGCGTCGTTCGCGTCGCCGATGTCTTTGCCAGTGATTGCCGCGATCGAGTTCCCCAACTCGTGAATCTGATTTTGTGCGAAATCACCAAAAGCAGCTACGGTGCTAGCATAATAGCTTCCAGTGGTCTCAATGTTGTTGGCGGTGTAGTTTGTATAAGCGTTGAAGGTGAGGGTCTGAGGTCCTAAACCGTTGAGATCAGTCCAAGAGATAGACCCGCCTGTCGTCAATCCCCGGACAAAAGTGACGTTGGGCGTTTTTCCTCCTGTTTGGTAGTAAATCTGAGCTAGAGCATGACCGCTGTAACTCGTAACATCGTTTCTCACAGTGGCGTTTTGAGCGTTGGAACCATACTGAAAATTTGCGCTCCCGCTGTTATTCGCTCTTGAATAGACGTAGCCGGTTAAGGTCACATAGCCTTTCCATAATTCCTTTATACAATCAGCGACCATTTTCTGTATTTGCGCATTTAACTGCGCGTTGTAGACCTCGCTCATCTTCAGCGGTTCTGGCGAGAACCCAAACATGTGACCCGAAACGTCGGTACGAGTACCGGCGAGATAATTCGCTGCCTCGATCGAAGCGTTTACCGCCGCGTTGAAATCACCAGAAATATGGAAGAACCCTCCCGCGAGGCCGCTGAAGGCATGTCCCGACACTATGCCAAAAGCGCCCGCCGCCATTTGGGCATAGTCGCCGGTGAAGTTGAAATAACTGCCCGGTGCTAAATTCGTGTAGCCCGAAAACGTGTCAACCTGGCCACTCGTATAAGTGACATAGACTGTCGTCGGCGTGTGAAACTCTGCAGCCCCCATTTCCATCAAGAACGAAGCGTGGCCGCAATCTGTCTCGAGACCATCAAGGTAACAAGTGACGCAATTCGGATCGGCGCTGCTGCAACCCGACCCGCCACCGAGATAACCGCCTCCGCCCCCAAAGTCGCCTGACTCAAAACCGTTTTCAACTGGCGCTGAAAACCCCACGTCGATTCCATCAGCATTGAATTCGGCGTTGGCGTAATACGCGCCGGTCGGAGTGCTATCACCGCGACCACCGCTGATTGGATTGGTATGTTGCCAAGTTAACTCGCCAAACGCCTCACGCACTAATTGCCGGCCACCGCCGTAAACGTAGCGCGAGGTCTTTTGACCACTGCTGTTGATTTCGGCAACGCCGAGGCCTTTGAGCACGCTGGAAGTTAGAAAATACGTGGTGGTTGTTACGTGGTTGCCATTAAAGATCGGACGCGTCAACGCCTTACGCAGCATTCGTCCATCACCATCGAACGAGTAAGCTGTTGACGAAACGTCTCCATTCGCAGCAATTATGTGTCCGCTCGCATCCCGACTAAAGCTGGTGTCATTATTCATTGTGACAAATCCAGCAGCATCATAGATCCAGCCTTGAACTCGGTTGTTCAGATAGGTATTAGAAGTTGTTTCGTTGTCGTTCCAAAGCCGGTTGACTTGCTGCATTAGATTGCTGAAAGGATTAAATTGATAACTCTGCCGGTAAGGCCCAGTGGGTGTTCCGCTGTTCGTGTTATTTATAAAGTCGCGTGCCTCGGAACCTGAGTAAGCTTCGGTCATTCGGGCGGCGTGATCATAAGCAAATGCCCGATCGAACCGTTCATCCAGGGCATTATGACTAAACTTCATTTGTCCATTTGAATAGTATTGCCCCGTTGATGACATCTGCGCTGCCCCACTTGCGTTGCGGACGTCGAAGCTTGTCAACTGCATTCGCGTATTGTAACCAGCGCTATCACTAAGCCCATTGCCAAAACTCTCAGACTCTAGCGACCCCCACGCGCGATACTGCGTATTGGAAACCAATGTCGACAAGTTGCCATAACCATCCGCCGTGATGTTGCTTAGCCGGCCGACGGAATCGATCCCATAATTAATTGTGCCGCCCCACGGGTCGGAAATCGTCTTTACTTCGCCTGCAAGATTGTAGTCGTAACTAAGTGTGTAGGATTGATTCAGCGGCGAGCCAAATGCGCGCGTCTCGCTCATCATTCGGGAGAGAGAGTCGTAACCATAACTCTGGCTACCGAGACCGTCTGTCATTGAAGTTCTATTTCCCGCCGCATCGTATGCGAACGTGACGCTTGTCGTAACAGGAATGTTTGAGCCCTGTGGTACTGCGTATGTGATGCCAGTAACAAGGTGCCGGTTGTGGTTATAGCCATACGTGGCGGTGACACCGCGTGCGTCGGTGACTCTGTGCAGCGTGTCGTCGTTGTTATATTCCCAAGTGGTATAGGTTGGATTCCCGTTAGAGTCTTGCTGCTCGGGCACATGTTTCGCCAGCAATCGGCCGTAGCCGTCAAAAGAGGTAGTTGTGTCCTGATAAGTGGTGCTTTGATCCGTTCCCGCGTACTGTCGGACGAGTGTGGCTTGGTCGCGCGCATTAAGGCTGGTGGTTGTCGTCGAATAAACAGACCCGTCCCAGTTGAGAACTTCCGTTTTCCAGGCACGCCCGAGCACATCCGAATAAACCTTCTGCGTTCGGCGCTTCAATTCGTTGCTAATCACTGTCCCTTCGTCCTGCACAGTGACAACTTCGCCACCGGCGCAGCCGCAGCCACGATAGCTTGCTTCTTTATAGGTCCCGTCCTGATTTGTGGTGACGCGCGGCCGGCCCTTCCAGTCATATGTCTGCTGCGTGTATACCCAGCCGTAACCGCCGTTCGTGGGATCGTCGTCACCTGTGGGCGCCCAGGCATAAGGGTGTAGTGGTGCTGTTGCCGAGATCGTTTCCAAATTTGTCTCGACCGGGTTGTACTGTCTGACCACCCGACCCATCGCGTCATAAACGACAAGTTGCCCGCTAAAACCACCGGCACTGCCGGGATGATTCGCGGCCTTTGCGATCACGCGGCCTTGACCGTCAAAAACCCGCAGCGAATGCGCTTCGTCATTGACCGTGTTAACGGTGCTAAAGGTCTCGACATAGTTCGGCCCGTAGGCATATCTCGTGTAAGCGTTGTTGACCAGATTCGTAGTGCGTTCCAAGCGGCCGATGGCGTCGTAGGTAATCTTTTGTTGTGGCCCCGGTTGATTGTCAGTGACGTTCGGCAAAGGAGTCCGTTTCCAAGTCACAGCTCCAAACTGATAGTTGTAACGAATGTTCGCAGTGTAGCCGTCCGCATCAGTCACGGTGGTCGGATACGCAAGAGTGCTTGGCGGGCCTGAATCCAGCGTCGTGCCGCTGGCGGCGAAAGCATCCGTGTAACTCACCTGACTGAAGTGCCCCTCCGCGTCAGTTGTCTTCACCACTGATCCTGCCGTGTTGTATTGCATGGTGTTCATCGTGTACTGGCCCACGTTAACGACGTTGTGCCGCTTTACGCTGGAAACGTTACCGCGACCCGCAAGCAGGCTGGCGCCGTAGTTCGAATCATGCTGCGCGGGCGCGTCGTTGCCCTGAATCGAGCCCGTCTCGTCATATTCAACCGTCACTTTCGATACCAGCGAGGTTCCGCTCGAGCCGTTGCAAGACACTTCTCCCTGCGCACCGTCGCAAATGTATTTCGCCGAGGGCAGGCCGAGGATACGGCGATTGGTGTAAGTCGCCGTCATCTGGTAATCCGCATGCGAGCGTCGCACAACGGTCGTGCCGTTAGCCGCGTACTCGTACGAATCTTGTGGATAGCGACAACTCGTGCCGTCCGGTAGATTGAACGTCGCATACTCAACGCGCGCGCGTGCATGATTGTCTGCGGAATCGTAGATGTTGGTCTCAGTTACACGCGGATTGAGCTGATAAGCGAGGCTCTCATTATCCTGTGTCCACGTGTTAGTTGACCACCGTTGCCGAGGGCCTGTTACGTCGTAGCTCTCCGTCAGTAGGGCTAACCCGTTCTTCCAAACTTGCGAAGTGGCCGGACTGCCAAAATAGATCCGCTGGTATGTATTGTCCGGCATGGTTATCTGCGTCAGAGTCCCCGTCAGTGCTGGTGATGTGTCAGGAATCGTCGCCGATGATGTCACAGCAAATCCAGTTATCGCTTCCTGTGGATTACCTTGAGTGTCGCGGTTCCAGTTTGCGGCCCATTCGTGTCGTTCGGTGAATCGCGGGCATTCACTCTCTGAGCCCGTTGGCAGAAACGGTGAACCCCGCAAATTATAAGCGCGGGTATTGAGCAAATAGTCGTTTATTCCGTATTGGCTTACCTTCCAGACTTGGCCCCAGGGCGTGTAATCGAAATCGAAGTGGGAATTGTCTAAGAAGGTTACCCGCGTAAGCACGCGTATAAACACACCATTAGACGGGCCAATCACTGTGACTCCAGTGAAACTGGTTTGAATGATTTTATTGTCGTAAGTAAACACCGCCCAAGTGTGCGATTGTTGCACTCCGTTGATAGTCCAGTACTCGGTGATGGAATTGAGATCATCGTTCAAATAGGAGAACTTAATAGTACGCGCGAGGGTGTCGACAATCGTGTCAATTTTGTTATCGGCGTAGGTGACGGTAATGAAGTTCCCATTTCGATCTTTTATTTGCGTACATTGATAATCATGGCCTTCCCACAAGTAAGACATTTGCGTGCCGTCGGGCAGCTTCAGCGTCATAGTCTGCGCATCGAGTAGGATGTAAGAAGAATCGACCGCTTGAAATAAATTCGAGTTGTTTACTTGACGTAGTTCGACGCGCGCACCCGATGAAGTAATCAACAGAAATGAATAGCAGTTGGATTGAGCGTTGTAATAAGCGCCTTGAATCGTGGCGAAACCAAGATGAAAGCCTGGGGCCGGAAAGCCGAAGTCGTCGTCGAACGAAATATAACCTCCATTATGAGTCCAGGTGGCGAGGGAGTTGTAACTAAGCGACAAACCGAGATCGAGCCCCGCTCTGCCCGGCAGTGCTACCAACCCAACCGCAAAATTGAAGTTACGCGATAATGGATCTTCGCCTCCGCCACCCGTTCGGTTCATCGGATCAAGCCGGGCCGGGGCCGAAGCCACGGCGCCATCCGGCGGTCCGGAATTGGTGCTTTCGCCACGGGTCGATCTTTCCCGCAGTTGTTCAATGTGACGTTTCCTGATCGACGTGCCATTTGGGCCAGTAGCCAACGTCGAATCTTCATAAGCCGCGACAGTTATGCTTAACGCACTCAGAGCCGGTCCCAAATTGTCGCGCAGCTCTTGAATGTCTGTGGCGTGAACCGGTTGTGTCTCCAGACTGGAAGTCGTCCACGCTGTAAAAGCGGGCAAACCAGCAACGGCCCGCACAGCATTGACAGCATCTCGTAGGTCGTAAATGTGCTGAGCTCTAATTCTTGTTACACCGGCGGTAAGGTCGGGGTCCTCGAATGTAATTGCGGTCGCTAAGGCCATGTTGCTGGGCTGAGACGGCGCCCCAAAACTATCAATCGCGCGCACGCGATAGAGATAGCAATGCACGGCACTGACCGTGTTGTCGTTGAAGCTAGCGTTCGGCGAGGAGCCGATTACCATGAAAGGACCTGAGAGACTCTGGCTGCGCTCGATCTGGTAGTGATCGACCGCGCCGTTTGGGGCTGTCCAGGCAAGCCTAATTTGGCTCTCTGAAGTGGCGTTGGGTGCAAGATCTGAGGGCGCACCGAGGAGCATGTTTGGGGCAAAGGAAAAGGCGCTGGCCAACGCGGGTGCGGCCGGAGCCGGTAGAACAGGCTTGCTGGATGATTCGCGCCGCTCGCGATCTACCGTTGCCGGACGACTCCCCGGCGCGTTGGCTGAATCGCTGGCTGCGAAGGTCGCGGCGAATAAGATCAAAGCCGGCAACGCAAGGGCCGTTATCGTTCGTTGTGTATGGCGGAACGCCGTTATGCCACGGCTTGCAACTGTTGAGGTACTTTGCACGTTGCGCTCCTTTTACAGGTCGCTATGAATGGTGTTACGCGCCGCCTACTGAAGACTGAGCAGCACCAGAATTTCGCCTTGACCCTTTGCCAATGGCTCGAGTGCCTTGCCGATGATGGTGCCGGGACGATGGATCTGGACGCCGCCAAGATTCACGGCTTCTGATTTCATCGCCACGCCGGGAATGTCGCTCGTCACTAACAGATCGCCGATGTTGATTGGAGCGCGCGAGGCATCGACTTTGACGCGGACACGCCCGGTGGTTGCCACCAGAACTTTTTCGTCGCTCTTCTCACCCAGGGTAATGCCGGGCTGCGCTGAGATCACACCCGCGACGCGGGTGTCATACGCAATAGTGGACGAGGTGACTTGGTTTGATGTCGTTGCGTCGAGAACAACGACGGTGCCCGACGCAAGTTGTTCAGCGGAAGGCACCCATTCGGCCACGTCTTGATATTTGGCGTTGATGTTTCCGGTGACTTTGATATTTCCAACGACATGAAGACTCTCTTCAGGGGAGGCCGTGCCTACGCCGACTTTACCGGCATTAAGGACCATTTGTGGGACAAACGTTGTTTGGTTGTATGTCCCGAAGGCCATCTTATTGAGAGCTGTGGATGTATAAACTTCCAGTCCATTTGTGACAGTCGCTCCCATGCCGTAGGTCGCGCTTGGTCCATTGTTATAAACAAAAAACTGATTTGTTACGGCGTTCGCCCCCAAATCAAGTCGTGCCGCTGGAGATGTAGTGCCGACGCCAACGTTCCCGTTGTCATGCACATTCAGCGCCCAGCCATTGGCGGTCCAGAAGCCTGTCGTTCCGGAGCCCGAGCGACCGACGAAGGCGGTGTCAGTTGAACCGCTTGCGGTTGGACTATCATTGAACCAGACGCCCGATGTGTTCGTGGAATCGGCACGGACGCGCATGCGACCAACTATGTCCAGCCTCGCCTGCCCATAACCACCAGTTCCAGGAGTCTGTGTGCCGATGCCGACATTCCCACCCTGGCCGTTAATGATCGTGTTGCTCGCGTTTAGCCAGGCAATGTAAACGTTCTCACCAACACCGCCGTCGAGATGGAGGTTTCCATTCGAGGATAGAACCTGTGCGCGGGCCGAAATCGGGGTCAGAAAACTATTACCGGAACCTACTGCCAGCGAGCCACCCCAAGTTGTGTTGGGTCCGAATAGTGCAAAGGAATAATCGCCGGCGGACAGGTGCAGTTTGGCTCCGGGGGAATCAGTGCCAATGCCGATATTGCCCGATGAATAATGAATACCAGTAGCGTTGTTAAGCCATTGCGAGCTGCCGCTACCTGCAGCCGCTGTGGTTTGTACCGTTCCATCCGGGAAAACAAATCCGCCGCTGGATGAGCGAATCTGTCCCGCCACGTCCAGCTTATAGCCAGGAGAAAAATTGCCTATCCCGACATTACCGTTCGTGGCATTAGTAGCACCCTGCAGAATGACATTGCCGCTCGGATTAATGATGAAAGGCACGAACACGCCGCTACCCTGTCTCGGTACTTCCATTACGAGGCTCGGGCCGGACGCGTCGCCCCCGTAGTAAGCATCTTTCCTTACGGACCAAAGGAAGTTTACGGGTTTCCCGGCAGCGATATTGGCATCGATCGGCGTGAGTTGAAGGTCTGTGTATATCCACTGGTTTCCCTGACCCGCGACGCTAATGCCCTCCCGATTACCCGGTGTGCCGAGAATTGCAAGTTTGTTCCACGGAGCGTTACTGCCGATTCCAAAATAGCCCGTTGAGGTGAGTCTCATCTTTTCAGTCAACGAGCCGCTGGTGGCTGTGGTGAAAACAAGACTGCCGCCGTGGCTGCCGGCAGTATTGCCTTCGATGATTCCATGCAACCCGGCGTAATCTACCTGTGCGCTGCTGCTATCATTAAAACTGAATTTTAAGTTGACGCCCCAACCCACATTGTTCGCATTACGATACAAGCGAACCGCCTCGCCATCGGCAGCTAAAACCTCAAGGGGCCGGGTCGGATTGCTTGTGCCAATGCCCACATAGCCGGTAGCTTTTTTGATCGTGAAGTAGTTAGCGACGTTATGTTCACGAATGGTAAAGTCGCCCGCGTTTGGGTAACCACCCAGGAGCAGCCACTTAGCGTCTCCCGACTGATTCGGATCAAATAAAAGCCCCGTGAAGCTGTTCGTGTTCTTTATTCGCACGTATTTGCTGCCATCAGTGTCTCCGCCCGTGGTTTGCACCGTCAGAATGGACTCAGGCGTGGTTGTACCAACACCCGCATTTCCGGTGCTTTGAAGGACGTTCGTCTGCTGCGCAACCGCTGCGGCCGCACACGCAAGTGTCATAACCAGGGCCAAGCCAAAGTTTCTGGTTGCGCTTAAGCAACCCTTACGTCTGAGAGAATAGATTTTCACGTGAGCCTCTTTTCGTTAATCGCAGACACACTTCTGCGTATTCGAGTGATTTAGATTCTTCTTACGAAATTGGTACAGCTAATCTGGGCTGTGTTGGGCGAGAGTGCTTGAAGCAGGCTCGGGGCACAGCCTGTCAACTACAACTATCGAATGGCCGCGCACGATATTGCAGCTTTCTCTGGAAGTCAATAAGTTTTTTGTATTTGGTTAGTGATATAAATCACCGTACGCAGATGAATGCTCTGATAGTAGGCTACTCAGATGTGCAGAAGCTTCTGCCGATGCGCGAATGCATCGAGGTAATGGCAGATGCGCTCTCCACGCTCGCGCGGGAAGAGGCCGAGATGCCGCTGCGCACGATCTTCCGCCCGCGGGACGTGCGCGGGGTGATGGCCATGATGCCTTCGTTTCGACGCGGCGATGTTCCGCTGTTCGGCTTGAAAGCGATTTGCGTTTTTCCCGATAACGCTGCGATTGGCAAAGATGCGCACCAGGGCGGCGTGCTCTTGTTCAGCGGTACCACCGGCGAGCTGCTTGCGCTCGTGAACGCGTCGGCAATAACTGAGATTCGCACAGCCGCCGTGAGTGCCGTCGCTACGCGTGTACTGGCGCGTGAAGACGCGAGCGAGTTGGCAATTATCGGCGCCGGCGTGCAGGCGCGTTCACATTTGGAAGCAATTGCCTGTGTGCGGCCACCTAAACGCGCGCGCATTGTCGCGCGACGATTTGAGAAAGCGAAGTCATTTGTCGAGGAGATGCAGCAGAAGTTCGAGTTTGAGATTTTGGCAGTCGAAACCCCCGAAGCCGCGGTGCGTGATGCTGACATCATCGTCACCGCTACAACTTCATTCGAGCCCGTGGTGAAACGTGAGTGGATCGCAGAGGGCGTACACATCAACGCCGTCGGCACTTACTCCTTCAAAGCTCGCGAACTGGACACGGCAACGATGGCGGACGCAACGCTAATCGTTGATCGAAGAGAATCCGCGCTGAACGAAGCCGGCGACTATGTCATCGCCGCCGCCGAAGGCGCATTCGGCCCGGAACACATTCGCGCAGAATTGGGAGAAGTCTTAATTGGAAATCATCCCGGCCGCACGTCGTCAAAAGAGATCACAATCTTCAAGTCGCTCGGATTGGCGATTGAGGACCTGGCATCGGCTGCGCATGTCCACAAAAAGGCGCGCACGGAAGCAGTGGGCAGCTGGGTTGACTTTACCTGACGTGCCTGTAACTAAATCGCTGATGACCGCGCGTCTTTAACTTAGTGTTCGGACACTGCCCAAGCGAACAGTGTGCAAAGCGCAATAAATGCGACAACCCCAATCGCAATCTTCGCTCCCGTCGAAAGATTGTTGCCCTGGACCTGTTTTACTTGAGGGTATGCAACTGTAGTGGTTGCTCCCGTCTTTTCATCAACCACCACGAAGTGATCGTCAGCGACCTGTTCAACGTAGCCCCTTAGTTTCGTTTTGTCTCGGAGCTTAACTTCGACGCGGGCCGCAGTTCCGGTTCCAAGTTTCACGAGGGCCGCGTGTACCTTCTCGGCCGCTTTCGCATCACGTTCGTTTCTTGGGCGGGCAACAGCAGAACTGCTGCAAAGGACAGAAACGAGCGCGCTAACTATTGCAAGTGACGCAATTTTCTTCCACATTGATTCCACCTCAGCGACAGATGAACGAGCATTTGCATTTCAGAACTTTGTAATGCAAACCTCGCGCCCACACTGGGTGGAATACCTAATTCGCGTCACTTCGGCACCGCAATCACCGGCAGACCTTTTCCTTGCAACTCCTGATTGAGCGCGGGCAGCGCCTGCGTCCTGAACAGTTGCCAGTTGGCCAAAAGCGTCTCCGCATCCTTCACGGCTGCGCCGGCCGCGGTCTTCTGTTCAGTCGTCGGGGCCAGGTCCACCTCCTCGAGTTCACCAAACAGCGTTCGCAATCGCCCGGTCACGGACGCGACGGTTGCGCGTGGCGTCTGACCGGCAGCCGGTGGGCCTTGGAAGCCGCCCCCACCGCCACCAAACACCTGGTACTGTTCGTTGAGCTCATCGAACCGCTTCTTCAGTTCTTCAGGAATTCTGGCGCGCAAGTCCGTCAACTGACCGCGTACTGGACGCGCGCTTTCAGCTAACGCAGCCAACGCGAGCCACTCGTCGTAAAGCTGCTTCGACAACTTGAATTGCTCGCCGAGATCTTTCTGCGAAGTTGTCACGCGCGGATCCATGCGGAGCACAAGCGGCTGCGAATAACTTCTGCCGTTCACGGTCAGCACGATCGTGTACTTGCCGGGCATCGCCCATGGCGAAGTCGCGCCGGGCGCCGTGTTCATGTAAACCGCAGCGATCGGATATTGCGGCGCAACACCGGGCACGGGTTGCAGGTGCAAATCCCACAACCATCTGTGCATTCCAGGTTCGTTCGAGAGTTTCTGCGGCGGCCGCACCCAGTACGGTGGAATTGCCAGGTTTGGATCCGGGGTGGGCATCGGGTCGGCGCTCGAATAACGCCGCACAATGTTGTTCGACTCGTCTTTGATTTCGAGTGTGACGACGCCGCTCGCGCCCGAGCCGAGGTAGTAATCGATCATCGCGCCATCGGGCGGATTGTCCGCTCGCGGCTCATCCGGCGGCAGCGGCGTGTCGGTGTTGTTATTCCAGTGCACCCGGGTCGCAGTCTGCGGCTTAAAGAGCATGGCAGCTTCATTCGCCGCGGCGCCCGCAATTTGTCGCAACGGAGTGATGTTGTCGAGAATCCAGAAGCCGCGTCCATGCGTGCCGACTGCCACATCGTCGCCCTTGATGATCAGATCGCGAATTGAAGTCGCCGGCATATTCAGACGCAAAGACTGCCAATGCTCTCCATCATCGAACGAGACATACACTGCGCGCTCAGTTCCGGCGAACAAAAGACCTTTGCGTTCCGGATCTTCACGGACTGTGTCAGTTGGTTCGTTCTGCGGAATGCCATTCGTGATTTCGGCCCAGGTTGCGCCGGCGTCGCGGGTGCGAAAGATGTGCGGGCGCATATCGTCAAGCCGCAGAGTATTCACCGCCGCATAGGCAACGTCCTTGTTGAAGTGTCCCGCTTCAAGAATCGAAACCTTCCAGAACGGTTTCAGTTGCGGCGGCGTGATGTCTTTCCACGTTTTGCCGCCGTCGTTCGTAATGTGAATCAAACCGTCGTCAGTGCCGGCCCAGATACGATTAGGATCCTGGAACGAAGGCGCCACTGCGTAAATGACTCCGCGCTGGGTTGCCGCCGCCGTCGGCATTGAACGGTACTTGCCGATGCTCTCGGGAACTTCGAATGTCTTGCGCGTCAGGTCTGGGCTAATCTGTTCCCAATTAACACCGCCGTCCTTGGTCTTCCACAGAGTGTTCGCCGCGTAATACAAGGTGTGCGCATCGATTGGAGAAAAAACGATCGGTTGCGTGCGCAGCATGCGGTAGTCGGCGGAATTGAAGGCGCGCGGCAGAATCGTCTGGGCTTGCCCGGTGCGGCGGTTGTAGCGCGTTAGCTTACCGCCGTACACGGTGTCCGGATCGATTGGGTCAGGAACAACGTAACCGTATTCCTGCGCCGCGACGGGATGCCATTCACGAAAAGTGATCTGTCCATCATCACCGCGACTGGACACGCAAGCCGAACCGCTCTCCTGCTGTCCACTGCACAAACGATACGGAAACGCATTGTCGGCGTTGACGTGATACATCTGCGCCGTGGATTGGTTGTACCAACTGCTCCATGACTTGCCGCCGTTGACGGTGATGAGTGCGCCCTGGTCGCTGCCGAGCATGACGATGTCCGGGTTACCTGGGTTGATCCAGACGTTTTGATAATCGTCGCCTCCCGGCGCTCCACGAAAAGCTGCCCAGGTCTTGCCGCCGTCGATTGATTTCCAACTCACGGTGCTGGCGATGATCACCAGGTCGGGATCTTTCGCACTAATCCGTGGCACGGAGAGATCGCCTCCGCCGATGCGGCCAGCTGGTCGTGAGTCCCTGGTAATGATCACCCAGGTCTTGCCGGCGTCATCGGATCGATAAAGATTCACTGAAGTCGGGACGCCCACGGACGCTATCAAACGATTCGGCGCGCTGGGCGCAATAGTGAGATTAGCCTGAACAATCCCGTCCGGCAGACCGCCACCCAATTGCGTCCATGTTCTTCCGCCATCAGTTGATTTGAAGATGCCGCCGCCGGTGCCGTTCCACGCGCCGTTTTCCCAAGGCCCCTGGCGCGCTTCCCAGAGTGAGGCGTACGCGATGCTCGGATTCGTCGGATCAAATAAGACATCTGCACCGCCGACGTTCTCGTCTTTGTAGAGAACTTTTTGAAACGATTCGCCACCGTTCGTCGAAAGAAAAATGCCGCGCTCTTCATTCGGTCCGTAAGGATGACCAGCCACTGCGACCAGCACATGATTCGGATTGCGCGGATCGACGGCGATTTGCGGAATCTGTTGTCCATCGCGTAGGCCAAGATGCGTCCAGGTCTTGCCCGCATCGGTCGACTTGTAAATACCATCGCCGACGGAAAGGTCAGGGCGCTGCAATCCTTCGCCACTGCCGACGTAGATAATGTTTGGATCGGAGATCGAAACGGCGATCGACCCTACGGAGCCCGTCGGCTGATCATCAAAGATTGGAAACCACGTGCGGCCGTAATCGGTCGTCTTAAAAACACCACCGTTCACCTGGGCCATGTAGAAAACGTTCGGCTGCGAAGGGACGCCTGAAATCGCCCGCGTGCGGCCGCCGCGATGGGGACCGATGCTGCGCCAGTGCAGCGATCTAAACAGATCAGGAGAAACCGTCTGAGCGCTAATCGGTACAGACCCGACAAACACGAGGGCAAGAACGGCAATACCAAAACACAGCGGCCTATCAGCGAGACGACAACGCATGAGAATCTCCTTCAGTTGTGATGATTGCCCGCGCAGGATATCTCTGCGCCGTCTCAAAGTCTATTGTGTTTGCGCGCCCTTGCCTCATGACGGCGCCGGCAGGAATTGAATGCTGGTCTTCTTTTAGTCACACTCAGGTACTGACGCGCGTGCCCTTTGTGGTAAAGTTGCACCTCCCCAAGGGTCAGAATCACGGTCGAAATGTCAGGAATCAGACTCAATTTTTGCACGCTTTTAGGCGCTGGCATTTTGCTGTGCTGTTTGTCGCCTTCAGCGCAGGCACAGCAGGCTGACACCGTCGCTCCTTCGATCGTGCAACCGGGTGCGCCGGGCCAGCCGACTCGCAATCTCCCGAGCACGACGCGAGCCACATTGCCGCCGACTTCGCCAAAAGATGTTGAGTTCATGCAGGGTATGATCGTGCATCACGCCCAGGCTGTGGAGATGACGGCCCTGATTGAATCGCACACAACGAATAAAGACCTGCGCCTCCTGGGCGCGCGCATCTCGCACTCGCAAGCCGAAGAGATTAAATTCATGAAACGCTGGCTGGCGGCGCGAGGCCAACCGATCTCAGCCTCGATGCCGAAAATGTCCGGGATGGACATGCCTGGTATGGACATGTCGAGCGGTCATATGATGCCGGGAATGCTTACTCCCAAACAGATGGAGGCGCTGCGCGCAGCAAAGGGCAACGAGTTCGATCGTCTGTTCCTGACCGGAATGATTCAGCATCACAACGGCGCTTTGATCATGGTGAAAGATTTATTTGACACTGCGGGCGCCGGCCAGGATGCTGACCTCTTCAATTTCACTACTGATGTGGACAGCGGCCAACGTGCCGAGATTAGAATCATGCAAACGATGTTGGGTGAGAAACCGTAGAGGAGAAACGATGAATTACGTACGCACTTTTGCTTCCCGTTTACTGATAACTTCCGCCTTTCTCGCTTTATGTCTCGCCGCGACAACTTACGCGCAGACACCATCGCCGACGCCTACACCTGCGGCACCTGAGAATCCCTTCGCGCCGACTCCGGCGCCGCCACTGCCTGCGGGAATGACCGGTTCTGACGCGAATGATCCTCGCACGAAGCTCACGCCCGGCATGTACGACGCCGGGGAAGCAGCCATGGGTCTCAAGCACATCATGCTGCTCAAGAAGCCTGACACCTTCGATCTTGGCTCCAACGATCCCAACGCTGCGAAAGTAAACCAGACACTCACTACGGTCCTCGGAGTAGCCGATCCCAGTAAAGTTCCGGGCGCCATGAAGTTGGTGCTCGCGGGTCTCGGCTTTGCGAACTCAGACCTGGCGTTCCAGGGCAATCACCTGTTTCTCGGAAACTTTTACGGCGTCAATATCTACGACATTTCGAACCCGGAAAAGACCAGCTTATTGACCTCGATGATCTGTCCGGGCGGTCAGGGCGATGTTTCCGTTTATAAGAATCTGATGTTCATGTCGGTCGAAATGGCCAACGGCCGAGTGGATTGCGGGGTGCAGGGGTTTCCGCCGACTCCTCCGGCGGCCGGGCAGAGCGACAACCACATACCGGCGGCGTCGAAAGATCGCTTCCGGGGCGTACGCATCTTTGACATCTCAGATATTAAAGCGCCGAAGCAAGTGGCGGCCGTGCAAACTTGCCGCGGTTCGCATACGCACACGCTGGTTGTCGATCCGAACGACAAGAATAATGTTTATATCTACGTCTCGGGAACTTCTTTCGTCCGGCAAGATGAAGAGTTACCCGGTTGTTCGGGTGGAACACCGGACAAAAATCCGAACACTGCTCTGTTCCGCATCGATGTGATTAAAGTCCCGTTGGCGGCACCGCAAGACGCGAAGGTCGTTTCCAGCCCGCGTCTGTTTATGGATCCGCGGACCGGAGTCATCAACAGTCTGAATAACGGCGGCAGTCACACGATGACTGGAGTCTCGAAGCCTTCGGACACCGACCAGTGCCATGACATCACGGTTTATTCAGCGCTTGGTTTGGCTGCGGGCGCGTGCTCGGGTAATGGAATTCTCCTGGACATTCGCGATCCCGCCAATCCCAAGCGAGTGGACGCAGTCAACGACACGAATTACTCGTATTGGCACTCGGCCTCGTTCTCGAATGATGGAAAGAAAGTTGTCTTCACCGACGAGTGGGGCGGCGGACTCGGTGCGCGCTGCCGGGCGAACGATCCGAACAGATGGGGCGCCGACGCAGTCTTCAACTTGAACAACAACAAGCTGAGCTTCGCCAGCTACTACAAGCTGCCCGCAGCCCAGGGCGACAGCGAGAACTGTGTAGCCCACAATGGTTCGCTCATTCCGGTGCCCGGCCGTGACATCGAAGTACAGGCCTGGTATCAAGGCGGCATCTCAGTCATGGATTTCACCGACGCCGCTCATCCGACTGAGATTGCTTACTTCGATCGAGGTGCGATTGATCCGAACCTGCTGGTACTCGGCGGCGACTGGTCAGCATATTGGTACAACGGTCGGATTTACGCTTCCGAAATTGCGCGCGGTCTCGATATTTTTGAGCTGACGCCGACCGAGCATCTGACACAAAATGAAATTGACGCCGCCAAAGTTGTGCAGTTCCCTGAATTGAACGTTCAGAACCAGCAAAAGATAGAATGGCCGCGGAAGTTGGTCGTCGCGAAGGCCTATGTCGATCAGTTGGAGCGCTCGCAAGCGTTGCCGGCCGATCGAATTACGGCTCTGCGAGACGCAATTCGGAAAGCCGAGGCTTCAAACCTGAGTTCAAAAGACCGCGGCAGCCTGCAAGGTATCGGGATCGTCCTGGAAAAGAGCGCCGGAAGCGCCAAGAGCGCGGCCGATGCCACTCGATTGAGGGCGCTAGCTGATATACTGAAGCGACCGGAGATGTAGTTCGAGGGATGTCGAAACCTGGTCGAAGAAAAATAAGGAGATTCTATTGGCAAAAGATGATTTAATCCCCGCTGAGGGCACTATTATCGACAAGCAGCCCAACGCTTTCTTTAAAGTGCGGCTGGATAACAGCGAGCACGTCGTGTTGGCGGCTATCTCGGGTAAAATGCGCAAGCATCGCATCCGAATTCTTGTCGGTGATCGCGTCAGTGTGGAAATGTCGCCGTATGATCTAACCCGGGGCCGCATTACCTACCGCTATAGATAAGGTTGCGGTTCTCCTCTTTTTCTGAAACTCTAACTGTCTGATTTACACAAAAGTGGCGACAACATGAAAATACTCTTAGTCAATCCTGAGTTCCCAGATACCTATTGGAGCTTCCGGCACGCTCTGCCTTTCGAAGGTAAGCGTTGCGCATTTCCGCCGTTGGGATTGCTAACGGTGTCGGCCTTGCTTCCGGAATCCTGGGAACGGCGTCTAGTCGATCTCAACGTGCAGAAGCTGAAGAACTCTGACCTTGACTGGGCCGACATGGTTTTCGCGACTGCGATGCTCGTGCAGAAAGAGTCGCTCAGGGACGTGGTGAAACGCGCTAAGGCGCGCGGCAAAAAAGTTGTGCTGGGCGGCCCGTACGTCACAAGCACGATCGAAGAATTGCCGGACGCCGATCACATCTTTAAAGGCGAGGCGGAACAGACGTTGCCGGAGTTTGTAGCTGATCTCGCGCGCGGGGAAACGAAGCGTTTTTACCAGGCTGCCGAACGGCCTGCACTGGCAACCACGCCCATCGCCGATTTTGGCTTGGCGAACCTCAAGCGTTACAGCGCGATGTCGGTGCAGTACTCGCGGGGCTGCCCTTTCTCGTGCGAGTTTTGCGACATCATCGAAATTTACGGTCGCGTGCCTCGCACCAAGAGTAATCAGCAACTGCTCGCCGAATTTGACGCGCTAAAAGCGCTCGGTTGGCGCGGCACAGTCTTCATCGTCGACGACAATTTCATCGGCAACAAAAAGAATGTTCGCCACCTGCTGCCGGACATCGCGCGCTGGCAAAAAGAGAATGGTTATCCGTTTGAGTTGCTCACCGAGTCGAGCGTTAATCTCGCTGATGACGAACCGCTGCTTGAGATTATGCGCGAAGCAGGTTTCAACCGCGTCTTTTTAGGGATTGAGACTCCAGTTGAGGAGAGTTTGCACGAAGCTCAGAAGTCGCAAAATCGCGGAAACCTGGTCGAGTCCGTCAGGACCATCCAGCGCCATGGTATCGAAGTGATGGCTGGGTTTATCGTGGGTTTCGACAACGATCCTGAAAACATCTTCGATCTTCAAATCGATTTCATTCGCCGCAGCGCGATCCCTCTGGCGATGGTCGGATTGCTCAATGCCTTACCTGATACTCAACTCTGGAAGAGATTGGATCGCGAAGGCAGGCTGCTTGGTGAGGACGCTACCGGGAACAACACTGTCTGCACCTTTAACTTCAAGACGAGGATGGACCCGGCGCTTCTGGTACGTGGTTATCAAAGAATCATGCAGACGATCTACGGCCCGCGCGAATACTATCAACGTGTGCTCGATTCGCTGCGGCGCACGACCCACTCTCACACCTTTGGAAAACAGGTTTACAGCCCAATCGCCGGCTTTAAGGCGCTTATGAGGGTACTGCTGCACCTGGGAATCATCGATCGTGAGCGCAAAGAATTCTGGCGCTTCTTTGCCCAGGCAATAATCAAGCATCGCACTCAACTCGTCGACTCAATGCGGTTGGCGGCGGTGGGTTACCACTTTCGTAAATTGAGCGACGCTTACGGCGAGAATTAAGATATCGTTTCGCGCCGCGCTCTCTTCGCTCGAATTCAACATTCTTAATCCGAGCCGAATTCCTTAATTCGGCTTCCGGCCACTCACAATTAGCATCTGCGTGGGAAACTTCATCTGGTTGTCAGGAAAGAATTCTTTAACGGCGACTTCAATTTCCGTAGCAATTTGAGATCGCTCAGTCACTGAGAGTGAGGCGAGCTTTGTCCGCAGCGTTTCCGAGATGCTGGAGCGCATCTGCCAAAACTCGGTGGGCGAAAGCGGGGCGGCAATGTTGAATTTGAAAATGCATTCATGCAAATCGGTGGCTCCCGCCTCTTTCAGAATACCGGCCAGCTTTCCTTCTTCGGCAAATCGAAATGCGCCGGGTGCGTTCGGATCGGGCGCCGGACTCTCGACGTGACGAGACATGACTTCCGTCGCCAAGTGACAGAATGGATTAAGCGCGCTGTCGCACCACACGGCAAAAGCGATCGTTCCTGCCGGTTTGGTCACGCGTAAGATCTCCCGAAAGGCCTCTTCAGGAAAGAACATCGCGCCCAACCGGCTAACGACGACGTCGAAAGTGTCGTCGGGAAACGGCAACGCTTCGGCCGAGCATTGTCGAAACTGAATGTTAGTTAGGCCTCGGCTACGCGCTTCCTGTTCGGCCGTCTCAACCATTTCTTCAACCGCGTCCGTGCAGGTAACAGATCCGCCGGGACGAACGGCTTCTGCAATTGTCAGGGACGGCTCGCCGGTCCCACCAGCAATGTCCAACACTGTGTCACCTTCGCGAATTCGCGCTTGTTCAATCAGCGCGCGCGTCAAAGGCGAAAACATGCGGCTGATGGTATTCCGGTGTTCCGCCCAGAAGGCGGCCGTCTCCTGCCATTGACGTAACGTTTCAGATGTCTCGCCCATTTCGGCCTCTCCTCAGTTGCCTATACTAGAACATGATTCATACAAGCAGGAGAGTCAAATGTTTATAGATCCTCCGGCAAAAAGCGATCAGCCGTTTTTAGGAGCGTAATGAGAGCTCAAAGCGTAGCTACACTCCGCCCTGGAAGGAGCTATTGAGCATCTTTAACAGCAAGCTATCTATAAACATTTCATCCCTACGGGATTGTTCTAGAAAATCGTTCTTGCAGGGTTCGTTGTGGTCATCTTGACCTGCGAAGCTGAGGGCGAAAAAGAAAATTGGCAAGAAAATAGACCACTAATGCCGTCCGTCTATTACTTGCGACGACTGCTAATACGACTTTTTCCGCCTATGTTTGCAACTATTTGCGAAATAAGGCATCCTAATAGGCGTCAATCCTTCTCTCGCGCATCAACGGTGATGCGCCCGCGCATAAGACGATTAGCGCCGGACGTTTCGGATATTCGAGAGCAGGCTGGTTTTCAAACTTCAGAAGCCGCTCTTTTTAGAGAGCATCCGAACCTGGTCCTTCGATCGCTACCGTTTCGCCGAAGCACTTACCGATTCGCAGCTTCTTTTATTCCCAAAGGGGAAAGGTAAATCTAAATGTCAACGAAACTTTATGTCGGAAACCTTGCTTTCCAGACCACCAGTGAAGAGCTGCAGTCATTGTTCGCTCAGGCGGGCACGGTCGAATCAGCCAGCGTCGTCGAAGATCGCATGACCGGACGGTCGCGCGGCTTTGCCTTCGTCGAAATGGCGACGGCCGAAGAAGCCAACGCGGCCATTGAACAACTCAATGGCAAAGAAGTCGGCGGTCGAGCGCTGAAAGTCAACGAAGCCAAACCTCGTGAAAATCGCGGCGGTGGCGGCGGTCGCGGTGGCTTCGGCGGCAACCGCGGCGGCGGTGGCTATGGTGGTAATCGTGGCGGTGGCGGTGGTCGTGGCGGTAACAGCTACGGCGGCGGCGGCAATCGCGAACCGCGCTGGTAACTTAGCGAAACGAAGATTTCTCCTTGCGTCTCCCGCGGCCGGCGCCACGCGTCGCCCATAGCGGATGCAAGGGGAGTCCGCGTATCTCGCGGTCCTTTTCATCCATCTAATCAGGTACTGGAATACAATCATGGAAACAAAACAGATTTTCAAAGTCGGTGAGCGAGTTGACCAGATGTGCGTAACCTGCGGTGAAGAGCGCGGTCACATCGTCGCCTCGGTTACAGCCAAAGGAAAGATCACCCGGGTCAGCTGCCCCAAGTGCGGCTCGCGCGTTCATTACAAACCGACCGGCGCGGCTCCGTCGGCAGCGAAGGTCGGTGCGCCTTATGATCGCGCACGCACGTATCGCCGCGGCCAAACTATGCTGCATCCGAATTTTGGCCAGGGTGAAGTAACGGCAGTAATTGAAACTGGCAAGATCGACGTGCTGTTTGCCGATCGTGTGCGCCGCCTGATTCACGCGACGCCATCAATGTAAGGCTATTTTTACGATGTTTTGATTAGCGCCGTGAGGTGAATGGGCGCGTGAACCAAGATGGATGCTCCCTCGGGTAAGCTCCGTCCTGACGGCGATAGCGCAAACAATTGGACATACACCCTCGAAGTACTCATCCCCCCAAGACCTGCACCGCCGGGCAAACTGAACTCATTCACAGGCTCGTTTATGGGTCCTACTTGTCGGGCGCGTTCTTCTTTACAGTTTATTTTTCTGTCCCTATGAAAAAGCGAGAGGCTTAATGCGGCACGAACCGATTGTTAGTATTCAGCGAAAGACTGGAATCAGATGGCCGACCTGCATAACGATGGTCGTCTTTCATATAGGGGCGGTGGCGGCGCTGTTTATGCTTAGCTGGCCTGTAGTTATTGGGACGCTTCTTCTTTGGTGGCTTGCCGGAGGTTTAGGAATCGGAGTCGGATATCACCGGTTGCTTACGCACCGCGGGTTCAAGACACCCAAGGTCGTCGAGTATTTTTTAACTCTCTGTGGCTTGCTCGCGCTCGAAGCAGGGCCGATTGCATGGGTGGTGACACATCGCATTCATCATGCCCACACCGATGTTCCGGGCGACCCGCACACGCCGCGCGATGGTAGTTGGTGGGCCCATATGGGGTGGGTGCTCACCGGCACGGCGCAACGCTACGACAAGTCGGTGTGTAATCGCTATGCCCCTGATTTGACCAGTGACCCAGTGCATTGTTGGTTAGAGAAGCTGTATTACGTCCCGCTCATCCTCCTGGGTTTCTTGCTGCTGGCAGTCGGTGGCTGGCCAATGCTGTTCTGCGGGATCTTCTTACGCGTGACGTTTGGGCTTCACGCCACCTGGTTGGTCAATTCGGCTACTCATCTGTGGGGCCGAAAGCGCTTCAAAACATTGGACGATTCACGCAATAGTTGGTGGGTCGCGCTGCTATCGTTTGGCGAAGGCTGGCACAACAATCATCACGCCTATCCGACGTCCGCTCGTCACGGCCTGCGCTGGTACGAGGTTGACCTGAACTGGCTGGGCATTCGCGCCCTTCAGTTGTTGGGCCTCGCCCGAGGAATTAAGCGAGTTCGCTTCAACCGAGCGACGTCCGCATGGCAGTTAGTTCGCAGCGGCAGGCCGCGCCGCGTCTACCACACAGTTTAGTTTTTCGGAGTTACGTTTGGACGGAAGTCTTTAATGGTCGCCGTACGCGTCGCTTAACTTGCGAAAGTGATATCCCATCGCCGCGAGTCTGAGCGACTCAGACAGCCGGTCGCGATGTTTGACCATCGCATGGGCTAAGAAGCGCCAAAACTCTCTGCGCTCGCGGTCAAGCACGCCCAGCTTGAGCGCGATTTTCGCAAAAGCTGTCGCTCCACTAAACAGGCCAAAAGGATTTGGCTCGCTAAAGTCCTGGGCCGTCCGTTTCAAAGAGTCGAGCGCCCGCTGATAGTACTCACGCGAATCATAAATCGTGCGCATGATCGACTTATAACCTGCGATCAATTGCGCTGGATCCATCTTCGGGATGAAGTTTAGTTCGCAGTTGGTGTTTTCACCCGAACTCTCGCCTAAGAGTCGGCCTTCCTTCTGCAGCCGTCGCCACAGCTGGGTGTCAGGTAAGGCCGTAAGGATTCCGACCATCGCCAGTGGTATGGCGCTCTGTCGAATAAACCGAATCTGCCGCTCAAAAATATCTTTAGGGTCGTTATCAAACCCGACTATGAAACCCGCCATGACTTCCATGCCGTAACTTTGAATCTTCTTCACGGAATCGAGCAGGTTGCCGCGATTCTGGGTCTTCTGAGCTTCTTTGAGACTCTCTTCAACAGGTGTTTCTATCCCGAGAAACACGCGGTGGAACCCGGCGCGCTGCATGCTCTCCAGCAAGTGCGAATCGTCGGCAAGATTCACGCTGGCTTCGGTCAGGAATGAAAACGGATAACCGTGTTTCTGTTGCCACTCAGTGATGGCCGGCAACAATTTCCTGACATTCTTCTTATTTCCGATGAAGTTGTCATCCACAATGAACACGGTGCCGCGCCAACCCAGATTTCGCAGGGCGTCGAACTCGGCCAGCATCTGTTGATTACTCTTCGTGCGCGGAACGCGTCCATAGATTTCGATGATGTCGCAGAACTCGCATGAGAAGGGACAGCCCCGCGAGTACTGCACCGACATCGCGCTGTAACGCTTTACATTCGCGAGATGAAAGTGAGCTTGGGGCGTCAATGACAGTTGTGGTCGCTCGGTGGCTTCGTATGTCCGCTGTGCGCAACCTTTCGCCAGATCGTCGACGAACTGCGGGAGCGTAGTTTCCGCTTCACCTTTAAAGATGTGATCGGCTTCAGGCAGGTCTTCAACAGCCGTCGTGATGTAAGGACCGCCCAGAACGACGCGCTTCCCGTGCGCTTTGCATCGCCGCACAACTTCTTTGAGCGACTCTTTCTGCACCAGCATCGCCGTGGCGAACACCATGTCGGCCCACTCGATGTCCGAAGCTTTAAGCCGCTGAACATTGAGATCGATTAGGCGCCTTTCCCAGGACGATGGCAGCAACGCTGAGACAGTCAGCAAACCCAGCGGTGGAAAAGCACATCGCTTACCCTCGAAGGGTAACGCGTGACGGAAACTCCAATATGTATCCGGGAACTCGGGGTTGATTAATAGGACTCTCATGACTCCCTCCTGTTCAGCAGCACGACGCCTTGCGATTGATTAATCGTAGGTATTGATGTTTAGGGGGAGTCGAGTTCAGAATCAGCAACGTACTCTCACAAAGTTATCGGCTCTTTACACTCTTCTTCTTGCTAAATTTAAGGACATCGCCGGGCTGACACTTCAGCGCCGCGCAAATGCACTGCAGCGTATTGAAAGTTATTCCCTGAGCTTTGTCCTTTTTTAATCGCCACAGCGTGGTGTGACTCACGCCGGTTTCCTTGGCCAGCCAGTAAAATGACCGTTCCCGCTCGCGCAGCAACTTATCGATATGAACTCTGATCATTGACCTCGCTCGACAGCTTACTACATATATGTCATCCATGCCTAATATGCCGCGCGCAGTATATATACCGTGCTTGACACATACTGTCGTGTCACGTAACCTCGACGACAGATTGAGTTCGGCTAACTCTCTTCTCAGCTCTTCTGGAATTCTCCAGATCACCTGACAGTTTACAGCTATGACTTGGCGGCGTTTGCCGACTTATGGCCGCCGCGATCAGGGACTGATTTTGAACGATCTTGGCATTAAGCAGCGGCGAGTGGGAGCCATCACAGTGCTCGAGGCGAATTCCGTTTTGAGAATTGCGCTGACCTTCGGGATGAGCGGCGTTTCGCTTGAAAGAGCGGTCGATTCGCTGATGAAGTCCGGTCAGCGGAAGATTCTCCTAAATCTGGAGGGGGTCAGGACGATCGGGGCAAAAGGCCTGGGAGAACTTGTCTCGATTTGCGTTACCGTCACCAGGGGCGGGGGTGAATTCAAATTGTTCAACCTGACCCCGACGCTCCGTCAATTGATGAGCGTCACGAAGCTCTCGGAAGTATTTGCTTTTTACGACACAGAGGAAGAAGCGATCGCGAGCTTTGCGCTTGACCCAACCTCAGCGAGACTGCCCAGTCTGATCCTCGGGCGCCTGTTGGAAAGCGAGCATCCACTCGAATCATGACTATCTGCGAGTTCTGTTTGCAGCAATCGACGGACGGTTCCTGCCGCATCGGCTTGAACGTTCCGAAGACGATGCGCTGTCGAGAGTTTGCGCCGGGGATGGAAAAGTTCTGCGCCAACCCGGCGGACTTCGTCAGTCCGAACCAAATAATCGAGATGGCAAAATTCTTCGGCCTCAGCGGCACGGAACTCAAAAAGGTGAAACTCGTGATTGACCGGAGAGTGGTCGAAGCATCTGCCGAACTGCCATCAAGCGGCTCTTAGTTACTGATCGGATGAACGAACTGCGAATCTACACAAACATCGAAGTGCCAGAAATGCGCGGCGGTTACCCAATATTTTATAGCCGGTGCGAAGGCGGGCCGTATTATCGCTGGTCGTTCGACGACGCGTCGAGTAAGTGGCAGGCAGGCCGCGTATTGCCCTCAACGGTGTCGCCCAAAGCACTGACGGTGGCTGCGTGGAAATCGATTCCTGCCCGATTGAAAAAAAGCATCGGCGATCACTACCAGGACTGATTGATGATTAGAAGGAGACTCTATTGGCAAAAGACGATTTGATTCCTGCTGAAGGCACGATTATCGACAAACAACCTAATGCTTTCTTCAAAGTTCGTTTGGACAACAGCGAACATGTCGTACTGGCAGCGATTGCCGGCAAGCTGCGCCGACACCGCATTCGAGTTCTCGTCGGTGATCGCGTGACTGTCGAGATGTCGCCCTACGATCTCAGCCGCGGGCGGATTACCTACCGTTATAGATGATTCAATTCCCGCGCAATCACCGTCGAACGATGGTGGCGAGGCTATCGGAGAAATCTTGTTGGAGCAAATCTTATTAGTTTTTTTGAAGACTCTGAGTGAAACCTCGCGGCAGCGCGAATTTCTTCCGCCGCCCTGCAACAAACGTGTGCGTTCGAATCCCACTTTGGCGCCGCTTCGAGCTCTTCCCTTGCGGTAAATCCCTAACAATCAATTACAATTCCCCCCATGATTCTGGTGTTGATGGGGGTGACAGGTTCCAGCAAATCGACGGTGGAAACGGGGTGGGCCGCAAACCTTGGTTGGGAATATTTTCACGCGGACGTTCCACCCGTTGACGCGATTGTTCAAAAAAGTAGAACTGCGCTCAAGATTTAGAGATACGTAAGATGCCGGCAACCAAAACAGCACCCGTAGTCGTGGGCGAAGGTTCCGCTGCGGGCGACCTGTCCCCCAGTAAACTGCGCGAGATAATCAAGCAGGCACTCTTGCATGTTGCGCCAGGAGCCCGCGTACTTGCCATCGTTCCCGACAAGACTCGGGACGACAATACCAGCCTGCTATTTCCTTTCGCCGCAGAAATCCTCTCGGAGCGCGGCGTTGCGAAATACGACGCGCTCGTAGCACAGGGAACACATCCGCCGATGACCGGCGGCGACAAGTTATCAAAGACCGGACTCGTTCGTGACAAATCCGCCGGCGTCGGTGAGATTTTTGATCATCAGTGGAACGTTCCCGATGAGTTGACGACAATTGGCGAGTTGAGCGCGGCGGACGTGACGCGACTGACGGACGGCTTAATTAACGATGCGGTGAACGTGACTGTGAATCGGCGACTGGCGCCGGGAGTCTACGACACAATTATTATTTTCAGCGCCACTGTGCCACACGAAGTCGCCGGTTTTGCCGGCGGCGCCAAATATCTTTTTCCCGGCGTCGCCGGCCCTGATCTGACCCATGCCACGCACTGGCTGGGCGCGTTGGCGACCATTGAAAATGTCATCGGCCGCATCGAGACGCCGACGCGTCACATGATCGAAGCGGCGGCGGATTTTGTCGAACCCCGGATTATTACATTGAATTCTGTCCTCACGCGTGACAACGTGAATCGCTTGCGCACGCATGCGCTCTTCGCCGGTGACTTTCGCGAGGCGTTTCGACGTGCTGCTGAAGTTAGCCGTCAGGTGCACATCAGATATACCGGGCGGAAATATAAGCGAGTCGTCGCGTTGCTCGACGAGCATTACGACGAACTTTGGGTCGGCGGTAAGGCGAGCTACAAGCTCGGCGGAATTATCGAAGAAGGCGGCGAGTTGATCATATACGCGCCGCATCTGCGCTCGATCTCGGAAACCCACGGACGTTTGATTGAAAAGTATGGCTACGCCCCGCTCGACAGAGTGCGCGAAATGGTGGCGCTGTCGTCCGAGCTACAAAACAATTTGGCAGTGGCGGCGCATCTCGCGCACGTCTCCTACGCTGGACAACGCGACGAAACAGGCCGTGTTGTTCCTCGCTATCGCATCACGATGGCCTCGGCCCTCGACGAGGAAACCTGCCGCCGAGTTCATCTGGGATTCATGGATTACAGAAAGTTCAGGCGTGAGGATTACGAAAGCGATCCCGATACGCTGGTAGTTGAACGGGCCGGGAGAGATCTTTACTTAGTCGCGCCCCATTAATGGCAAAGACTCTCAGATAGGATTTTCAAGACTTACAGGATTAAGGTAAGGAAAACAATCAGCTTGAATTGAATTCTGTAAATCCTGTAAATCCTGTCGATTAAGGCCTGGCTTCACCTTCCCATCCAACCGCCATCAACCACCAGCACGTGACCATTTACATAGTCGCTCGCCGATGACGCGAGAAATACTGCCGCGCCCGCAACGTCCGATGGCTCACCCCAACGACCTGCGGGAATGCGCTCCAGTATCTGCCGATTACGGGTCTCGTCCGCTTGCAGTGCTTTAGTATTATCGGTCCGCATGTAGCCAGGCGCGATCGCGTTGACGTTGATTCCCTTCCCCGCCCATTCATTCGCCAGCGCCTTAGTCAGTTGTGCCACGCCGCCCTTCGATGCTGCGTATGCCGGAACGGTGATGCCGCCCTGAAAAGAAAGCAATGATGCAATGTTGACGATCTTGCCCATGCCTTGAGCAATCATCTGACGTCCGCCAAGTTGCGACAGACGAAACACCGCGGAGAGATTAACTTCAATCACGGTTTGCCAATCTTCCTCGGAATAATCAACTGCGGACGCGCGGCGGATAGTGCCGGCGTTGTTGACGAGAATGTCCAGGCGCCCGAACTTCTCAAGTGTTGCAGCAAACAATGTCCGAGGAGTCTCAGGCCTGGCCAAGTCTCCGGTAACCGCAAACGTGCGACGGCCAAGCTGATCAATCGCATCGCAGGTTGCTTCAGGCGAGCGCGTGTTGCCGTGACAGACGACGTCTGCGCCGGCTTCAGCCAAAGCAACCGCGACTGCCTGACCTAAGCCGGCAGCGGCACCAGTAACGAGCGCAACTTTCCCGTCGAGTTTAAATTGATCGAGGATCATCGAGTCGAAGTCAGGGCTTCTTCTTAAGTGGTTCGGCGTAGATCTTTATCAGAAGCATCGTAAAGTCTTTGTTCTCGGTGGTCCGCTGATGTGGTGTGCCACGCGGCACGATAACCAGATCGCCTTTCTTGATCTCGACCGTTTGGCCGTCGATGATGCGTGGGCTGCGCCATTCGCCCGGATCTGTTTCTTTCGGGGCATCCAATTTTCCTCCGAGCACCAACGTCGCCGATCCATCCAGCACGTAATACACATCGTCAGAAGCGTCGTGCAATTCGGCGGCAGCGCCCACTTTGTTCTTCTCGTGCTGCACGGCCACACGCAGTTGCATACCACCGCTGTCGATCAATTCTGAAGTCTTGTTGTCCGGCTGGAGCTTCTTCTGCAAGTCATCAAGTGACTGCGCGGACATTACCACGAAGGGTCGAGCCGGTTCGCTGGGTTTGCGCTGGGCGAACGCAGCGAATGCTGAAATCCCAATCAATGCGCTGAGAACTGCGATGCGTTTGATAGTCACACGCGCCTCCAATTATTTGCGGCTTGCTTCCAACCCACTACCACCCTGATCAAATCCCGGTTGCACGGTGACGACGCCGAACTGACGATCTTCGACTTCGCGATGCGCGGCCATCATCCACACAAAATTAATGGGATGACCCGGCACCGAAACGTTGGGATGAAAACCTGTCGGCATGATGACCGCGTCACCATCACGCACCACGCCGATGAACTCGGGCTCGTCAGGATTCGTGTAAACGAATTGCACCCCAAACGCCGGTGCCGGCATGTCGTAGTAAACGTAAAGCTCTTCGAGGATCGCTGCATGTTCGTGCGGCGGCCAACTGGTCCAGTGGCCGGGCTCGGAAGTCGTGAAGCCCGCGAGAATACGTCCCGCCTCGACGTTCTTCCCCAACGTGATGTTCACCGTGCGCGAATTTGACGCCCCGCCGGTCTTGAATTTGAGCGAGCTGTCCTTTTCAACATCGGCGTAGCGCACAACTTGCAGCGGATATTTGTTTTCTACCTGCGCCGAACATTCGACCAGATCCACTGCGCTGCCAGTTTTGATCTCAACCTCGGTATCACGCGGCAAATAGATCGAATCATACTGCCCAATTGAATTCGTCTGGCCCTCAGCCGTAATCGCGCATTCACCGGACAGACAGATTAAACCGGACTCCGAATCTCCTGTGGCAAAGCTCACCTGCGACTCTTCTTCGTCGAGGATTATGCGGCCGTAAACCAGATGCTTCATCGAGCTGTTTTCCGGCGTAATGGAAATGTGGCGGCCCTTGCGGCCGTTTGTATTGCGAAAAATCCTCTGCTCAGCTTGTTGTTTCATTTGTGCGCTCATGTATTTCTCCTCGGGCCGCCCTTTCAGGCTATTGCCCATGTTCTTCCAGCCATAAAAGGTCCTCGAGTAAGTAATAATTGCCGTAAACCAATGGCGTATCACCAGGCCGCGTGGTCGATCCGTGACGCAAAACGCCGGGCGGTGTTTTGTCGTCAGCCGCGACGGGTGTCAGATATCGATCGATCAGCGATTGCACAACAGATTCACCTTGCCGGCGATAGTTCGCGGCGCGCGTCGAGTCGTTAGTTTGTTCAGAGAGCCGCAGCAACCCGCCCGCGATAATCGCTGCCGCAGACGTATCACGATTTCGAAAGTGGACACCTTCGTCCGCAAAGTCATACCAGGGCACGCCGTCTTCCGGCAGTCGATTCAAGATGTAAGCTGCGATTTTCTCGGCGGTCGCCAACAAGCGAGGATCCTTGGTTTCGCTGTAGGCCACCGCGAACCCATACAAGGCCCAGGCCGCGCCGCGCGACCAGGTGGTGTCGGCGGCAAAACCCTGATGCGTATGGGTGAAGACTCTTTCGCCGGCCTTTGCCTCATTCGGAAACTTGAGCGTGTTCGTGGCGCTTTGTGATGAAGTGAACTCCTGCCGATTGTCACCGGGGTTGTAGTGGACCGATTGCGCCACTGACCCATCGCGACGCACCAGCCAGTCAGCAGATTTGAGCGCATGTTTCAACGCGAGTTCCCTCCACTCCGCATTGTTTGTCTCATGCGCCGCCCACCACCAGATTTGCAGGTTCATCATCGTGTCGATGATTGTGTCGTCACCGTTCACCGACCAGGCGGCCACCAACTGCGTCGTCGGATTGTAGAGTTGCTTTAAACGAGTTGCCGCACGCAGGGCGCCATCGCGATATTTCGGGTCCTTTGTGCTGCGGTAACCCAGCGCTGACGAGTAAAAGTTCAGGAACCCTGTGTCGTGGTTTTCGCTCGCCTCTTTGTTGAGAAGCCGCTCATTCCAAAGCTCGGCCCAACGCCGAAAGCGCTCATCCTTTGTTTTGTCGTACAACCGCCACAACTCGCCGACCCAAAAACTTCCCGTCCAGTAGAAGCCTTTCTGCGCCTTCCATTCGCCCGTCTGATTGTCGCCTTCGGTGAAGAAACCTTCACCGACATCGCGCGCCGCATCAGCGGGCGGAGTCTTCGAAATCCCCGGCTCGAGCTTCTGCGCCGTACGTTCGGCCGACTGCTTCAGCAACTCGATCGCTTGTGCGTAGGTCTTCTTTTGGGCCGGCTGCAAAGTGTCGGGGGGCGCCGCTTGTGGTGACGCGCCGGTTGAAACGACTTCAACTCGCGCCGGGTGGGCAACTCGGCTGCTGGCTTGGCGAACGAAATTGAGAAAGCCGTCGAAGGTCTTCGCAGGGCGTTCCGGCAGGGCGAGAGTGCCGTATCGAAAACGCGAGTCGGCGCGCTCGGCGCTGACGTTCAAGTCGTCAGTGTCCTCCTGATCCCACAGACCGGTGACATACCATTCTGCTTTTCCATTCTGAAATTGTGGTTGGACCAGAAGATTCAATGGATCATCAGCGATCGATTTACTTTCCTGACCCACCGCAATTATCGCCAAACCCAGATTTTGGTTGGGAAGCATGTGAATGGCTGTCGCCGGCGGACCTTCTTCTTCCACCTGATGTCCCCACCACGCGCGCGTGAAGACGGGTGCCTCGGCTGTGGGATTGAAACTCTTTTCTTCCAAATCGGGCTGCCGAACAATTCCAGTCACTAGTTGCAATCCGTCAGCACCCTCGGCCATCACGCGATGGTCGAAGCCGCGTTCACCGGCCCATTGCGTGATACGACTGGTGAGATTCACTTCACGCTCAGCGACTTTCCAGCCTTTGTAAGTCAGTTCGACGATCGTGCGAACCGGGCCAGCGCTGATGATGCGCCATTTGCGTTCGGCGACATCTGAAACTCTCGCCGCCTTACCGTCGACCAGCGCAGCCACCGCCCCAATTCCAATCGCGTCGCCGATGCGATAGATGTCGCGGCCAAATGGCGATTCCCAGTGGTAGACATACTCGGGGGCCCCGAACATCTCCAGGTACAAGCCAGGGCGGCGCTTTCCCCAAACGTCGATCGCATTGCGCTTGTCAAAATAGATCCGCCACGCTGTCGCTTCGGACTCCCACCCCAGGCCGTCGAACTTCATGGTGAATTTCGCCGCTGTCCTCCGGGGATAATCGCTGCGCAGACGTTGGATGGTCGCACTGTCTCCGTAAGCAATGGTAACAATCCGCGTCTGTTTCGGTTTCAGATCGATTTGAAACGCGAGTTCGTCGAATTTATTGTCCGCATCGAGATCGTCGGCTTGTGAAGGCAACTCGATGGTTTGCAAAGTGCGCGCATCCTCAGCGATCGTCGCGGCGTCGCTCGTCGTCACGATTGCATCACCAACTCTGAAATCCGGCGCGACACGTTTCAGTTCCGCAACGCTGACGACGATGTCTTCTGCCGGCCGAAGTTCATCTGTAGTGTTTGTAATGGCAATCTTCAACACCTTAATGTGTGGCGCGCCGAACGCGGAAGCGGCGGCCGCAAACAAGGTTAAGATCAGGACGGTTGTAGTTGTAAGTTTGAGCATGTTCAGGCGACAACGGCGCGGGTCGCGCCGCACGATTCGCGCACTACGAGTTCTGGCTCCACAATGATGTGTTGTTCCTTCGGCCGCTTCTTGTGTTCGATTTGCGCTATCAGCAAGCGCCCGGCGGCCTGTCCCATCTCAGACGTTGACCAGGCGACGGTGGTCAAAGGCACTCTGAGCATGTCGCCGTAATGAATATTGCCGCCGCCGACAATGGCGATGTCCTCAGGAATTCGCAAGCCAGCTTCACTGATTGCGCTCATCGCGCCGATCGCTGCCGGATCGTTAGCCGCAAAGATCGCCGGAGGTACATCGCCCTCCCTCAACCACGCAACCATTGAGTCGTAGCCATCTTTCTCGGTAAACCCGCAGCTTCGCACCAGAGATGAATCAAAAGGCAAGCGATGTTTCGCCAGCGCTTGTCTATATCCTTCAAAGCGTTGCACGGCAGTAGATGCGTCTGTGCCTTGCAAGTGTCCCACCTTGCGGTGACCGAGGTTAATCAGATGTTCAGTCGCCAGCAGGCCGACTTTAACGTCGTCAGTGGTGACGGTGCTGGCGCGCACGCCCTCAAATTGTCTATCGATCAAAACCACCCGGCCGTTTTCGCGAATGGTGCGCCGCAAAAACTTTGTATCGTTCGGCGCAACTGACGAAGCGAGAATTAGCCCATCAGTGCGCGGTAACAATGCTTCGATTTCCGCTTGTTCGTTCGCGGAATCTTCGTCAGTGCTGCAAATGAGATTTTGGTAGCCAAGCGGCTTGGCAACTGTCTCGATGCCTCGACAGATTTCCGCAAAATAGGAGTGCATCAGGTCCGGTACAATCACTCCCAGCAAATAGGAACGATTAGTTGTGAGTGCACGCGCGAACTGGTTCGGGCGGTAGTTCATGCGGTGCGCCGCTTCCAGGATTCGCGCACGCGTTTCCGGACTGATCTCCGGATGATTGTTGATGGCGCGCGAGACCGTCATCTTCGAGACGCCGAGCGCGCGTGCAATGTCTGCTAAGGTTGTCGCCATGAATTTTTCTTTCCCTCTCCCTTTGGGAGAGGGTTAGGGTGAGGGCCTAGTGGAACAAACCATATCTGCCCCCCGTTTTTCTCATTCGCTTTCCCCAACATATAACCAAGAAACAAAACATCGTGGCCGTTCGCTATGCCCTCACCCCTGCCCTCTCCCAGGGGGAGAGGGAGTTACCTTCCCTTTAACGACTTCGCAATCGCGGCTTCTGCCAACGGAGCCATGATCGCGTAGCCCTTCGCATTCGGATGCAGGCCATCCTCGCTCAATTCCTCTCTGAGAAAACCTTTGTCGTCTGTCATCGCCGAATAGTAGTCAAGATACGTCAACCCATTCTGATCGACATAGCCGCGCATCCAATCGTTGAGCGCCTTGATCTTTTCCGGCGGCCGTTGCGTCGTGCGAATGATCGGTTTTCCGTCACGGGATTCGTAATCGCTGATCGGTAGAACTGAAGCCAGCACGATGCGAATGTGATTGGCCCTGGCAAGTTCGCTCATCGAAGCCAAATTGTCTTCGATTGCTTCCAACGTCATCGGGCCAGTGTTTCCCGCGAGGTCATTTGTGCCGGCTAGAATCACCACGACCCGCGGATGCAAAGCAACCACGTCAGCCCGAAAACGCACGAGCATCTGCGGCGTCGTTTGCCCGCTGATGCCACGATCGATGTAGAGTTTGCCGGGAAAGAACCCGCCATATTTTGGATCGTCCCATGAATCGGTAATTGAGTCCCCCATAAACACCACGCGGGCCTCGTTTTTTGCGGGCAGTGCGACTTTGGCGTTGGCGTCGTGATAACGCGCCAGCGCCGGCCAGTCATTCAATTTCGTTTGCGCGCGCGTTAAGAGCGTCTTTGTTTCCGCGCAATCATGCGCTACTGCCGGCTGCGCGTGAACGCTTCCCACAAACAGAAGCATTGCCAGGATTGTGATTACACGTTCAGTCGTCATTTTAGATCTTCTCTGCTCAGTTGCGTTCGACGCCAATTGCGGTCTGAAGCACCGACTCGGGCGTCCAGTCTCTTGTTGGTCGCGCCGCCGACAAATAACCACGGCTCATCACGGCCAGTCGATCGCACATGCCGAAAAGTTCCGGTAGGTACGAACTCACCATCAGGACGGCTTTCCCCTCCGCGGCACACTTAGCAATGGTTTGATAGACAACTGCCTTGCTGCCAATGTCGATGCCGCGTGTCGGTTCATCCAGCAACAAAACATCTGCATCCTGGTGCAAAAGACGACCGAAGGCTACCTTCTGCTGGTTGCCACCTGAAAGCGAACCGACCTTTTGATTAACATCACGCGCTTTCACTCCCAGCGAACGTGTCACTTTCTCAGCATGCCTTCGCTGCCGACCAAGATTCAACCAGCCCCAGCGAGAAGATGAGTCAATATGGGTCATCGTCACATTGTCAGCAATGGACAGTGTGATGCTGAGGCCTTCTCCGTTTCGATCTTCGCTCAGGTAGCCGAGTTTTTGTTTGACCCTGCCGGACGTTGCCTGTCGGCGGAGTTCTTTGCCGTGAACTCGAATCGAACCACTCGCCGCGTCATCGAGCGCAAAGAGTGTCCTGACCAACTTTGTCCGTCCTGAACCCATCAAACCTGCGATGCCGAATATCTCTCCAGGCCGAAGCTCAAAACTCGCGTCCTTTAGAAGTGGCGGTGCGCTCACGTTGTAAACTTCGAACACCGGCGATGCTTCCGTTTTAGCAGGCCACGTTCGTTGTGGGAAAAGATTTTCAAACGAACGGCCGACCATATGCGCAATTAATTGATCGTCAGTCACCGAAGCGATCTGTCCGGTCGCTACGCTCCTTCCATCGCGCAGCACCGTGAAGCTGTCGGCAATCTCGCGCACCTCTTCGAGAAAGTGACTGATATAAACAACACTGATCTCCTGCTCCTGGAATTTGCGAATCAGCCCAAACAGATGCTGAACGTCATCGCGCTGAAGACTACTGGTCGGCTCGTCCATCAGAATGATCCGCGCGCGCGCCGCGATAGCCCGACAGACTTCTACAATCTGACGCGCAGCAATCGACAAATCCGCGACGCGAGTCTCGGGTTTGATCTCCGGATGGTGAAATGTGTTCAGTACTTCCTGCGTACGCGCGCGTAGTGCCCCGGCGTCGAGAATTCCCCACGGCGCCGGCTCGATACCCATCATAATGTTTTCAGCCACCGACAAATGCGGGAACAGAGATAGCTCCTGATGTATCAACGCGATTCCCTTCCCACGAGCATCGAGCGGGCTCGCCGGAACATACGCGGCACTTTCGATTTCCATTGTGCCCTCGTCGGGTTGCACCAGTCCGGCAAGCACATTCATCAGCGTGCTTTTGCCTGCGCCGTTTTCTCCGATGAGTGCGTGAACCTCTCCCTTCTGCAAACTGAGAGTCACACCATCCAATGCGATCGTCGGTCCGAACCGTTTGCTGATGTTTGATAAAGAAAGAACCGTCATTGTCAAGTGTCGGCCGTCTTTCATTTTCGTCCGCGAAGCGGACGATTGAAAGTAGCCCAGCGCTTTAGCGCTGGGTCAACCGCGCGGTTTGTAATTCAAGTCCGCGAAGCGGACGGCAGAGCATTGAATTTCTGTCGCCCGTTTCACGGGCTCAAAAACTCTATTTTCCCGAAAACCCAGCACTAAAGTGCTGGGCTAATTTCAATAGTCGGCTGCGCCGACTGGAAGACTAATGATTTGTTCTTCCAGGCCGCTCCACCTGGGAACTCGTAGTAATCCAGCGACTCAGCTTTCATTTCAATGCTGTATCCCGTGTCCATTGGCGGCATGTATCGGCCATTTTGGACGCTCACAGGATGCACGAAATGCTCGTGCAAATGATCAACGTATTCGGTGATGCGATTCTCGAGGGACGCGCTCACGGCAATGTAATCGAACAGCGAAAGATGCTGAACGTATTCGCAAAGGCCTACCCCACCGGCGTGTGGACATACCGGCACCTCGAACTTTGCGGCCATCAAAATCACCGCCAGGACTTCGTTGACACCGGCGAGACGGCAACTGTCGATCTGGCAGAAGCTAATCGCATTCGCTTGCAAAAGCTGTTTGAAGATCACGCGATTCTGGCAAGCCTCACCGGTCGCCACGCCGATCGGCGCCACTGCTTTCGCGATCCTAGCATGGCCCAAGACATCATCGGGTGATGTCGGTTCTTCGATCCACCACGGATTAAACTGGGCGAGAGGTTTCATCCAATCAATCGCCTGATCGACATCCCAAATCTGATTCGCGTCCATCATCAATTTGCATACGGGACCAATCTCTTCGCGAATAATTGCAGCGCGTCGAATGTCGTCGTCGCGATCACGCCCGACTTTCATCTTGAAGTGCGTCCAGCCGTTCGCCAGACCTGCGCGCACTAAGCGCCGGACCATCTCGTCCGAATATCCCAGCCAGCCGGCCGAGGTCGTGTATGCCGGATAGCCATCGCGAAGCATTTCCTGCTCGCGCGCGCTTTTCGTTGATTCGTTCCTTCGCAGAATCTCAATAGCATCCTGCGGCGTCAGCGCATCGCTGATGTGACGAAACGGAATACAAGAGACCAGTTGTTCCGGCGGCATGTCGACAAGCAGCTTCCAAACAGGTTTAGCTGCGCATCTGGCATAAAGATCCCAAACTGCATTGACCAGTGCGCCAGTCGCGAGATGAATTACACCTTTCTCGGGTCCGAGCCAGCGCACCTGACTGTCCGAAGTAATCTGCAGCCACCAGCCACCGAAATCATCGGTGATGGATTCGAGCGTTTGTCCCAGCAGGTGATGCTTCAGCGCGTGCACCGCGGCGACAGCAACCTCGTTCCCGCGACCGTTGGTGAACGTGAGCCCATAGCCATGCAAGCCGGCTCGATCGGTTTCGAGCACCACATATGTTGCCGAATAATCCGGATCGACGTTGACTGCATCCGAACCGTCGAGTGTTGTGGAAGTCGGAAAGCGAATGTCGCGGACGATAACGTTGGTGATCGTAATGGCCATCAGATTGATTAATTCCCTGCCCCTCTTGGGAGAGAGAGAAAATTGCTAAAAGATCTCAGGCGACTGCGGTCCTTGAGCTTCTCCACCGATCAATCGCTACCGCAAACACGATCAACGCCCCGATGATGATTTCCTGGATGTAGTTGGGCCAGCCAACCTGCTGACAGCCGTTGCGCAGAAAAGCCATGATCAGCGCGCCAATCATCGCGCCGAGAATGCTGCCTTCACCGCCGCTTAAACTGCCGCCACCTATTACGACCGCCGCGATAATGTCCAATTCCAGGCCGGCAGCTACGGTTGGATCGCCCTGGCGCAGACGCGACATCTGCATCACGCCGGCCAATCCAAATAACAAACCGGCCAGTGCGTAGATGTAAATCTTCAGGCGGTCGGTCGCGATCCCGCACGCACGCGCCGCCGCTTCGTTCGATCCCAAAGCGAAGACGCGCCGGCCAAAAACCGTGCGACGCAGCCCGACTGCGGCTGCGATCGCGAGAACGATCGCTATCCAAACGCCCGGCGCCATCAATAGCCAGGCGTGTTTGGGAATCGTCAACAACAAATCGTTTGCCCACGTGTCGGGTACGTTTACGGTTTGCGAGCCGGCGAGACCCTTTGCCACTCCTCGCGCCACGCCCAACATTCCCAACGTGGCGATGAATGGCACAACACGCAGCCGCGTAATCGCCAAGCCATTCACAATACCCACGACTCCGCCCACGAAAATACCTGCCGCCACCGCCATAGTTGTGGGCCATCCCGCGTTGATGCCGAGCGCGGTAATTACGCCGGTGAGCGCAATCGCGGATCCTACTGACAGGTCGATGCCGCCGCTGATAATGATGATCGTCATGCCAATCGCGCCGATGGCGACGATCACCGTTTGCGCCAGGACCGTGCGGAGATTTCTTAGAGAAAGATATCTTGCCGGCGCGCCGAGCAGGACCGCAAAGATGACAATCACCAGCACAAGTCCGAGGAACGGCGCGAGCCGATTAAGCCAAGTTCGCGCGATCGACGAACTTGCGATCGTCCACTCAGTTTTTGTCTCAGCGATCATCAGGTCAGAGTCCGCGCAGCGGACGATTGAAAATAGCCCACCGATTTATCGATGGATTATGAGGCGCTAACCATCTCAAGTCCGAGAAGCGGACGGCAGAAACCTCAAACAATCACTTCTAATCGCAGTTAACTGCTTCGCGAGCGAATCTCACTTCTTTCGCCCGCTTCGCGGGCTTGTTTCTTCTTTGGACCACTTACCCAGCACTGAAGTGCTGGGCTATTTCCAGTCGTCCGCTGCGCGGACGAAAGCGCACGAACAGAAACATCACTTCAAATATTGTTCAAGCGGTGGATGTAGCAATGCTTGAGACTCTTTAGCATCCAGATTCTCGGGGGTAATCACCGCGACGCCCGTGTCGATTCTCTTCTCCACGGATTTTCCTTGAAGGCTCTCGACCATCGTGCGCACTCCCAGGTAGCCCATGTTGAATGGATTCTGGACTACGATGCCGTGCAACTGTTTCGCCTTCATCGCATCCACAAACATCTCTGTGGCATCGAATCCGACAAACACGACTTTTCCGGCTTTGCCTGCGTCCTGTAGAGCCGACAGCATTCCCGCAGTGGTTGATTCGTTCGGACAAAAGATTCCTGTCACCTCGTCGCCAAAGCGGTTGAGCAAATTCTCAGCCGCGCGCTTAGCCGTGTCGCGGGTGGCGCCGGCATATTGATCCGTCGAAATCAATTCCACGTTCGGAAACTTCTGTTTCATTTCCTCGAGGAAACCGGCTTCGCGCTCTTCAGTGCTTGCGGAGCCTTCGGCGTAGCGAAGCAGAATGACTTTGCCTTTACCGCCCAGTTGCTCGCCCAGGCGATCAGCACCCAGCCTGCCGCCTTTGCGATTGTCGGTGGCGACGAAACTGACGATTGACGTCGACTCGAGGGCTGAGTCTATGATTACCGTGGGCACTCCCGCCCCCTTTGCCTCTTCCACGGGCCGAGCCAGCGCGCGATTATCCAGTGGCGCCAGCACGATCCCATTCACCCCCTGCGAAGCAAATCCTTCGACCACTTGAATCTGTTGTTCGCGATCGTCTTCACGCAGCGGACCTTTCCAGATGACTTCGATCTGAGTGCCTTGCGCGGAGAGTTCCTGGGCGGCTTTAACCGCACCGGCATGAATGCTCTTCCAGAATTCGTGCGACGTCCCCTTGGGAACCACGGCGATGGTGAGTTTGCGGCCGGTGTTTGATGCTCGGTTACAACTCACGACCAGCAGGGCCGCGAACATGACGATCACTAGAGTGATTTTACGCATCATCAGCATCAGCCTCATTCTTCTTTATTTTGTATGCAGTGGGCAGTCATGTCTTTGGTCTTTGGTCTTTGGTCTTTGGTCTTTGGTCTTTGGTCTTTGGTCTTAGCTTTTGCCTTCTGCCTTCTGCCTTTTGCCTTCTGCCTTTTGCCTTCTGCCTTCTGCCTTCTGCCTTCTGCCTTCTGCCTTCTGCCTTCTGCTCACTGCACACTGCTCACTGAGTCATCTCGGCATCGCCGCGGCTTTCTCCGCCGCGACCACCGGGTTATTCAAGGTCCCGACTTTTTCGATCACAACTTCCATCTTGTCACCCGGCTTTAGAAACACGGGTGGTTTACGCGCGAAGCCGACACCCGGCGGAGTGCCGGTAGCGATGACGTCGCCGGGCTCAAGGGTAATCGTTTGCGAAAGGAATGCGATTAATTCAGGAATGCCGAAGATGAACTGGTCAGTGTTCGAGTCCTGCATCGCCTGCCCGTTGAGAATTAGTTTGATTGACAGATTGTGCGGATCGGCAATCTCGTCTGCGGTCACGATCGTCGGGCCCATCGGCGCGAAAGTATCACAGGATTTTCCGCGCTGCCATTGACCGTCCGCGAACTGAAAATCGCGCGCGCTGACATCGTTAAAGCAGGTGTAGCCCAGCACATGATGAAGCGCGCGATCTGCGCTGACGTTCTTCGCGCGACGACCGATGACGACGACCAGTTCAGCCTCGTAATCAACTTGCGCGCTGCCGGCTGGTAGCACCACCGGCTCTCCCGGCGCAATCACGGCCGTGGAGAATTTGGAAAAGACAACCGGCTGTTTCGGAATCGCCATGTTGCTTTCGGCAGCATGATCCCGATAATTCAAGCCGATGCAGATCAGTTTTCCCGGGCGCGGTACCGGCGCCCACCAGTAAGCATCCCGACTGGGAACCAGCCAACCTCGCTCATTCGCCTCGCCGAGCGCGTTCTCATCCTCGACTATGTTTTCAGAAACGTCACGTGCCTTTTGGAACCACTGGCTATCCATGTCGAACCAGGACAAAGGATTTGATGGTTGCTCCTCTGCCCCAAAAAGCCGCTCGCAATCCAGACGATATCCAACGTCACGGGCTGCGCGGTGCAGGAGCATGCCCACCCGCGGCGTTTGCCAGTTTGTTTCTTGGGTTGAAAAAGAAATAATTCGCACGAGATTCTCATTGGAGGTCAGTACCGCGAGCGGTAGCGACCGGGTCATAACGCTAGTTAGCAACTGAACATCGGCTTCATCCACCCGGTCGCTACCGCTCCCGGTACTTACTTCATAAGTGCACGATTACATACAACTCTTTTGGACCATGCACCCCGATCGTTAATGTCAGTTCGATATCGGCTGTGCGCGATGGGCCGGTAATGAAAGTAATTGCGGGGCTCGTTTCGCAAGTTGCGCGTACCCGGCTGATTGCCTCACGGAGGGTCGCACAAACGTCCACGGCATTAACAATCGCGATATGCACCGGGGGCAAAAGTGATATGAGACGATTTCGCTCGCTTGCCTGTTCAAGCACGAGCGTTCCAGTTTCCGCAATCGCTGCCTGCGCCGTCGTAATTCCGACGTTGAACTGAAAAAGATCGCTCGTGGCCGGAGTTACCGCTACTTCATGCCCGTCAGCCTGAAGTTCGCGCGCAATCGCACCCAGCAGAGGCGAATCAGACAACGCCAGGCTGCGGATCAGCAACCCCTTCGATTCGATTTCAACCAGAATTTCCTGCAGGGCGGATCTTAATTCTGTTTCGCCGCCCACCACGGCGCAATGGCCGCCGACTGATTCCAGTTGCTGCTTAAAGACTTCAACTAATGAGCGCTCGTCGCTAATGAACGGTGCCGTCGCAACATCGAACGAAGAGGCTGGCGATTCATGAGGGTTAAGCGAGGCGCTTTCCGCCAGACAACTACGAATCGACTGCAGAATTTCAGCCCGGGCATCCGTCTGCAGATGCGCCACTTGTCTGTCAGTCATGGTCTGCCCTTCTCCAGTATTCGCGAAATGTCTCAGGTTCGATTGGCCGCAGATCGCGCGCGCCGGTCCACGCGGCAAGCGGCGGTGCCAGACGACCTAGCCACCCATTTACCTTTCGAATCGCCCCATCGCGAACAGCGCCGCGCTGCAAAAATCTAAATGTCTTTCCACTCCATTCGTACAAACGTGGGCGACTCATCACTGCCGCCCACAGCTTGAATGCAAGTTGTTCAGCTCGATTTCGCTCAACTCGTTCTGACTTCTGATTTCTGACGTCTGACGTCTGTTTTATTTCCCCTCGTAGATGCAGTAGCAATTCGGGAATATCAATCTTCACCGGACAGACTTCGCGACAGGCCCCACACAGGCTCGAAGCAAAGGGAAGTTGCGCGGCTTTCGCCAAGCCAAACAACTGCGGCGTGATCACTGCGCCGATCGGCCCGGGATAGACTGATCCGTAAGCGTGGCCGCCAATCTGCTGATAAACAGGGCAAGCATTGAGGCAAGCACCGCAGCGAATACAAGCCAGCGCTTGGCGCGTTATCGGATGCGACAACATACGCGAGCGTCCATTATCGAGCAGAACAATGTGTAGTTCGTTGGGCCCTTCGTCATCCACGTTTCTCTTCGTACCAGTGATCAGCGATTGATAAGCTGTCAGGTGTTGACCAGTGCCAGACCGAGGCAGCAATTTCAGAAACAGTTCGAGGTCGGCGAAGTGAGGGATGACTTTTTCAATGCCCATCAAGGCAATGTGCGTTTTCGGCAGGCTGGTCGTGAAGCGAATGTTGCCTTCGTTTTCCAAAATCAAAATCGTCCCGGTTTCCGCGACAGCAAAGTTCACGCCGCTGATGCCAATGTCAGCCGCGGCAAACTTGTCGCGCAAGACTTGCCGTGCGGTAAGAGTCAAGTGCGCGATGTCATCAGTCTTGTCTATGCCGAGTTTTTCGGTAAATAGGTCTGCGACTTGTGCGCGCGTTTTGTGAATTGCAGGAGCGATGATGTGCGAGGGGGTCTCACCTGCCAGTTGGATAATGTATTCACCCAAATCAGTTTCGATCGCTTCCACGCCTGAGTCTTGAAGGGCTGAATTGAGATGAATCTCCTCAGTCACCATGCTCTTGCTCTTGACAGCCAGGCGAGCGTTTCGTTCCCGCGCCAGCCGGCAAACAATCGCGTTTGCTTGAACCGAGTCGCGCGCCCAGTGAACCTGCGCGCCAGCGTTCTGCGCATTTGCGGTGAACTCTTCCAGATATCGATCGAGGTGAAGCAATGTTTCGTCCTTGATCGCGCGGGCTTGCGTGCGGAGTTCCTCCCAGTTATCGACACTTCGTGAGGCTTCCAGCCGCCGCCTGCCGAATAACGAAGTCGCATTGCGCAACGCACCGCGGAGCTGTACATCGTTAAGCGCCGCGCGCGCATTCGCGTCGAATGTTTCTGAGGTTAGATGGGTCACGAAGCCTGCCACCGAGCCATAGAGAAATTGGCCGCAGATGAACGCGGATTGACACGGATAAGAGAAAGCGAAATAGGAAATGTCATAGCTGTTTATGCTTCATATCTTATTGATCAGATCCGCGTTTATCCGCGTGCATCTGCGGCTAAGTATTTCGTCGCTCACTGCCCCGCTAATAATTCTGCCAGATGCATTACTCGCACTCTTGATCCAACGCGCGACAGCCGCCCGCCGATTTGCATCAGACAGCTGGCATCGCCGGAAACCACGGCATCGACCCGCGCGCGTTCGATGGCTTGAATCTTTTCATCGACAATCGCGGTGGAAATTTCCGGATACTTCACTGAAAAGGTGCCGCCGAAACCGCAACATGCGTCCGCACTCTCGAGTTCCACGAATTCAGCTTCCCGCACATTGGTGATCAGCCGGCGAGGCTCATCGCGGATGTTCAATTCACGCAAACCGTGGCAGGCATCGTGCCAGGTCACGCGCCCTTTGAAGCGGGCGCCCACATCTTCCACTCCCAGCACCCGAACCAGAAACGAACTCAATTCAAAAGTGCGATCGGCAAGCGCGCGCGCGCGACCACGCCATCTTTCGTCGTCCGCGAACAACGCGTCGTAATGGTGAACCATGGCCGTACACGAGCCCGAAGGACACACAATCGCTTCCGCTTGGCTGGCTTCAAACAACTCGATGAAATGCTTTGCCACCCGCCGCGCTTCGAAACGATATCCCGTATTGAATGCCGGCTGACCGCAACAGGTCTGCCGCTCATCAAATTCAACGGTGCAACCAGTGCGGCGCAGTACCTCAACGGTGCTAACGCCCACGGCGCTCCACATCTGATCGACAATGCAGGTGACGAAGAGCCCGACTTTCAGAGGGTGACTACTCCCTTGATGTACCCCGGCTGATGAATGTCTCGACCGAGCGCGTTCTGGACGGCTTCGAGAGAATTATAGCGATGGGTGATGAATGGTGCGACCTCGATTTGCCGGCTCTCGATGAGATTCAGTGCGCGGAGATAGGCTGACGGCCGGCCGTCAGCTTCGAACCCGCCGGAGGCTCCCACCGGCGTCACCAGCGTGGGCTCGCGAAACATTAGGTTGTTGAGAACGCTCAGATCCACTCCCGCATGGCCATGACCATAAAGCAGCACGGTGGCCTGTTTCTTGATGAGCCCGGGAATAAACGCGAGCACCTGGCCCGATCCGGAAGCTTCGATCAAATAGTCCACGCCTTTTCCTCTGGTGTAATCGTGGACGGCCTCGACCGCATCCCGATCGCCGGGATCGACTGCGTGATCGGCGCCGAAGCGCACCGCGAGTTCGCGCTTCGCATCGTTAGGTTCGCTCACCAGCAACAAACCTTCATAACCAAGCACCCGGCGCAGGTACTGTGTGAACATCAGTCCGGCAGGGCCCGCGCCACAAACCAGCGTTGATTGCACCCGCGGTCCCGACGAGTTGCCGTTCAAATGAAATCGGCCACGGGCACGCATCACGGCATCGGCCGAATGAACGATGCAACCAAGCGGCTCGACCAAAGCGGCTTCGGCCACGTCAAGCCGGGCGGGAAAAGGAACCGCGTTGACCGCCGGCACCGCGATGAACTCCGCGAGGCCGCCCGGCAACCCGGTAATGCCGTGCTCAGCATAGAACTCGCACTGATGCGAGTCTCCGGTCTGACAATAAACACACAGTGGCGACCTTCTGAGGCTGACGCAGTTCAGACCCTGATCGATCACGACATGATCGCCGACGTTTAGATCAGAGACTTCGCTGCCAATCTGTTCAATGCGACCACTGATTTCATGCCCCAGGATTTGGGGTGCGACATCAAACGGGATGGGCTGGCCATATTCATCAGTGTTGTAGTTGGCGTGGCCGGCAAAGATGTGTGCGTCGGTGCCACACAAACCGACAGCGGAAACTCGAACGAGCACGTCATGGCGTCCCACTATCGGCAGCGGAACGTCCCGCACTTCGACACGTTCGACGCCGAACAAGACGCCGGCGCGCATGGTGGCGGCATCCTGCGCAGAAGAAATCCGCTGCTCCCAGGTTTCAATCAACGTGCTCAAACTGTTCTCTCCTGCAGGACGCTCAGCTCAGCTTCGATATCGCTCACGTCCAAACGTCCGGTCTCATGCAACCTGGCAAACCGGCGCATCGTTTCGGCGATGCCCAACTCCAGCGGAGTGGACGGCAAATCGCCGATCAATCTTCTGATCGCGGCGTCGTTTAATGCCGGTGCAATCGGAATCGGCGGTCCGCTGAAACTCACCAGGTCACGCCCCGAATTTTCGTTGATCACTTTGGCGATTCGTGCGACCTCGACCGTTTCGCCATGCAGATTAAAAACATGCGCACCCGCCGGGGCGCGATCTGCACAAGCTACAAAGGCGGCTGCGGTGTCTCTGACATATTGGAAATCCGTCGCGCCGCTGAATCGAATGTGAAACGGAACTCCCAGCACGGCGGCCTTCATCGCTTTCGTGGGATCGCTCGTCAGGCCGGTGTCGCGGTTGACGCCGTAAACAGTCAGCGGCCGCAAGCCGACGCTGTTCAATCCATCATCAAGAAAGTAAACGCGCGCATTGCCTTCGTTTGCACGCTTGAAGACGCCGTAATGGGTGGTGGGCTCACAAGGCTCCGTCTCGTCCACCAAAGTGTCCGCGTCGGCGGCGCCGAAGACTGCGGCCGAGCTGGCGTAAACCACTCGCTCGAGGCCGACTTCTTTCGCCGACTCAAAGACATTCAGTGTTCCGATCACATTGACGAACGCCCCGGCGACGGGATCGGTGCGGCACGTCGGCACCTGCAAACCGGCCAGGTGAATTACGCGGCGAGCGCCGGATGCTTCGAGCGCGGAGCGGACCGCACTCACGTCAGTGATATCGCCCGCGATGAATCGCACGCGCTCGACATCGCCGGGTTCCATGATGGCAGTTATCCGGCGCATGTCCTCGCTGCGATCAAAAACGACGGCTCCATCGCCGCGCTCGATTAGCGCCTTGACGATCCATGAGCCGATACAACCTTGCGCTCCAGAGATGAAATAGGTCTCGGGCATTTTCTCTTTTGGAGTGCGGCGGCTTGACGCCGCTTTTTCCGTTTTCTTCCGAGTTTTATCTTTTTTCCAATTTCGTCGAAGCCGGGTTCGGAAAGCGGCGTCAAGCCGCCGCACTCCCAATTCCTCCGATTTGATAAAACTCCATCGCGTTCTTCGAAAAGATTCGTTCGCGGTCTTCGCTATTCAATTCCGCAATCAACGACTGCGTCGTTTGTAACACGCGATCATAAGCGGCCGCCAACAAGCAGACTGGCCAATCGCTTCCAAACATCATTCGTCGCGCGCCAAAATATTCCAGCGCCGTTTCCACGTATGGCCGCAAATCCGATTCACGCCAGTGTTCATGATCCGCTTCAGTAACCAGGCCCGACAGCTTGCACGAGACGTTGGGATAAACCGCCAACTTTTTTATCTCGCGTCGCCACTCATCGATTTCATGGCGAGCGATGGACGGTTTCGCCATGTGATCGACAACCAAACTCAGGCCGGGACATTCTTGCGCCACTCTCCTCGCATATTCCAAATGCCTCGTGTGCACCAGCAGATCATACGCGATTCGCCGCCGCGCTAGTTCAGCTAATCCCCGAATCACGTTCGGTCGCGCGAGCCAATCATCCGCCGGCTCACTCTCTACCAGATGCCGCACACCTTTGAATTTCGGGTGCGACGTCAAATCGTCCAGCTGCCGGGCGACATCCTCAGCTTGCAAGTCGACCCAGCCAACCACGCCCGCGATGAACGAGTTGTGATCCGCCAGGCTTAACAGCCAACGCGTCTCTTCGACGCTGTTGCTGGCCTGCACGAGAATCGTCTGCTCGATGCCGCATCGATTCAATATCGGCTGGAGCGTCGACGGCAAATAATCCTGACAAAGAACTTCGACCGTTGGGGTCATCCACGGGTAATCAAAACGGCCCAGCTGCCAAAAGTGCTGGTGACTGTCTACGATGCCCGTCATCAAAACTTCACGCGCGCGCGTTGTACATACCCTCGCGCGGCTTCACTGCTCGCTTCCCTTCATGATCCTGCTTCGCCACACTATCCAACTCTAACGCGAACGTCGTCACCAAGTCCGGCGCCTTCTTTGGCAAGCCAGTTAAGCGAATGCGAAAGTCATCCTGGACGAATTTCACCGGCTGACCGGTGCCAAACATCTTCACAGACGACACTCTGTTCAGGAGATTTCCAATCACCACGGTTTCGCCCGGCCAGTAATGCACGTGCGCATACAACGTGTTCCCTTTGCGAGTGAAGCTGAGATAGTTTCCGCGGCGCGGCTGACATGGAGCGTCCGATTCGCGGATAGTCGCACCGTTCTTTGCCATCCAATCACCAACTGTCGTCAGAATGCGTACAGATTCTTCCGGAATTGTTCCGTCGCCCCTCGGCCCAATATTCAAAAGATAGTTGCCGCCATCGCGCGCACAACTAATCAGGTTGCGAATCACAGTCGTCGGAGCTTTCCAATTGAAGTCAGCGGCGTGATAACCCCAACTGTCATTCAAAGTCATGCACGATTCCCACGGCCGGTTCTGCGATGCTGTGATCTGCTGTTCGGGAGTATCGAAGTCCTCCGGGATCTTCGAGCGATTGTTGATGATGATGTCGGGCTGGAGTTTCCGCACCATGGTATTCATCTCGACCGACTCCCAGCCTTTTGCGTCAAGTGGCCAGGCCACGTCGTACCAGAGGATGTCTACCTTGCCGTAGTTCGTCATCAACTCGCGCACCTGTCCGTGAATGTAATCGACGAAACGCCGGCGCGCCGCTTCATCCGTCTTGCAAAGCGCGCCGTCCGGGTGATGCCAGTCCATCAGCGAATAGTAGAAACCGAAGCGCAGACCTTCAGCGCGAGCGGCTTCAACATATTCACGGACGAGATCGCGACCGGGACCTTGTTTCGTGGCGCAATAGTCCGTGAGTTTCGTGTCGAAGTTGCAGAAGCCTTCGTGATGCTTGGTGGTCATCACCATGTACTTCATGCCGGCTCGCTTTGCCAGCTGCGCCCAGGCGCGCGCGGCATTCGGGATCGGCTTAAAGTTGGGGGCGAGCTTCTCGTATTCACTGACAGGGATGCCTTCGTTCTCCATCACCCACTCGTGACGACCGAGCGTGCTATAGAGGCCCCAGTGAATGAACATTCCGAATTTCGCTTCGTGCCACCACTTCATCCGGCGTTCGCGATCTTCGACAGTCGAAGTCGTAGGCGCACCGTTGTCAGCAACAGTTGATTGTTGGCCAAAAACCAAATCGGTTTTGCTCGACATCGCCAGGGCTCCCGCGCCGGCAGCCATAGTTGCTAAATAATCTCGTCTGTTCATGGTTACCTGTAAGAATAAGGAGTCGTGCTGCCTGTCAGGAAGACAACGAGGATGACCAGATATTATCTCGCCATCCTCCCGCTTAACACTAGAAGTTGATGCGAACTGATCCCTGCATAACGCGAGGCGTTCGTGCACTAGTCGGCGTGCCGAAGGTCGTCCGTGTCTGTCTCACCACTGCCGTGCAGGTATTTCCGGCCGCGGTGCACGATGCGCTGGCGCCACCGGGGTTGATCTGCACGACGCCGTAGGTCAACTGGGCGTCAATGTCGCGGAAATTCGCGCGATTGAAAACATTATAAACTTCCCATCTAAGTTGAATCTCGCGCTTTTCACCGAGCTTGATGTTTTTGAAGAGGGCGATGTCGTTATTGAAAATCGACGGCATCCGCACGAAGTTTCGTGGCAGGTTTCCAATGTCGCCCAGCCCAGCTGGCAGCGCGAAACAGTTCGTGTTGATGACGAAGCTGGAACCCGTCAAATCCGCTCCAGTGATACCGCTCATCGGATTACACAGAACGTTTGGCCGCGCGTTAACCTGCCCCCCCGTGAAGTCGGTGATCATCGTGCAGACAGTCGCTGACGTTTGAAACGTTCCCGGTGGACAGGTCTGGCCCGCGGTAATCGTGGCCGTGCCGTTCGTATAAGTCACGGTAATGTTCTTGGGCTTGCCGCTCACGAATGTCGTCGTGCCGGAAATCTGATAGTTGTCCAGGAGGAGCCGGGCGACCGCATTGTGCCAGCGCCGGCCGAGTTTCGGCAGATCATAGATGTAATTCGCCGTAAAGATGTGGGTCTGATCAAAATCAGACGTCGCGTAATTGAATGCGCGATACGGACGGCCGTTGTTGACGTCGCTGGTGTCATCGTTGGCATAGTCAAACGACTTCGAGAACGTGTAAGCAATTCCGTACTGGAACCCGCGGGTGTACCGGCGATTTATCTGCACCTGCAATCCATTGTAGTTTGACGTGCCGCCCCAGGTGTTTTGCTGGATGTCGCCATAGCCACGGAACGGGCGCAGGAAATCGCTATTCTTCGCGGCCGTGCCGCTGAGCGGGTCTCGGTTCTCCGGATGACAGAGAGCCGCCGGAATCACGCGACAATCCACAAACTTCGAACCATCGGCAATGCCATTGATGTTTCTTTGTTCACCCAGGTGCCGCGAGAACGAGCCCACATAACTTGCCTCGATCACCGTCTTGAAGCCGATGTCCTGCTGGAAACCCAATTCGAAATTATACGTCGTGATCGTCTTCGAATTGACTTCCAGCGAACGAAGCGTCATTGGGAACACCAACGCAGCGCCGGCGCCGAGCGAGTTGATGTTGCCGTTAAAGATTGTGTACGTCGTTTGCTCTGGCGGGTTGTTTCCCAGCGAGCTAGCGCCCGCGCCGCCGGTGCCACCCCCGATCCGCGGCGCATGATAAGCGCCACCCATTGCGCGAATAACCGTCTTGCCTGTGCCAAAAATGTCCCAGGCAAATCCAACGCGCGGTTCCCAATCAACTGGTTTCGTATGCCTGAAACCTTTTAAGGCTAACGGATCAGTCGGCACCACGATTCCATTCAGTGGATCGCCTGTGCCGGGAACGAACGAGCGCACAAGATTTGCCGGGAGCAGATGGCCTGCGGGGCTGCTGACGAATCGCGGATCGATCGCAAACGAATTTCCGGTAGGACAGTTGGTGCCCAGTGGGGTAACCCCGCTTACACTGGCGGCGCTATTGCAATAACCGACGTAAAGCAATGGCGCCTTTGCCGGATCAAAGCGCGCCGGATCAAAATTTGAACCCTGGCCATCGAGTTGGAAGAAAGGCGTGTGAGTTTCAATTCTCAGACCATAATTCAGCGTGAAACGGCGGTTCACCTTCCACTCGTCCTGTCCGTAAAACTGCCACAGCCGAATCTCGCTATTGGTAAAGTTGCGGGCCTTCGATTCGGTGTAGTTGTTGAAATTGCCGAGCAGCGCATTTGCATAGGCGAATCCAGTGTTGCCTGCGGCGGTGGTGAAACCGTTGGTGGTGCCGGTCCCGAAATCCAAACCGCCCGACCATTTGCCTCCACCGGGTGCTTCGCGGTTGAACAACCTTTCAAAGTAGGTGCCAAACTTGTACGTGTGGTTACCGCGGGTATAGGAAACGTTATCCGCGAAGGAAGGCTTGATGTAGTCATTACCAATCTCGCCCCAGCGATCGAGCCAGTTAATATTGGCAGGATTGCCGGCCACACTGCTCCAACCGGTGATCGTGGGTACCAAATTGAACCGCGCGTTATTTTGCGGAAAAATTTGCGGCGCCGCATATCCCAGCGCACCTCTCGTCAGGCCTTCAATCATGCCCGTTGATGGTACGAAGCCTTCGCTGTCGTGCCGCATCCCGAAGTTGAACTCGTTAACGACGCTTGAACTAAATATGTGAACCCAGTTGGATGACCAACCGTTGTCCTTATAAAGATAGTGCGAGCGAATTCCCCATCGATCAACGCCACCGGTGCCATTCGGCCATCCGGAAGTGCCCAGTCCTTCGTTGTCGGAAGTCCACCATTGCGCCTTCCAGTAGATGCTGTCGGCGTTCGTGGGCTTGAAATCGAGACGGATAACCGCACTATGTTTAGGTACGTCGGCGCTCAACTGATTAACGTAGCGTCCGGGATTGCTGGCGATTGGTGAATTCGGCAGTGGGAAATAGTTGAGCATATTCTGGATGCTCTTGTTAATCCGAAAGTCAGGAATGATGTTTCCCGGAAATTGCAGCCCGGTCAGCGGGTCTAAAACGACAGGGGTTGCGCCGGTGGAATTCTTTGATTGTGAAAAGTTGCCGATCCGCTCCAATGCGGTGGGAACTGTCACGGTGACCGGATCGGTGGGAGTGAGGGTATGTGGCTTTTCGTAAGAGAAGAAAAAGAACGATTTGTTCGAGACAACGCCGCGGCCGCCCTCGCCGAAGGTAGGCAACGGCAAGGGTCCGCCAAAATTAAAGCCGGGAACCTTGTGCCGATATAGTGGCCGGACTAGCGCGGCTTTGTTACTGAAAAAATTATTCGCATTCAGCGATTCGTTGCGCACAAAATAGTATACGCTGCCGCGGTACGTGCTGCCTCCACCCTTCGATACAAGGTTAATCAACGCTCCACCGTTGTTTCCGTACTCCGCGGCATAGTTGTTACGCAATACCTTCACTTCCGCTACTGCGTCCTGGTTTATCGTCATGCTCAACTTATTTGAGCCACTAGGTTCACCCGCAAAGAGTCCGTCAATCGTCGCCACTGCCGACCGCCCTCGCTGTCCCGAAAAATTCGGCAAGTCAGTTCCGAAACCTTCGCCGACCGCTTCAATGTCATCGTTATTTGAAGTGCCAGGGATTAGCCGAAGCAGAGAGGTGATGTCGCGGCCTTTTGTTGAAACCAAGGCGATTTGATCAGCTGTCAAGCGCGCCTGAAGATCGCTGCTTTCTTTTTCGACAACCTGACCCTCGCTCTGAACCGTGACGGTTTCGGTTACTTCCCCGGTCTTCAACGGAAGCTCACCCAGCGCCAAGGCTTCGTTTGCACTCAAGACAACCCGGGTCCTTAGCAACCTCTCGAATCCTGAATGTTCGATCTTGACCGTATAAACGCCCGGCTGAATTGCCGCAAAACTGAACCGGCCGGACTCGTTACTCACCTGGTCCCGCCGTTCCTTAGTCTGGTCATTCTCCAAAGTCACCGCAGCTCCGGCGACGACGGCGCCATTCGGGTCGGTAACCGTGCCGGAAATCGAACCGCTTACAGTCTGAGCTGCGCTGGTTGTCGGCAGAAGCGTTACGGCTACCACCGTGGCGACAAAAACGACCAGATTGCGGACAAACATTGCGCAGGAAGCCTTCGCTTGATGGGTACAGGTGGACATTGCTGCTCTCCTTTTTTTTCGGTTGGCTGGTGGCGAAAACGCGCGACGTGATCGCGCAGGCGCTGACGTTTGGCAACGAGAAAACAGCTGACTGTGTTACCGGTAACGGATACTATGCCGTTACCGTTAACGATGTCAAGACTTTTTTAAGAATCGAACAACAAAATGTTTTGATGGGCAGCAAATACAGGCGAAGGCAGAATGCTGAAGTTTTGGGTCCTCGGCGAGGATAAGAAGACTATTTTTCAAGCCCCTGCTCGTGTTCCATTTCTTCGACCTTGCGCCCTTCGAGGCTTTCCTCAGCCAGTCGCGTCGTAGCGTTCCCGCGCCGCCCGAAGATAAACATCACGGCGCCAAACACGAACATCACGATTCCCCACCACAGATTGACGTTGATTCCGAGGGAGTGCTGCAGAGCACTCTCGCTGCTGAGCAGACCGAAGATCACCAGCAGGCCACCGAGAATCCCAAACATCAACCCAATTGGAAGTCTGATATCAAGTCGCATCTTACCTCACCAGAATAGAATGTTGAGTACAATCGCAGCCCCGACGATAAGCACGGCCAATAGGGCTGGTCTTTGATACCACGGCCCATCTTCCCGGGGCCGCTCCGTGAGCGAGTAGACCAAACCAGTAAGTTCATTGTCCGCGCGCGCTCTGGTGAAGGCGCTAACCAGAATCGTCACGATGAAACACGAAGTCCAGGCGCAGATCGCCGTCCAAAAAGCCTGGGCGAGTTCGCTGGGATAAACGTGAATTACGCCGAACCAACCACCCTTAACTCCGACTTGTGCGCCGATCGGCAACGTCAGGCCGTGATGAATGGCCGCGCCGATGGTGCCGGCGATGAGGCCGATAAATGCTCCATGCCCTGTGGTCCGTTTCCAGAACATGCCGAGCAGAAACGTGGCAAGCAACGGCGCGTTGACGAACGCGAACACCAGCTGAAGCATGTCCATGATGTTATTGAAGCGCGTGGCGACGAAAGCGGCAGCAATCGAAACTAGTATTCCGAATACGGTGGCCATCCGACCCATCCAAAGGTAATGCTGATCGGTCGCGCCGCGCTTGATGTAAGACTGATAAATGTCATAGGTCCAAACTGTATTGAAGGCAGTGACGTTTCCCGCCATGCCCGACATGAAACTGGCAAGCAGCGCCGTTAGGCCAACGCCCAGCATTCCACTCGGAAAGTAATGACCTAGCATTAAAGGAATCGCCATGTTGTATTCAAAGCTGCCGTCGGCTTTCTTCGGCAAACTGAAGCCGCTGCCTCCGCTCTTGTATGTCAGTGCGATAGCTATCATGCCCGGCAGAATTACAAGAAAGGGAAACAGCATCTTCGGCACCGCGGCGATCAAAGGTGTGCGGCGCGCGGCTGACATGGACTTCGCGGCCATCGCGCGTTGGACCACCAAAAAGTCAGTGCACCAATAACCGAAGGACAAAACGAAGCCCAGTCCCATCGCCAAACCGAACCACTCAATTCCCATGGGATTTGCCGAAGGCGTGCCCATGAACCTCCACGATTCGGTCCAGGCGCCTGAATTAAATCCGTTGGCCGTCGCGACTGTGACGAGGCGAGTCTGTAATCCCGACCAGCCACCGGCATCCTTCAATCCGAGAAATACCAACGGCGCGAAACCGAACACGATGAGAAAAAATTGCAGAACTTCGTTGTAAATCGCCGAGGTCAGTCCCCCCAGAAACACATAAACGAGAACGATCACGGCAGCGATCAAAATGCTGAGAGTAAAGTCCCATCCCAACAACGTCTCGAGAAGCAAACCCATTGCGTAGAGAGAAATGCCGGACGACAAAACCGTCATGACTGCGAACGAGATTGCGTTGAAGCCGCGTGTCTTTTCATCGAAACGCAGCTTCAGGTACTCCGGTACCGAGCGCGCGCGCGAACCGTAATAGAAAGGCATCATAAAGACGCCAATGAAAGCCATGGCGGGAATCGCTCCGATCCAGTAAAAGTGGCTCGTGGCGATGCCGTACTTCGCGCCGGACGCTCCCATGCCAATCACTTCCTGGGCGCCCAGATTCGCCGAAATGAAGGCGAGGCCCGTGATCCAAGCCGGAATCGAACGGCCCGAGAGAAAGAAATCCGTGCTGGTCTTCATGTAACGTTTCAGCGCGAAACCGATACCGAGCACGAAGACGAAATAGATGACCATGATGGTCCAATCGATGAAGCTTAGTTTCATTCCTATTTCCTTCGGTTAGGCGAAGAGTCACAGAGGCCGGAAGAGTCATCAATCAAGATCCTGATTCTTCATCTTGTTCTCTGTGTCTCTGCTACTCTGTGCCGAATTCTGTCTCAATCCCACAAGACCGGTTGACGGATAAAGAAGTTGCGAATTACTTCTTCAACGTTTGAATCCGGCGGTAGTTTCTTCCACAACTCCAGATAGTCCTGGCGTTTGAAGGCAATAGCTGCAAACAACAGACTTGCTTGTCGCATGGGCCATTCCTCGGCGTACATCACGTCGGGTTTCAGCGGCCACGATTTCTTGTCCGCCATGAAAGGGGACATGTATTCCATCGCGCGTCGAAAGCCGCGGCCGTCCGCTGTTTGGAAAGTGAAGAGATTGTCCTGCGATGTGGAAAGAATCTGGCAGACGGTCGCCATGGCTTCCAGATTAAACAGTTCATAACCGTAGGGCTTCGTACGCCGCAGTTCTTCAGGAAGGCTGCCGTTCGCGGCGATTTGATTCGGCACAATCACTGTCTTGAATCGCTCGCGACAGAATTCCATCAAACTCTGGTCGCCCACAAGGTGCGCGAATGCCGCCACCTGCATCACCCAACAAGTGCCGTGATTGTTCTTGGCCTCGCGCTCATCAATACCGTTCTGGTTAGTAGTCATCCATCGCAAATATGCGGCGAACCATTGCTTGATAGCTTCCTGCTCGCGCGATTCGAGCGCATCGCTTTCTTCCATGACTTCAATTGCTCGCGAGACTTCAACCAAATGAATCGTGTCGATAATTCCGGTACCACGACCGGTGAAGCGGCCATGGATAGCTTGGGCAAACTGCAGCATCGGATTCATTCGGGTTGCCGGATCAATGAACCATGCGCGCAGATGTTCGGCTGCTTTCGCGGCATAGCGCTTATCGTGCGTCAGCTTCCAAGCCGCAACTAACGCCGGCACTTGCACACTCAGGCGCATCAACGCGCGACGATGCTCGACAAAGTTGTCGGGATTCGACATCCCGTCGCGTTGAATATACGGACCATTCGGATTCGCCGGATCCGGCCACCAATAGTCACCTTCGGAAAAGTAATCGTGCAGGCCGCCGGCGCTGCGCGGACTTGACGATGCGGTGATGGTAATCGGTTTCTCGGAGAGATACTGGTTAGCGGCTTTGAGGACGCGCGCGCGATCGATCGCAGCGACATTCACACTTATTGATTTAGGAACAACGGAGTCGCACACACATAGGATCAGCAAACAAAGGATAAAGACGCGGCGGCAAGCCACCCTTCCTGACTTTGAGCTGTTCCAGCGCTCGCTATTTGTTTGCAACCTAACCTCCAACCAGATCGGACTGCGCTCACGAAATCTCTCAGGTCAGGAAGGGTGG
>DATNEI010000095.1:0-9384 GCA_035606795.1 Pyrinomonadaceae bacterium
CTTTGGTAATGGCCGCCGTCAAAGTCGTCTTGCCGTGATCCACGTGCCCAATCGTTCCGATGTTCACGTGCGGCTTGCTGCGATCAAATTTCTCTTTGCTCATTGGTGTCTTCTATTCCTCGCATGAACGGCAGGCAACGCCCGCCTATAACAAATTCTGTCTGGAGCCCGCGATGAGATTTGAACTCATGACCTCCTCCTTACCAAGGAGGCGCTCTACCCCTGAGCTACGCGGGCGCGAGTCAAACATCAATCGCGGTCGTTGGAGCGGGCGACGAGACTCGAACTCGCGACCCTCAGCTTGGAAGGCTGATGCTCTACCAACTGAGCTACACCCGCCCAACCTTGAAATTTCAAATTTGAGATCTGAAATCTCAATGGTGCAGGGGGTAGGATTCGAACCTACGTAGGGCAGTGAAGCCCGCCGGGTTTACAGCCCGGTGCCATTAACCACTCGACCACCCCTGCCTGTCCGATTGATTAAACGCGGATGGACCCGGTGAGAATCTCTTCCAGCCCTTCACAGCGCGCACTCCGGCCCCAGCCGCAAACTCGTAACTCTAACTGACGTCAAAGTGATTTGCAAGCGCCCAACGAGGCAAAACAGCATCCCGACTGACGCCCTGCGCGCGAAGGTTGTGGAGCCGGCGAAGGGACTTGAACCCCCGACCTACTGATTACAAATCAGTTGCTCTACCAACTGAGCTACGCCGGCCGAAATGCAAGGATGAGGCAGAAACGATCAAGAGTGAGAATCGCCGTTGCCAATGCCGCAAGATACTAGCAGCAACGTCTCGCAAAAGTGAAGCGCGCATGCGTCAATTCACGCGTAAAACGGGCGCAAGCGCGCTTGACAATGCACAGACCCTTTTCTATTCTAGCCGTTCGCCTTTTAGGCACTCAAAACAGAAGGACTTATCTATGTCAACATACTTTCCCAGCGGCGCTGGTCTGGCTCAAAATCGAAAGTGGTACGTCGTGGACGCCGCTGGCAAAACGGTAGGACACCTCGCGTCCGAAGTCGCAGCATTGCTCAGCGGTAAACGGAATCCGCAATGGACGCCGTTTCTCGACATGGGCGATCACGTAATCGTAGTGAACGCGCGCCAAGCCGTTTTCACCGGTTCCAAAGCAACCGGCAAAGTCTATCGCTGGCACACACTGTACCCAGGCGGGCTGCGCGAGAAATCAGTTACAGAAATGTTTGCGAAACACCCGGAGCGGGTAATCGAACTTGCGGTGAAAGGAATGCTGCCCAAGACGAAGCTGGGGCGTGCCATGGTTAAGAAGTTAAAAGTCTATGCTGACGCCGAGCATCCTCACGCGGCGCAGCAACCGGCAACCCTCGAATTCCCTTCCCGCAAATCTCAAAAATAAGACAAAGGAATTTAAGACGTGGCAGAGATTCAATACTACGGAACCGGGCGTCGAAAAACATCGACTGCCCGCGTTTATTTGCGGCCTGGCGGCGGCGATGTGAAGGTCAATCGAAAAGCTTTCGAGGCCTATTTCCCGAACGAAACACTGCGGATGATTATTCGGCAGCCGCTGAACCTGACTGAGACTGCGAACAAGTTCGACGTTTTAGTTAACGTGGCGGGCGGCGGGCCGGCGGGACAAGCCGGCGCGATTCGTCACGGGATTACGCGCGCGCTGATCGAATACAACAATGAGTTGCGCCCGGCTTTGAAACAGGCTGGGCTGGTGACGCGCGATCCCCGAATCAAAGAACGTAAGAAGTACGGACAGAAGGGTGCGCGCAAGCGCTTCCAATTCTCGAAGAGATAACGACATTTGCGATTGCCGATTGGTGATTGGTCGCGATTCACGCGAATCGGTTTCAATCGGCAATCACAATTCAAAAATTGAAAATGCACTAAATCCATTGTCGCGGTTTGATTGGTTGTTCCCGACGTGGGAACGCAATCGCGGCGAGTACATAAACCAATAAGGAGAAAGAATTTGGTAACCGTCACGATGAAAGAATTGCTGGAGGCCGGTGTTCACTTCGGCCACCAGGTCCGGCGTTGGAACCCGAAAATGAAGGAATACATTTTCGGCGAGCGCAACGGCATTTACATTATCGATCTACAAAAGACACAGAAGATGTTTCGCGAAGCGCTGGCCGCCGTGAGCAACATGGTCGCTGAAGATCGTGGCAAGACACTTCTGTTTGTCGGCACCAAACGCCAGGCGCAGGACGCGATTCGCGAAGAAGCTGAACGCTCGGGTCAATACTTTGTAAATCAAAGATGGTTGGGCGGGCTGCTGACGAATTTTCAGACTGTGCAGAAGTCGATTAAGCGGCTGAAAGATCTCGAAGCGATGCAGACCGACGGCCGTTATGAAAAGCTGACGAAGAAAGAGCGCATCAAACTCGACCGCGAGCGACTGGGCCTCGACAAGACGCTTTCGGGAATCAAAGCTATGAACCGGCTTCCCGACGCAATCTTCGTGATCGACGTTCGCAAGGAAGAGATTGCGGTTGCCGAGGCCAACAAGCTGGGCATCCCGGTGTTTGCCGTCGTCGACACCAATTGCTCGCCGGAAGGCATTGATTATGTTATCCCGGGTAACGACGACGCGCTGCGCGCGGTGCGCCTGTTTGCATCGCGGATTGCGGACGCCGTTCTCGAAGGGCAACAGATGCTGACCGAGGGCGGAGCGAGCACCGCAGAAGCAACTGAAGAAGGCGAGGCGGCGGCGCCTGAGACAATGTCAGGCGCTGAGACCGAGAGCGAACCAACAACCTCAGAACCAGACGAGTCCCAAACTGAAGCAGTCGCTTCAGAAGCAACCGAAGCCGAAACAACGTCCGAAGCTTCAGAACCTGAGAACGCGGAGGTCGTCGCCGCAAGTTAATCTGAACAGGATTTCAATCAATCGGCGAGCGCAGCCTTCAAAAGCGGACATCCGCCGGGCTGCGCGTTTTAATGAAATGAAGAGGAGCAGATAGCAATCATGGCAGAAGTAACCGCAGCCGCGGTCAAGTCACTGCGCGAAAAAACGGGCGCCGGAATGATGGAATGCAAAAAGGCGCTCCACGAAGCTGAAGGCAGTGAAGAGCGCGCCATCGAGATCCTCCGTGAGCGGGGACTCGCTTCCGCGAAAAAGAAAGAGGGACGCGTCGCGGCCGAAGGCGTCGTGGCCTCGTACATCCACATGGGTGGAAAGGTCGGCGTGTTGGTTGAAGTAAACTGCGAAACCGACTTCGCGGCTCGCAGCGAAGAGTTCCAGCAACTCGTGAAAGACATCGCGATGCACGTGGCCGCCGCGGAACCCCGTTATGTGTCGCGCACCGAAGTCAGTGCCGAGACGCTCGACAAAGAGCGCGAGATTGCTCGCGCCCAGGCGAAGAACGATCCGAAGAACGCGAACAAGCCTGAACAGGTACTCGAGAAAATCGTTGAAGGCCGGATGAACAAGTTCTACGAAGAGTTTGTTTTGTTGGATCAGCCCTTCATCAAGGCGCCGGAAAAAACTGTGGGCGAGCTGGTGACTGAGAAAGTCGCGGCCATCCGCGAAACGATCACCATCCGTCGTTTCACCCGTTACAAGATGGGCGAAGGTATCGCCAAACGTGATGACGACTTCGGCGACGAGGTCGCCAAGCTCGCCGGCGCATAAACAGTTTCGAGTTTCGAGTTCCGAGTTTCGAGTTGACTGCTCGTGCTCGTATTGAACTAGAAACTCGAAACTAGAAACTAGAAACTTATGACCGCAGTCGATAATCCCCTGCCCTTCCGCCGCGTGCTGCTGAAGCTTTCCGGCGAGGCCCTGCTGGGCGATCAGTCGTTCGGCATCGACGTAAAAGTCGCCCGCGCCGTCGCCGAAGAAATCAAGCAGGCTCACGAACTGGGAACTCAAATCGCCGTAGTCGTCGGCGGGGGAAACATTTTTCGTGGCGTGTCCGTCAGCGCCGGCAACATGGACCGCGCGTCGGCTGATTACATCGGCATGCTGGCGACGGTGATGAATTCCGTCGTCTTGCAGGATGCGCTGGAAAAAATTGGCATCCACACGCGCGTGCTTTCGGCCATTAACATTCCGCAGCTTGCTGAGCCCTTCATTCGCCGGCGCGCCATCAGACATCTCGAAAAGAACCGCGTGGTGATTCTCGCTGGCGGCACCGGCAATCCCTTCTTCTCGACCGATTCGGCCGCGGCACTGCGCGCGCTGGAAATCAAGGCCGACGCCATTCTCAAAGGCACTAAAGTTGACGGCGTCTATTCGGCCGACCCGATGAAGGACTCCACGGCCACGCGATTCGACTGCATCACTTTCCAGGAAGTGCTGGAAAAGCACTTGCGAGTGATGGATGCCTCGGCCATTTCTCTGTGCCGGGACAACAACTTACCGATCATCGTCTTCAACATGCGCACGCCCGGAAACATCGCCCGCGTGGTCGGCAGTGATGCCAGTGTAGGAACGCTCGTCTGTTTGGAAAAGCAGTAAATGGTGAATGGTAAATGGTGAATAGAAGACGAACTCTAGTGTTTGTCTATTCACCATTTACCATTTACTATTCACCCCCGTTATGAACGACAAAGACATCATTAAAGAAACCAAACCGCGCATGGAAAGCGCGATTGAGGATTTCAAACGAAAGCTCGCCACGGTCCGCACCGGTCGCGCTTCGGTAAGTCTGTTGGACACTGTCTCAGTCGATTACTACGGCACTCCGACACCGCTCAACCAGATGGCCTCCGTGCACGCGCCCGAACCGCAGCTGCTAACGGTGCAGCCGTGGGATCAGACGCAACTCGGCAACGTTGAAAAGGCCATTCGGGCCGCGGATTTAGGTTTGAATCCCTCCAACGACGGCAAACTGGTGCGCATTCCCATTCCGCCGCTGACCGAGGAACGGCGCAAGCAGCTCGCAAAGCAGATTCACGAAATCGCCGAAGAGCATCGGACGGCCATTCGCAATATTCGTCGCGATGAGAACGAGAAACTCAAAAAGATGCTCAAAGACAAGACCATCTCGGAGGACAACGAACGCGACGGTCTGGACCAGATTCAGAAACTCACCGACAGTTTCGTCACCAAGATTGACGAATTATCAAAATCAAAAGAACGCGAGATCATGAACGTGTAGTCCCCTCCCTCTCGGGCACTCGCTGGACCGCCACCATCTGTTAAGATGACGCCGTGATCGTCAGCCTGCTGCTCACCCTAATCGCTATCACGAGCGGCTTTGTTCTTACTTACACATTTGAAGAGGACGAGCCGCTCGCTTCGCGTCTGTGCACCGGCGCATGCATCGGTTTTGCACTGATCGGGTTGATCGGTTTCGTGCTGGCCTCGGCTTTCGGCCTGTACGCAACCTCTCTCGGGCTAACGGCTGTGATAACCGCTGCTCCGTTAGTCCTGCTCGCGCGCAAAAACTATCGTGCGCGAGTCAATGACGACATCAATCAAGCGCTGCGCGCCATCAGTCGCGCGAGCACGCGTCCGAATCGGTGGGACTTCATCTACTTCATTTTTTATGCCGGCTTCGCGATTGCGATGTGGCTCATTTTTCGGCGCGCGTTACTGGAACAGCCGGACGGAATGGCCACCGGCGTCCTCAACAATTTTGGCGATCTGCCGTTTCATTTGAGCGTCATTACGCGCTTTGCTTACGGCCAGAATTTTCCGCCCGAAGATCCAACCTTCGCCGGCGTGCGCTTTACGTATCCGTTCCTTACCGACTTTATCTCGGCGATGTTCGTGCGCGCCGGCGCGAGTCTGCGCGATTCGCTCTTCATAGAAAACTATGTCATCGCCGTGGCTCTGGTCGGAGTCCTGCACAGGTTCGGGCAAAAGCTGGTTCGCAATCGCACCGCTGCGATCGTGACGCCGTTGTTGATCCTGCTGAACGGTGGGTTCGGTTGGGCCATGCTCTGGGACGACGTCAGCAAAGTTAATGGCGGCATCGTAGAGGTGCTGAAGCAACTGCACCATTCCTACACGATACTTCCGGAGATCGAGAAAGCCTGGCGCTGGGGAAACTCGATCACGAGTTTGCTGGTAACCCAAAGAGGATTCCTGCTCGGGATTCCGTTGGCGGTGATCGTGATCAGGTTGTGGTGGGAGTCATTGACTGACACGGAGATTGGGAGACGCGGGGACGCGGAGAAAAAATCGAAAAACAAGAAAACGGGTCCCCGTGTCTCCGCGTCTCCCCGTCTCCGCGTCAGTTCAAAGATGATCGCTGCCGGCGTCATCGCAGGGCTGCTGCCACTAATTCACGCGCACAGCTTTATCACTTTGTTGATGGTGGCTGCGTTCCTCGTGCCCTGGGTTTATCGTCGCGCGTGGATGGCGTATGGCCTTGCGATTGTGATCGGTGTGCTTCTTTTCCTCCTCGCGGCAAATTACGAAGCAACCGGATCAATCTTGATTAAGATCGCATTCGTGGTACTGCTCGTTGGTGTAATCGTCAACCTCTACTTTTTTTTGCCGTGGCCTCATTTACGAATGTGGCTCTGTTTTTTTGTCGCGGCGATCATCATCGGCGGACCGCAAATTCTTTGGTCCACGCACAAGAGCGCGATCAAAACGCAGAGCTTCATCGCGTGGCAATTCGGATGGGACAGCGATCAGCAAGAGATGTTTGGCTCGAAACCTGTCGGCTCACAACCAATTGAGAGCGTGCCGCCGTTCACGAAGTGGTTTCAACGCGCGCCGTACGTCGCCTGGTTCTGGTTCAAGAACACCGGCTTGTTTATTCCTCTGCTCGTATTCGCGCTGGTTTGGAAACCGGACGATTATCTGGTCCCACGAAAGCTGCTGCTGTTTTATCTTCCGTTCACGATGGCGTTCTTCGTGCCCAATTTCGTGAAGCTGGCGCCGTGGGTGTGGGACAACATCAAGATGCTTTTCTACTGGTGGATTGTCTCAGCCCCCATTGTCGCTTTGTTACTGGCGCGGCTGTGGGAACAGCACGTGGGACAGAAAGTCCTGGCGGTAAGTCTGCTGGTGATGATGACACTGGCCGGCGCGCTCGATATCTTTCCCCTGCTTATTCAACAAGGCCAGTACGGTGAATTCGATCGCGACGGTATCGCGTTTGCTGAATCCATCAAGCAAGTTACGCCGCCAACCGCCACCATCTTGCACGCGCCCATTCACAACACACCGGTTTATTTGACGGGGCGCAAGTCAATCATGGGTTATCCCGGTCACATCTGGACGCACGGTCTGGAGTTTGGGCCGCGGGAGCAGGACATAAAACAAATCTATGCGGGCTCAACCGGCGCTGTCGCCTTGCTCGCCAAATACAGAGTCGATTATGTTGTGATCGGTCCACAGGAGTTTTCAACCGTAAAAGCGAACACGGCGTTCTTCGCGCTGTACTCGGAAGTCGCAAACGTTGGTGACTACCACCTCTACAAAATCACGAAATAAGAAGTTGCCGCCCCGGAAAGTGAGTGCCGTTGGTGTTGAAGACAATGCTAACGGCGGAATCTCCGAGCGCGCGTGGCAAATCTCAGCGGCCGCGGTCATAGCCGTCGGAGCCATCCTGCGCCTGTTTTCTTTGAGTCTGGTTCCGCTCCATCACGATGAAGGCGTTAACGGGAACTTTCTCGTCTCGCTGGTTCGCAACGGCACCTACACCTACGATCCGAGCAACTATCACGGGCCCACGCTCTACTATTTCGCTGCCATCATTCCCTGGGTCGCGAGATTTTTTGGGGGTGTCTCTGCGCGCGACACGTACGGACTGACGACCTTCAACATCCGTCTCGTCACCGTAGCGTTCGGCATTGGCACGATTGTGCTCGCGCTGTTGTTGCGCCAGCGTCTCGGGACCATTGGCGCGTTGTCGGCAGCCGCGCTCATCGCCATCTCGCCGGGCGCCGTTTACCTGTCGCGGTATTTCATTCACGAAACCTTGTTTGCATTCTTCACGCTCGGAATCATCGTGGCCGCTCTCAAGTACTACGACACCGGCGCGAGCGTGTATGTGATTCTCGGCGCCATCTCTGCGGCGCTGATGACCGCCACGAAAGAAACCTGGATCATCAACGCACCGGTGCTCTTGATTGCGCTGTTAACGACAACTGCTTACTTCTGGTTGCGTGACAAGTTCCGCCCTCAGAACTCTCCAGAGGCTGACGCATCGACCGGATTCCTGGAGCGCTTTGGCGGACCGGTTTCAGTTGCGACCGTCGCTTTGATTGCCTTCACCGTCTTTATCGTCGTGAACGTTCTGTTCTATTCGTCGTTCTTCAAGAATTATCCGAAAGGCGTTAACGACGCGCTGCTGACATTGAGCTTGTGGCGCAAGCGGACCCATGAACACGAACATCCGTGGTCGCAGTATCTCGTTTGGCTAATTCAGGAAGAAGGAGTCCTCGTCTTTCTGGGAGGCATCAGTACGCTCATAGCGGTTTGGCGCGCGGACAATCGCTTCGCTGTCTTCATTGCCCAATTCTCGTTCGGATTGCTCGCCGCGTATTCGCTCGTGGGATACAAGACGCCCTGGATTGGTTTGAATTTCATCGTGCCGCTGGCGGTTACGAGTGGTTACGCCCTGGATGTCTTTTATCAGAAGCTGCGCGAGTTTCAGCAGCCCTGGTTCTTTCTCGCGCCGGCAATCCTGATTTTCGCCTTTTGCGGCTATCAGATGTACCAACTGAATTTTGTTCATTATGACGACGACAAGTACGTCTATGTTTACGCGCATACGCGTCGCGAGACGCTGGTGATGCTGGAACAAATCGATCGCGTCGCTAACCAGATGAAGACGGGTTACGACACTGGAGTCGCCATCGTATCGCCCGAGTATTGGCCGCTGCCCTGGTACTTCCGCGATTACAAACGCGTCGGTTACTATGGGAAGGTAGTCGCCACGAGCGAGCCCGTAATCATCGCCGAGACCGGACAGGAAGAAGACATCAAAGCGACGTTCGGGGACAAATATCAGCAGATTGATTCCAGCAAGCTAAACGATCCACGCATCTTCCCTGATCGAAATCCGAATGGCAGCTTCAGCCTGCGCCCGGGCGTGGATTTGTTGTTGTATGTGCGACGCGACGTGGCGAAACCCTCGGGCTCGAAGTAGACTTACGCTTCTTATGATGCGACTTCCCAAATTCTCTTATCGCGTCCCGCGCACCCTCGCGGAGGCGGTAAAGATTGTCGCCGACGGAGGGCCGGAAGCGCAGTTTGTCGCGGGCGGAACCGATCTCTATCCAAACATGAAGCGGCGGCAACAGATGCCGAAGACCGTCATCTCTGTGATGCGTTTGCCTGAACTTAATCAGGTGTCGGGTGCCGGGGTTCAGGGATTGGTGATTGGCGCATCGGTGACGCTGACGGAGATTTGCGAGAACGAAATTATCAAGCGTGACTACCCTGTTATCGCCAGCGCGGCGCGCACAATCTCGACTCCGA
>DATNEI010000130.1:0-48337 GCA_035606795.1 Pyrinomonadaceae bacterium
ATCGCCGAAGAACTTCGCGTTGCAGACTGAGCCGCAGATTCAGGAAGTGCTTGGCATTGACGAGCGTGGCCACGATTATTTCTTGCAAGTCACCGACGCGCGACCGGACACCGGTGGATTGTCGGGCGCCACGCCGGGCGAAGCCGTCTCGTGGGGCAAAGTCGATCCTGATCGGTTACCTGACGCAGTGGTGTGCTATCTGGATTCGACAGTCGCGCTGCCCATCCTAACGGCGTATGCTTTGGCGAGACACGAACCGCGGCCGCCCCGGCGTTTGTATGACCGACGCGAGGAGTTCATGAAACTACTCTTGAAGGAATATAAGAAATCGAAGCGACGATAGGTGGGTCAGAAGCCCGACCGTGAGAGAGGGCGAGTTAAGTTTTGATACAACCGGGTGCATACCAAAGTTGCCCTCCCTGACGGTCGGGCTTCTGACACCTCCGGAATCGAGGCATGGGAATCTCAGCTAAACCAACCAAAAGAAGTTACTACAACTGTTCGACCTGTCCCGCGTACTGCTGCGCGATCTACGAGCGTGTGCAAGTCACTCCGCGCGACATCAAACGTCTGGCGCGACATTTTGAGGTTGATTACGCCGTCGCCGAAAAGCGTTTCACCACAACCTGGCAAGGCGAGCAGGTTCTGCGCCGCAAAAAGGATCCGATCTTCGGCGAAGCGTGCAAGTTTCTTAATCCCGAAACCCGGCGCTGCACGATCTACGAAGTGCGGCCCCTCACCTGTCGTCAGTTTCCCGCGCGTGAGCGTTGCGCTTACTATGACCTGCTTGCGTTCGAGCGCAGCCAACAGGGTGACCCCACAGTTTTGCCTCTGGTGCAGATAACGTTTCGTAATGGCGATGACTAGCTGATATGGAACAACTTCTTTCCAGATTGATTGGGCGCGAAATTGACGTAGTTTGTTCGGGCGCAGCGAGTCTGCGCGGCGAGTGCATCAGCGTTAGCGGCGGCGTCTTACAACTGAAAGATCAGGAAGGCGAGATTTGCTACATCGCGATCGACAAGATCGTCGCCGTGTGGGAGAAGAAGGAAAGAGATCGACATCCCGGGTTCGTGTTTAAGAGCTAATGGAGTCAGTACCGGGAGGGATAGCGATCGGGTATTCTGTATTAATGGGGTACCCGGTCGCTATCGCTCCCGGTACTGACTCCATTAGCATCTACCGCACCGAAATCGAAAGCCGCCGCGATCAGTCGCAGCGGCTTTTACTTTTCCGAATTGTGTTCGCGCTAGCGCGGATTCAGATCGTCAGCGATCGGAATCGTCGCAGTCGGCTTTGGTTGGCGCTTCTCGGGCGAAATCGTTTGCAATCCCGCCAGCGGCACGCGACGAAAACCATCAATCCTCGACAGCCAGTAATCATTAAACGGCGAGTACATCACACCGCCGTGGCGCGCTGAGTGGTAGAAACCCTTCTCGTCAACCACGATGCCGACGTGGGCCAGACCGCTAAAGAAAACCATGTTGCCAAACTTGAACTCTTCGCCTTTGGCCGGAGCGCTAAACGTTGCCCAGTACGACCGCGCGGGTCCACGCTGAAAATCGATGCCGATCTCCTGAAACGCTCGCCACACTAACCCCGAACAATCGAACGTGTTGGGTCCGGTGGTGTTGAAGTGATACGACGCGCCCACGTGTGAGTTAAGCGTCATCAGCAACTGATCGTGAAACTGAGTCTCGAGGGCCGCGGTGCTCGGCAACTTTGCCGCCGAGGTTGTTGCGGTTTCAGTCTCAGGCGCGACCTCGCGAACTTTCGGAGTAACCGCAACCGTTTTCTTGACCGAGTAACGGGGACGATCGTCTGGGTTGTTGGTTTGGGCAGCGATGCTGGCCGTCAGCGACAACGCAAAGCCGAGCACAAGTAAGCAGGGGGATATTTTTGGCACACTCAAGGGGAACTATTCGTCTCCTCTAAATTATTATCGGGGCCTTACTTGCTCAGGAGTGGGGTTGTTGAGCAAGTTCGATTCTATCTACTCAATCGCGGAGCGACAACACGCAATGTGACTGTTTTGTGACCGGAATGAATTCACTTGCTGAAGAATTCGACGGGCTGTCGCAGGCAGTCGTCGAAGCAATTACGATGATGGTGTCGTTGATTGAATGAATGAGAGAATCTTTTCCGCCGCGCGTTGTGAAGCACCCGCCTCGCCCAGCCTTCCTGCGATTCTTTGTAATTCCCCGCGGAGAGAAGAATTGCGTTCAGAAGGCAGCAAATCGAGTAGCTCTTTCGCCATTCGTTCGCCATTGCAGTCTTGCTGCATCAGTTCAGTTACGACTGTGCGGCCGGCAATGAGATTCACGAGACCGTAATTCTCGACGTTAATCAGCTTGCCGAGCACGTGCCAATTGATCGGCGATTCTTTGTAGACAATAACCATTGGTGTGCCGAGCAGTGCAGCTTCCAAAGTTGCAGTCCCGCTGGCAATCGCGGCTGCGTCCGACGCGGCAAGCGCTTCGCGAGTCCCATGATGAATCAAGCGGAGATTCGCGAGCGGTGGGTCATGCGCTGAAATGATTTCCTGCGCCTCTTTCGGATCGCGATTCGGCGCGATGACCAGCACAAATTGAATGTCAGCCCGTTGCTTCGAAATGTTTGCTGCCGCGTCGATCATGGGTGGCAGGATGCGCGCAAGTTCTTTGTGACGACTGCCGGGCAGCAGACTGATAATCGGGCTATTTGGATCGAGATTGTGACGCCGGCAAAACTCATTGCGATCGTAGGCCGCGACTACGTTTCCCGCGAGTGGGTGGCCGACATATTCGACGTTAGTTATCCCACGGCTCGCGTACCACTCCTTTTCGAAGGGCAGAATCGAAAGGAGCAAGTCCACGTCGCGACGGATACTCCTGGCGCGATACGAACGCCAGGCCCAGAGCTGGGGACTGATGTAATAAATGACGCGCGTACCGCGGCGATGAAGCCAACGCGCCAGCCGCAAATTGAACTCTGGCCAATCGATGAGAACGACCGCGTCAGGATTTCGCTCCGTCGCTGCAACTTTCAGCCGCCGATACGCGTCGAGAAATTTCGGCAGCGCAGTTCCGATTTCCCACAGACCCATAAGGGAAAGTTTGTCCGTGTCGACGATCGATTCAACCGCCGCAGCGCGCATCCGCAAGCCGGTCGCGCCGAAAAATTCGAAGTTAATTTCAGGAGTTGCTTCGCGCAGTGCATTGACCAGGCTGGCGCCGTGAGCGTCACCCGAGGCTTCGCCGGCGACGATCATCAGTCGGAGCGACTTCATTTTCCATTTGTCATTTGACATTTGTCATTTGGCCATTCCAGGCGGGGCGTCACTACTTCCGGTAGTTATTATTCTGTGACTGACAGGAACGCACATCGAGGTTACGAATGACCAAATGAGAAATGCCAAATGACAAATGGAAAATATCCGCAATCAACCAATCGCAAACTAGCTTGTGAACCGCCGCGCATGTTAGCATCGGCGCGCTTGCTTAGTGAAAAACGCGCGCCTGCTGCGGCGATCCTTGCTTCGCAGGAGGCGCGATTGACTATTAAGAGGGCCGCTCCTCTCCCTTTGGGAGAGCGTTAGGTGAGGGGCGAAGCCAGCGCTCGGTTAGAAGAAAAATAATTTTCTGCCATCTTAAACCCCGTCAAGTGAGGAAACAGGTTCAAGAGCAATTCGTTTCGGCGGTAAGCCCTCACCCCTTCCCACTCCCAAAGGGAGAGGAAAATACGAACAGGATTCAGTGCCGATCATGCGGCGTCCCCTTTATTCTTTCCGTCCTTTCTGTTGTTGTCCTTCTTTGTTTTGCTGGTCTGGCCCAAGCGCAGCAGACAAATCCCGTCGATCGCAAAGTCGAAAATCCGATCACTGATATCCCGAATGTAAATCCGCTGCACCAGGATCAGCCGATTCGTCCGGCCGCCAGCACCCAGCCGCCCGGCGCGCAAGCCACCGATGTTCTCGATGTAAGCTGCAACAAAGAAAGCTTCTCCGGCCCGAAAGAGGCGCGCGTGACCGTTTGCGAAGGTAACGTTGATGCCCGCATCGGCACATATCGTTTGCAGGCGGACAAGATCACGGTCTATGACGCGACCAACATGGCCGTCGCTGACGGTAACGTAGTTTTCGATCAAGGCGATCAGCAGCGCATTACCGGCAGTCACGCCGAATGGAATTACCAGAAAAAGACCGGCTTCTTTGAAAACTCGACGGGCTACACGAATCAGACCCAGGACGGCACGCGCATGTATTTCACCGCGGATCGCGTCGAAAGAATTAACTTGACCACGATCATCGTTTACAACGGCGAAATTACCGCGTGCGAAGAAGAAGTCCCGAAATGGAGCTTCCGCGCCAAGAAAGCGACGATCAAAACTGGCGATCGCGTGCGCATTCATTCGGCTTCGTTTCGCATCAAGCACGTGCCGATCATATATACGCCCTACGCTTCACTTTCATTGAAGCATCAGGATCGCGCCTCGGGTTTTCTGACGCCTACTATCAGTTCCTCGGGAGAGAAAGGCTTTCGAATTTCCGAGGCCTACTATCTCACGCTCGGCCGGTCGGCAGACTTCACTCTCCGCGCGGATTTGTATTCCAAGCGCGGCTATGGCATCGGCGGCGATTTGCGCACGCGCGCGAACTCTCGCTCATTTTTCAATCTGGGATTCTTTATCGTGAAGGATCGGGTGCTGGGTCATAAAGCTGACGCGCAAAATCCCGATCAGGGTGGCTCGAGCTTTTACGTCGACTCAGTCCATTATTTTCCCAACGGGTTTTTGGCAGCGGCCGACGTTAACATTACTTCAAACCTGGCCTTTCGGCAGGTCTTTTCAGATTCAGTGCAGCAGGCAATTTCTCCGGAAGAGCGTTCGCAGGTTTTCATCAACAAGAGCTACGACGCTTATAGCTTCAACTTTCGGATGAATTCGCAAGCGACATCGCTGCAGAATTCTCAGATTCGCATTCGCGAATTGCCAAGCGTGACTTTTGACCGCCGCCCCTCGATTGTGCGTTGGCTGAAAAAGCTCCCGGCATATCTTTCCTGGGAAGCCGGTGTCGAAGGCGTCAGCCGTAAAGAGACGGCGTCCGACCTGACGTTATTTCGTCTGGAGGCCGGACGCGATCCGATTTTCACACCGTCGATTGTGCAGCGTTTCGATTTTCATCCGGTAGTGACGGTGCCGTTCAGTTTTAGCGGCTGGTCGCTGACGGCGACCGGGGGTCTGCGCGCAACCTACTATTCCAATTCAATCGATGCCGTCACCAAGTTAGTTTCGTCGCGCGACATCGTGCGCGGCTATGGCGAGTTCGAGCTGGACTTGCGGCCGCCGGCGCTGGCGCGCAATTTTCGTCACGGCGATGGCTCGGTTCGCTTCAGACACGTGATCGAACCCTACATTATCTATCGCCGCATCGCGGGCATTGATGATTTCGATCGCATCATTCGCTTCGACTACGTCGATGCCATCGCCGACACCAACGAGATCGAGTACGGACTGACGAACCGCTTTTTCACTCGCCGCTCAACGGAGAGTGTAGGCCCGAAAGCTGCTCGCCTGACGCGTGCCAAAGATTCGCTCGCGACCCAGCCTTATGAAGCGCTGACCATTACCATTCGCGGCAAATACTTTTTCGATCCGTATTTTGGCGGCGCGTTGATCCCGGGACAGCGCAACCAGTTCTATCCCATCGACACATTCTCGGCATTCAGTTACGGCGCCGTGCCGCGCCGGTTCTCGCCCTTGAATATCGATGCTCGCTATCGACCGACGCAGCACTTGTTCGGGGACTATCGCGCCGACATCGACACGCGGGGCGGCGGCCTGCGCGCCATGGCCGCGACGGTCGGTTACAATCGGGCAAACTTGATCGAAGCGTTTGCCACTTTTTATTACACCCGCGCGGTTGAGTTGGTACCCGGACTGCGGCAGTACGCAAACGCGCTGGGCAAAGAGCCGGGGACGCTGCGAGGATCGCAGTGGAGTCCTTCGATTTTCCTCGGCAATCGCGAGCACGGCTTGTTCGGTGGCATGTCGATGTTTTTCGATTTTCAGAAGCATCCATTCGCGGGCAATCGCTCGCTGATTAGCTCCACGGCGACTCTGGGTTATGCGTGGAAGTGCTGCGCCATCACCGTGCAGAATTACACTTTTAATGTGGGCTTGCGCGATGAGAACCGGACTGTGTTCGCGTTTCGCCTTAACGGAATCGGCACATTTGGCACTGAGAAGATTGGTCAGGGCTTCCGCTAACGGCAACCAGTGCCTGGATTTTCGCGTCAAACCGCCGTCTGATTTGAGCGGATAGCCCGCTTGCGATGGTCAAGCCTAACCATTACAATGTCGGACTCTGACCGCGCAAAAAACTGCGGTTTCTATATTTTCGCTCAATCCCCAGGTGAGCCAGCTGATTATTTATTGGTATCTTAATGTTTAGACTCATATTCGCGTTTTTGTGTGCGGCGGCGGCGTGCATGTTGATCGCAGGTGCACTCGGTTCCGCACAAAGCACATCCAGTTCAACTCCCGATGCATTTTTGGCGCAGGTAACTAAGGCCACTCGCGACTCGTTTGCCACAGACATCTCGGCCAATGGACGTTTCGTTGTATTCGAAGCGACCGCCGACGCGGCGACGTTCAAGCCGGGACAAACCCAGCGTAACCCCAGCAACACTGACGGCAATAGCGAGATTTTTCTCTATGATTACGCGCAGCGCAGGGTCTTCCAGCTGACGGATACTCGAAGTGTTCTCAATCCCACGCCAACTCCGTCGCCGAGTCCCAGCCCGAGTCCCAGCCCAAGTCCCTCACCGAGTGCATCACCGACAGCTACCGCTACGCCAACTGCAAGTCCGACGCCGACGCCGATTGCGTTCAGCAGCGTGAAGATCGAGATTGCGAACAAGCGGCCAATGATTAGCGCTGACCCGGCCTTGTCCGGAGGATCGCGCACTTACACCATTGTCTTCAGTTCGAACGCGCCGGTGACGCCGAAGTCGTTCGACGGCACTGATCCGGGTTCGCCGACTAATACCGACATGAATATGGAACTGTGGACCTACCAGTTCACCGTGCCTGAAGTTGCTGACTTGTCTCAGGGAGCGGACATTCCCTTCCAGGATTTGAGTACCGGTACGTTTACCCGCGTTACGAATACGCCAGCCAGCCGCCCACCGCTGCCGGGCGGGGCTACGCAAGCGCCATTCATTGCTGACGACAATCGCGACGCCTCAATTAGCGATGATGGGCAAGTGATTGCATTTTGCTCGACGCGCGATCTGGTGGCCGGCGGCAACGTTGATGCCGGAGCGCCTGCGCCCGACCCGGAAATCTTTACTTTCACCCGGGGCACAGGTGTGTTCACGCAGATCACCAACACAAAATCTTCATCGAATCCTTTTGTGCCGGGAACCTTCAACGATTATCCGGCGATTGGCGGGACGGGTGGATTGTACAGTATCGCGTTTTATTCAGACGCTGACTTAACGCCATCGGCTAACCCAAATAACGCAGACTTGAACGCCGAAGTTTATCTGGTGGCGTTCAATGGCGCGACGGCCAGCAACATGAAGCAGGTCACGCGGACGAAGGATCCCGTTGATTCCACTTCCGGAACTATCCTGAAGCCGGCAAACAATTTCGCTTTCGGACGGCGGCTCAGTCGCGACGGCAGGTACGTCGCACTCGATTCGCTGGCAAGCGATCCGAAAGCGAACTCAGCAACCAATACTGATTTTCTGGTGACGTTTGTCTATGATGCGGTGAGCGATACGTTTGCCCAAGTGGGACCGCGCGCCCTGGTAGCTCCGGGTGATATTAATCACTTCCCGACATTCACAGACTACACGGGCAGTACACCGGGAACGGTAATATTCACTTCGGCCTTGAACTTTAAGCCGGATGGAACATTCCCAACCACGGATCAGGACAGCACCGGACTCAACGCTGCGCGCGTGTCACAAGTATTCGCGGTGCCGCTGACTTTCCCGTCGATGAGTGCCGGACCATTTACGCGGATCACCAACATCAGCGCCACGCTCGTGCTGGCGCCAGTGAATTCCCTGGCGAGTAACTCGCGCCGCCGCATTGTGTTCTCAATGGGTGGAGCAGAACTAGGCGGCGGAAACGCCGATTTGGGTGCTGAAGTTTTCTATAACCTTTTGCCGCCGAACACGACCGAATCCACAGGAACTATTTCGTTGTTCACCGGTGCTAGTTTGATCCCAGTGGCGCCGGCTTCGCCTACGCCGACCGGCAGTCCAACCGCATCGCCGAGTCCGAGCCCGAGTCCGAGTCCGACCGGCAGCCCGACTGGCCCCTTGATCGCGCCGGGACTAGCAGCCGGCGAGCTTTCGATCCTCAATGCGACAGTGTCTCTGGCGCCCTCGGCTGGCGCAACCGCGAATGCGTCCGAGTTGCAATACGGGCCGCCGCTGCCGGTCGAGTTGAAGGGTGTTTCAGTATCCGTTCGCGGAGCAGCTTGCGGAATGTATTCAGTCAGTGCGACGGCAATTCAGTTCGTCGTGCCGATTGGATTGCCGCCTGGAATCTATCCGCTGGTTATCAATAACAACGGTACAGTAATTCGGGGCAACATTGCGGTCGTGTCGGCGCAGCCAGACATTTTTACAGATCCACCCGTGGGCGGACCCGGTGGGCGGGCGATGGTCTGCAACGCAACGTTTGAACAGGATCCACTTACGCTGGGAGCCTGCATCGTCCAGTCCTCATACGACGTCACGACTCCCAACAGCACTGGCAGCCCGGTTCCGACTGTGCTTCGTCTTTCCGTAACAGGGGTCCGAGCCACAACCGCCAGCGCGGCGAGTGTGGTTGTCGGAACTACGAGTTTGGTGCCCGGCAGGATCAGTAGCTCTGAACAGCCTGGATTTGACTTTGTGTATTTCACTCTGACGTCCACTATGGATCGCGGCGATCTCCCAGTAGTTGTCAAAGTCGGTACAGCCACGAGCCGGCCAACTCCCGGCGATACGCCACCGCGCATTACCATCAATCCCTAGTACGAGTAATTTCGTTGGTCAGAACAAACCCGCGCGATGAAACTCGCGCGGGTTTTTCTTTCTTTCCCGGAGTAGCTGCAAGAATTGCTAGCCGTTAAAACTTCTATTGACAGTCAAATACGTCAGGTATATCGTGCGCGCGCGTCCTATATCGTAGCGCTAACAGCTTCCTCGCGACCCTCGTAAGTTGATTCCCGCTGACTCGTTGCGTTTTCTCAGGAGGCAGCCCATGTCCTTCAGCTCACGCGTTCTCGCTCGTCGACGATCGTTTTCGCAATTCTGTGCGTAATTGTTTGCTCGCCGAGACTTATCACGGCTCAAGATGCGTCGTGCCAAACCAGTGATAGTTGGCAATCTCCGACAGCAGCTCCAGGCGGTCCATATGTCACAACTACCGGCCAGAACATTGCGTTCGACGGTAACGATTCGTGGAGCTTCGAGGGACCGATAATCTATTACTATTGGAGTTTTGGCGACGGCACCTACGGCAGCGGCGCGAATCCTAATCACAGCTACGCGACTTCTGGAGCTTACACGGTCACGCTGACGGTTTGTGACGACATGTGGAATTGCGCATCGGCGGAAAGTTACGCTACGGCCGGTTCAGTCAACTTACCGGCGCGGATCACGTTCGATGAACTGCCGAACAATACCAACTTCACCGATCAGTTTCAGCCTTATTCTGGTTCGTATGGCGTGAGATTCTCTTCTGGAAATCCACTTCATCCGGTACACACCTACCAAACGTGTGGGCCTTGTTCGACGACATCGCCACCAAATTACATAGCTACAAAACCGGACGATGGAGGAGCAACGATTATTGACTTTGCGCAGCCGGTAAACAACCTCACCTTTTACATGATTGGCGTGGATGTATTCTTCGACCAGTTTGCGATTATTGATGTTTACCGCAACGGATCGCTGTACGCCAGCTATCCCGTTTATGGCAACGGCATGAGGACTGTGGGTTGGACTTTCGGCTCAATGGACAACATCAGTAAAGTGGTAATTCGAAATATCACGGACGTTCTTGGTATCGGATTCGATGACTTCACTTTTAACGTTCCATCGGACATCAAAATAACCAGTGGCAGAGTGGGCGGATATCTTAACGGAACGACGCAGAATGCTTTGCTCGGCGCGGACGTCGCGTTGCAAGCTACTCCGCTTCCCGGCGCGTTTGTCGGTGGAACCTACGCGTGGACATGCGCGCCGACGCAATTGTGCACGATCATTTCCGGCGGTAATACATCATCAGTCAATCTCAAGACGGTCGATACAGGAACCGTAACTGCGACCGTTTCATACACAAAGAGCGGTCTTACAGCGACTGGATCTGTCACGATTAATTCAGTACTGCCTACACTAATTAGCTTTACCGGCGACCAAACCAGTGATCGGATCAACTCGCCGGGCCAATGCAGTCAACACATGGGTCTCGCTGAGCTCTTATGGTGGTACGACGTTGGATGCCCTTATGGCGAACCGGGTATGACATTGCAGGCGCAGGTCCAAGCTCCTCCGACGCTCATTTCAGATCCTTCCAAGAGCGGCGTAAAGTTCGTCCAGGCTATCAGTATGTTCCAAAAGCGCTTCGACATGGGATCAAGGTGCAAGACGATACGAACGGAGGAAAGCAACGTAGCTTCAGGTTGGCAATTGGATGGAGATCCTTTAAGCACCGAATTGTTGGCGATCAACTATTTCTCAGTGTTAGGGTCGCCGGTGTTCCCCGGAAGCACCTTTGGAATTGCGGCTCACGATTCGCCTGGGAGTGCCCTAACGTCGCCGCCGCTGCATTACTTGTTCAGGGATACCTTTTATGAAGACGATCGCTTTGAGACCTATGTGGTTTACTTCACGGGCAACGACCCTGCGCATCCACCTCTCCAAAGGCCGATCGGAAAACTGAATTGGAATTGGGGCGGACTCGTCGTTTTCGATCCCGACCGCCATCGTATCCGTTACACACTCGCCCCACCAGGGTTGCGAATCGGACAAGCGACCACTGCGCCGATGGTCACAATGCAAGGCAATTGGACAAGTAATCCCGATATCCCTTGTCCAGGAGAAAACTCATTGTCCACGAACCGTAATGACAGCTCCCGCGAATTAGTAAGATATTTCTACTGGGACATTCTCAGGAGATCGCCTGATTCCATCGGGTGGAACAATTGGACTAGCAATGTTGCGCAATGCATGTTCGATTGGAACTGCCGATCGAGGACGGTGTGCAATGTTGCACTCGGGTTTTTGTGGTCGGACGAATTTCGTCAGCGTATCGCACAGGAAGATCCAGTTATGGCTAGCGGTACGGGGCCCGAATACAACCGCAGATTTGTTTACTGGTGCTACAGGACGTTTCTCGATCGGATCCCCGACCAGACTGGCTGGGATAACTGGACCAATACTCTTAATGCAAACGGTGATTATGCTGCGGTCGTGTTTGGCTTCGTGTACTCTTCGGAATACCGAAACCTGCCCCCGCGACCTAACTGATCCATTCGGAGGTGATCATGAGAAATTTATTTATTGCAGTGTCTGTGCTCTGCGTTCTTACAGTTGCATCCGCCAAGATAGTCGCACAATCGGACCTGGACAAGCTTGATGACAAGTTTAGTCGGCATCTGGAAAAAGTGTTGCCGGGATGGACACACGACCGTGGAGAACCCGTCGTGAAAGGTGAGAATGTGCTCATTCAGTATTGGTATTCGCCCAACAAAGCCATCAAGATTTCGGTTATGCCTTACAAGTCAGCAACGGATGCACGAGCAGCATTGGAAGACTTCGTAAGATACGAGCGCGATAGAACGCAGCTAAAAGATTTCGGTGACGATGGGTATGCTTGGGGCTTCGCAGAATCGAAAGTTGTCTTTATAAAAGGAAAACTTCTCGTGTTTGTAAGTAGCCGGGTCGAGGCCGGTTCCTCACCTGAGGAAAGAGCACTCGGCCAAGATCAACGCTTCGAGCGAGAGAAGGATGAAATGCGGAAATGGAGCCGTGAATTCGCCAAGCACGCCGCGAATGCTGTCGACGATCAATAGCACGTAAGAAATGAAGAAGCTTTTAGTGACCTGCTTAGTAGTGTTGGCGTCGTCCCTCTCGGCGCTTGGTCAAGCCACCGTCGATGAACGCGGCGTTTATCATCCGACCGAAGAAGAAGTAGCTCGCAATAAACGTATTGCCGAACTACTAAAGCATCCCACATTCATTAGCCTTCGTTTAGCGTCCAGTCCGCGGGACGTTCCTCGAGAATCAGGAACCGACACGCCGGCTCCATACAAAGTCAAAGATTACATCGGCTTTGAATTATTCATTACGCAGAATTCTTCGGAAACACTGCGGCTCGGGATTACTAGTCCATATTACGATTATCGTCCCCAACTCATGAAAGATGGACAGTTGATGTCCTACAGCGAAAAAGCAGTTGAGCTAACAAAAAGGGCAGAAGTCGAACCACACTCTGGAAGTGTTGTGGGCGTAACTGTAAAAGTGGGCCAAGAGAATCGTTTGGCTTTCATAAATTTGGACGATTGGTACGATCCTCTTCCACCGGCACGTTATCAACTTACCGTTAGAAAGCAGTTCGCTTGGGAAGGTGACTGGGTCGTTTCTAATCCGGTCTACTTCGAAGTCATACCGCGACCAGCGGCTTCACCAATTCCGCCAGACGTCACAATCGAATTAGCGCCCGAAGAATCGCTCACGAAGAAAAATGGAATCTATCAAGTGACGCCAGAAGCAGCCGTCATAGTTCAAGTGGTGAACAATTCGAATCAGACGTTTAGATTGAACGTGATCGATCGCGTATACGGTAACCGGCCTCAACTGTTTCGGGATGGAAAATTGATTCCGTATCGCGACGACATGAAGCAGCGTCTCGCCGCGAAGGAGACGAACCCGCGGCTCGTCGAAATCGTAAATGACATAATCCTTGAACCGACCCAAACCTGGCCAACGGCGATAATTTTGAAAGATTGGTACGGCCCGCTGCCGCCGGGTTCTTACAAGCTAATAAACAGGTGTCGCTTCGAGATCGACGGACCGTGGAGTGACGAATCAAAACCGCTAATGTTCGAAATCTCCGGCTCTAAACGTCCTTAACTGGTTCCTGACCTTTCGTCCCACTTCCTAATCATCCCTCGGCTTGTCGCGGTGCGTGGCATCGCTTAATCTCAACAACCAAGCTCATGACTACTGCCCTACGCGTCGAAAATGTTTCCAAGCAATATCGCATTTATGCGACGCCCGCCGACCGCCTGAAAGAGTCTTTGACACGTGGCCGGATGAAGCGGCATCAGGAGTTTTGGGCGCTCAAAGACATCTCATTCGAAATCGAGAAGGGAACCACAACCGGCATCATCGGGCCGAACGGAAGCGGCAAATCGACGCTGCTGCAAATTATCACGGGCACGCTCGAGCCGACGCATGGCGACGTACATTACGAAGGAAGAATCGCCGCGCTGCTGGAGCTGGGCGCCGGTTTCAATCCGGAATTCACCGGCATCGAAAACTGTTTTCTGAATGCATCGTTAATGGGCTTCTCGCGTCGCGAAACCGAGAACTTGCTTCCTGAAATCGAACGCTTCGCAGAGATTGGACAGTTCATTTATCAGCCAGTCAAGACTTACTCGAGCGGCATGTACGTGCGCTTGGCGTTCTCGATCGCGATCAGTGCATCCCCTGACATTTTAATCGTGGATGAAGCGTTGGCTGTCGGCGATGCGATCTTTCAGCATCGCTGCATGCGAAGGCTCAAGCAAATGCAGGAAAGCGGCGTGACGATCTTCTTTGTGTCGCACGACCCGGCAACCATCCGCGCGCTCTGCTCGCGCGCGATCCTTTTGAATGGCGGCCAGATGATCGCTGACGGTGATCCGCCCGACGTTTTGAATCGTTATCAGAAAATAATCATGGCGCGCGAGCAGGAATACGAAGCGGCAACTCCGGAAATGGGCGCGGAGTCGTTCGCGGAAGAGCTGCCCCTTGCCGAGCAGAACGTCATTCCGCTGGCACCGCTTTTTCGCCATGGCGATGGCAGTGCGCAAGTACTCTCCGTCGAGTTGTTCGATTCGGCTCGGCAACGCGTCGAATTGGTGGAAAGCGGCGAACCCGTGACGGTGCGTTTGCGAGTCGCTTTCGAAAAGGACGTCGAAGAACCAGTCTTCGGGTTTCTGATTCGGAACCGCCACGGCATCCACATCTACGGAACCAATACTGAACTGCAGGGTCTCTCGTTCGGCGAAGTGAAGCGCGGCGAAGTTTTCGAGATTACTTTTCGCTTTGAATGTTGGCTGGCGCCGGACTCGTATTCAATCACCGTAGCCTCTCACAGTTTGGACGCAATTAGTTTCGACTGGCTGGACGGCGCTTTGTTCTTCCGGGTGGTGAGCGGCGCCAGAATGGACGGCGTGACCAATCTCCACGCGACGGTGGCTGCGCGACGGTCAATAGCCCCACTGGCGGCCAAACCGGACGAGAAATTGACACAGCTTGTTCAAGCAGGATAATTACCCGGCTGGAGTTTTCATTTGATTACTGAAATCCCCAAAACCGAAGAACGGCCGGACGAAATCGATCTTGGCGAATTAATGGATCGCATTCGTGCGCGCGCTGAAGAGCGACGTGCAAATTCTCTGATCGATACGGCGGCGATTCTTTACCGGCTGCTGAATACCAGCGGCGGCGAAATCGGAGTGCCCACCGGGGGCATGACCAACGAGTTTTCTTTGGAACCTGATTTTCAGACGAAGGAAGCTTATGACGTTGCGGATTTTGTTGGCTTTAACGATCGCACTTTTGTACGGAATGCCTATCGCGGAATCCTGAAGCGAGAGCCCGATGATGCGGGCTATGCGCAATTCCTGAACGCGCTGCGCTCTGGCCGGCTTAATAAGGTCGACATTCTCGCGAAGCTCAGGTTCTCTCCGGAAGGGCATTCGCAAGCCGTCCCGGTTTCCGGCTTGAATGCCAAAGCGCGTCTCAGACAGTTGTATCGCGTGCCGGTCGTAGGCTATTTGGCTGAACTCGGCGTCAGCTTTTTCCGTCTGCCCGCACTGATCGCAAATCATCGCAAGCTCGAGGCTCACGCTGCCGCGCAGGACGAAAGACTTTCGGAGTACCTAAGCGAGGCGACCGCGCGAATCGCCGCTCAGATCGATCAGGCGGCGACCGGCTTTGCCGAAAGAGTCCGGGAATTACGTGAGGCGCAGCGCCAAATTGCGCAACTCAATCAGCAACAGATTAAGGCCCTTTTTCGAGAGCAACGCGAGCTGATTGAAGATCAGAATCGACTGAAACAAAACATCACGAACTTTCAAAATCAAACAGCAAACCAGTTCGCGGCGCATAAGCTGGCGGATGAGATTCAACTAGAAAAGCATCAGGATCTGATGCAGCTTGTCGCGAAGGAGGTTGTACAGAAGCTGCAACGCACGCGCGCCGAGTTGGTAATTCAGGAGCGGCGACTGTTAACGCTGCTCGAAGGGCGCAAGGCGCTGGCCGTGCCGGACGTTCCCAGCCGGACACCAAAGGTCGATTCGGCGAATCACCTCATGGATTTGCTTTATCTCTCGCTTGAAGATCAATTCCGGGGAACGCGCGCCGACATTAAAGATGCGCTCCAGATGTACTTGCCGATTCTCAATGCTGCCGGTATCCGTGACGGTGTCCTCGATGTTGGTTGTGGCCGCGGAGAATGGCTTGAATTGCTGAAGGAAGAAGGAGTCGCCGCTTCGGGCATCGACGTGAACCTTCTTGCGGTTGAAGAATGTCGCAGACTGAAACTCGACACGCATGAGGCTGATGCAATAAATCATTTGCAAGCATTACCTGACAGCTCGCTCAATTGCGTCACGGCATTTCATCTGGTTGAGCATCTGCCGCTGGAGACGCTGGTGCGGTTTTTGGATGAAAGCCTGAGGACACTGCGAACTGACGGCCTGCTGATCATCGAAACCCCGAATCCGCAGAACTTCATTGTAGGTAGCTGCAATTTTTATTTCGATCCCACGCATCGCAACCCGCTACCGCAACTCACCATGCAATGTATTCTCGAGGCGCGGGGCTTTGGCCGGCTCGAGACAATAGAACTGCGTCCCATGATCGCGGAAAAGATCAAAGGAGACGACGAGCTAACCAAACGATTCAACGAATACTTCTATGGGCCGATGGATTATGCGATCGTGGCCCGTAAGGTTTAATTCTGCACCCTCAAGCCATTTTCCCAACACAACCATGGCGCGAATTTCGATTTTGACTCCGACGCTAGTTGCCTCAGATGCAGTCGGGAATGATGTGCTGGGCATGCACCGCCTGTTGACGCGCCGAGGTCACGACGTCCAACTGTTCGCGGAAGACTGGAACGTTGACGGTTTAGGAGTGCGCTATGCGGCGCATGCGCGCGCATACGCCGAGAGCGCTGATGACATTCTGATTTATCACCATTCAATCGGCTGGGAGTTAGGCGCCGATATTCTGGAGAGCAGCGCTTGCCGAACGATCATCAAGTATCACAACGTTACGCCGGCGGAGTTCTTCGATGGATTTAGTAAGCAGCTGCGCGAGTTGTGCGAGCTGGGTCGCGCGCAATTAGCATCGATTGCGCGCGCGCATCACACGCTTTACCTCGCTGCTTCGGCTTACAACATGAGCGAGTTGCTCGCCGCCGGCTCCGATCGGTCGAAAACTTTTGTCGTGCCGCCCTTTAATCAAGCCGAAAACCTTGCAGCGGTGGCCCCTGACATGAGCGTGCTCGACAGATACAGCGACGGCAAGACAAATCTGTTGATGGTGGGGAGCGTTCGTCCCAACAAAGGGCACACTTCACTAATCGAAGCATTCGCTCAGTACTACTACGATTTCAATTGTCACTCGCGACTCCTAATAGTCGGAGCTGAAGATGACAAGCTTGATGGGTACTCAAAAGCGCTCAGGGAACTTGTCGATCTTCTGCATTTGGATGGCGCGATTGTTTTCACCGGCGAAGTGCCGGCGGACGCTCTGAAGGCGTACTACCTGGCGTCGGATGTTTTTGTGATTACCAGCGAACACGAGGGATTCTGCGTCCCGCTGGTCGAAGCGATGTCGATGAAGTTGCCGATCGTTGGTTACGCTTCACCGGCAATTGCCGAGACGATTGCTGATTGCGGCATCCTCTGGGACAAAGTCGATCCGTCTCTAGTGGCTGAATCGATTAATACCCTGGTCCGGGACGACAGCGAGACCGCTGCTCTGGCGCACGAAGGCCGGCGACGTTTCGAGACAATGTTTTCCGACGCTGCCATTGAAAGTGAATTCTTGCGCGCCACGGCCGCCGCTGGTTTAGAGCTCTAGCCGAAACGCATGACCAAGATCGCCATTTTGAGTCCGAGCCTGTCCACCGGTGACGCGGTCACCAACGACGTGTTAGGAATGGCTGATGCCCTGACGCGCCAGGGTCACAACGTCCGTCTGTTTTGCGAGACCCATGCGCTGGACCAGGGCCGTCCTGTCTACCATTCGTCGCGGCTGGAGCAATTTGTTTCGCGCCCGGACGACATTCTCATCTATCACTACTCGCGCGGATGGCAGTCGGGAATTGATCTGCTAGCAAGTTTGAAGTGCAGGAAAGTAATCAAGTATCACAACGTCACGCCCGCGCACTTCTTTCGCAATTTCAGCAGCAGCGATGAGCAACTTTGTGTGACCGGGCGAGAGCAACTTAAGGATTTGATTCTCTGTAATTGCGATCTGTACTTGTCGGCGTCGGGTTTCAATATGCACGAGCTGATCGCTTTGGGCGCCCCGCTGGAAAAAAGTTTCGTGACGCCGCCATTTCATCGCATCGACCGGCTGGCATCGATGCCCGCCGACCAGAAGGTAATCGCGAAGTACTCTGACGGTAAGACAAACGTGCTTTCCGTCGGCCGCATTGCGCCGCATAAAGGTCACCTGACGCTGTTGGAAGCATTTGCCCAGTACTATTTCAACTGCAATCGCAACTCGCGACTGGTTATTGTCGGCAAAGGCGGCGAAGGCTTGAGCAACTATGCCCGGCTGTTGCATCGCGCCACGGAATTGCTCGGGCTGCAGGACGCGGTCGTGTTCACCGGCGGAGTGTCAGAGGAAGCACTCAAGGCCTTCTACATGATCGCCGATGCGTTCACTACGACCAGCGAGCACGAAGGGTTTTGCGTGCCGCTGGTGGAAGCCATGTCGATGGAATTGCCCATCAGCGCGTTCGCGTGCGCCGCGATTCCGGAGACCGTGGGTGATGCCGGAATACTTTGGGAGCGGCGCGACGTATTTTTGATGGCAGAGACTCTGGACTTTGTCTTGACGGACCGTGGATTGAAAAAAATGTTGGGAGAGCGCGCGCTGAAAAGATATCAGGAGCATTTCACGCCGCAGCAAGTCGAAACAAGTTTCCGGAACGCCCTATCACTGGTGCAATGAAGAAAGTCGCGATCGTCGTCCAGCGATGTCATGAATCCGTCGTCGGCGGGTCAGAGTCGCTTGCCTGGAATTACGCGACGCTCCTGCGCGACGCGTATGAGGTCGATGTTTTGACGACCACCGCAACTGAGATCGCCGAATGGGCAAATGTTTTGCCCGAAGGGCGTGAGCAGAAGGACGGCGTAAACATCATTCGGTTTCCAGTTACTGTCGGAAGAAATTCTTATTGGGGGCAACTGTATAACCGGCTGCGCGCCGGCTTTGATCCATTCGCGCCCGGACGTCAGCGCGCTTCGGAAAACAGTCCTCGCCTAAAGTGGACACTGGCGCTCCAGGAAGAATTCATAAAGAACCAGGGGCCGTATTCTGAGCCGCTTCTGAATTTCATTCGACACCACTGGCACAATTATCAGTCGATCATTTTTGTAACTTATCTCTATCCGACCAGCTACTTTGGGCTGCATGAATTGCCGCCGCAGCGTGCCCTGTTCGCGCCGACGCTGCACGACGAGCAGCCCGCGTACATGCCCGCGTTCAAGCATGCGGCCCATCGCGCGCGCGAAGTGCTTTGGTTGACCGAAGCTGAGTCGCGCGTCGGCCGCAAATTGTGGGGAGGGCTACCGGGCCGCGTCATTGGCATGTCGGTCGATACCAAATTGCGAGAACCAGAAGACAGTCCGATTCCGTACATCCTTTATTGCGGCCGAGTCGATCCGAACAAGGGCTGCGCTGAGTTGTTCGAGTTCTATTTTAAATACAAACGCGCCACTCGATCTCGTCTGCGCCTGGTTATCACGGGCACGGCCGATATGCCAATTCCGCCTCATCCGGACATTGATTTCCGCGGTTTCGTGTCCAGCGAAGAAAAGTTTCGCCTAATGGCCGGCGCAAGTGTGTTCGTTGTTCCATCGCCAAACGAAAGTTTCAGCATCGTGGCGCTGGAGGCGATGGCCCAGCAGACGCCAGTGCTGGCGAGCGCCACTTCGGAAGTCATGGTCGATCACATAAATCGCAGCGGCGCGGGAGCTTTGTATTCGGATTACGAGAGCTTCGCGACCGCCCTTGATGATTTATTGCGCCGGCGCAGGAATGATCAGTCGCTGGAAACCGCCGGGCGTGCTTACGTTACGACGAACTATGAAACCGACCGGATTAAATCAAAACTGATCGAAGCTGTTGAGTCAGTTACTTTGCCGGCCGATTCCTCTCGATTGACGCGCGACGAATTCCGGCGACGTTTCGAGAGTAATCTGCGCGCTTGTGCATGGAGCGAACATCCCTTGTACAGCCCGTTTACACAATTCGACCAGGAATACTATCTGGCGCAACGAGATGCCTTCGTGCACAAATATCGATGCTTTTATGCGCTATCTCGCACCATACGCCCCGGTTCAATAATTGAACTGGGGACGTGCGCGGGATCGAGTGCAGACGCGTACCTTAGTGCGAGCCCGGACGCAAAATACACAGGCATCGACATGTTTGGAGCAAATGCGAGACACGACGATGGTTCGGTCTGGTATCCCCTGGACGTCGCTACGGCTTTGTTAACAGATCGAGGGTTCACGAACTGGAGGTTGATTCAGAAAGATTTGAGACTGCTGCAAAGTTTGCCCGAACCTGCTGAGTTGGTAGTCGTCGATGCCGCCCACGACTTCTACAACGAGTACGAGGATCTAAAGTTAGCGCTTACCGCGAACCCCACGTTCATATTCGTCGATGATGCGGACGACGAGAGCCAGGCAAAGCCGGCAATCGAGAAGTTCCTGCGCGAGGACTTGAAAGGTCGCGTTGAGTACACAGTGCCGATTGAGTACCTCGGCGGCGGGTTGGTAATCAAATTACGGAATCGTCTGTAAACCACCACGAAAAATCTGCGCTTTATTCTCCAGACCGATTTCCGAAATTGGTCCACCGTAACATGACTCAACGACTCGTAAAGATCATTAAGGCGCAATGGTTTTTGCTGGCCCTCGTGCCAATCGCGACGGTGATGCTGTTGTGGAATCTTGGCGCTCATCCTTTAAAGAACTGGGACGAATCAATCTATGCGCAGGTTTCGAAAGAGATGGTGCGAACAGGAGACTGGCTGACGCCTCATTGGAACGCCCAGCCCTGGTTTGAAAAGCCTCCTTTGTATCTTTGGCTGAGCGCCGCATTTTTTAAGCTGTTCGGCATTAGCGAATTCGCAGCGCGTCTCCCGTCTGCTCTATCCGGGATTGGCCTGGTTGCGATTGTTTATCTATTGGCCCGGCGACTGTACGGCATAGCAGTCGGGGCGCTGGCCGCGGTGATTGTACTGACGGCGTTTCAGGTTGTGCAGGCATCACGGCTGGTGATTATGGACGTGATGTTGACGTTCTTTATTTTTGCGGCGGTCTATTTCTATGTGCGCACGCGCGAAGAGTCACGGTGGTGGTATCTGGTGGCAGTTGCTTGCGCGCTCGCGTTCATGGCCAAAGGTTTCGCCGCAATCGTGGCGCCCACGGCCATTGCTTTTGCAGTAGTTTTAGACGGCCGGCTGCGAACAACTATTAGGGAAAAACATTTCTGGTTTGCTTGTGCACTCGCGCTCATATTAATTGCACCGTGGCACATCGCGATGTATGTGCTCCATGGCCGCGCGTTTGTGAACGAATATTTCAGCTATCACGTCCTGTTGCGAACCGTAAGCGCCATTGAGGGAAAGACCCATCGCTATCTTTTCTACATCGATCCTTTCATCACATTCTTCAAGCCGTGGTGGGTCCTGACACCGTTCGCAATTGCGCTAGGCGTGCGCGATAGCTGGACCAAAAAATCGGGCTCGTGTGTGGTGGTGGTACTCGGTGTCCTTGTATTCGTCGTTTTCACAATAGCCAGGACACAAATAATCGCGTACATCACTCCGGTCTATCCGGCCATGGCCATTCTTATCAGTGCGTTCTTGATTTGGCTTTATCGTTTCCACTGGGTCCTAAAACCTATAGTGGTGTGCTTTTGCTTGTACGGATGCCTGTTTGCAATCGGCAAGTTGACGCAGCCTTACGAAACAACGGATCCGCTCGATACACCCATGAAAAAGTTGTCACTATTAGCGCGACGCACCGACGAAAGCGATGTGGCGCCCTTGATTGTGTTTGGCGGTCCTGACACTTCGCGGCTAGCGCCTATGTTCTACAGTGAACGCCCGATTGAGCAGGCGACGCCGCTGCTAACTCTTCCTGAGACGAGCCGTTTAGGCCGTTACATTGATTTTCGACCACTCGCGGATGTAACAGATTCTTCGGGAAAAAGAATTCTGATCAAGCGGGCGGATTTGGATGCTCTGCCCGTGGATTATGATGTTGCTGTGATCTCTCAGGCCGATGATTGGGTTTATGGTTGGATCAAAAAACGTGGCCCAAAGATCACTGAATGAACCGCTGGCGATACTCCAACGAATTCACGAAACCCGCCGTAAGGCGTTCTAAATCCTTCGTCTTAGCCAGGTACTTTACCCAACCGGAGAACCCATCCGCGTCAGGATCGCGCCGCAAGTACCCAAAATAGTGAAGCGTCACGAACGCGCGATCTGTGAGCGTCTGAACTACCTCAGGATTATCTAGTACTTCCAACAGAGTCTGCGCGCGGGTCTCACCGCCGCTGGTGAGTTTCGGCAGCGCTTCTTTCGATAAGCCGGCGCCGCTATTCTCGATCAACTTAGTCACGTAGTCTCCATCGTTTGGAACCGAGGCATAGCGGCCAACGAACTCGTTTCGATTAGCGAACGTGTCTGTGAAGGTTGACTTATTCTTACTCGTGGCACGAAAGACATTGAGGTCGGCTGTAAGTTCGGCATAGGTCGGCGCGCGGCCCAAAGCCACCTGATACGCGCGGTAGATGAACGCGCCGTCTTCGGCAAATCCCGTCGCGCGAAAAATATCCAGTGCAATTTGCGCTCGATCGCACGAATTGGCGCGTGTGCACTGTTGCGTCTTCTCGATCCAAGGCTGCAGTTGCTGCTCTGAAGGTTCGTGTTCGCCAAAGTCTCGGAATTGTTGGCGCACAAAGAACGAGGCGTCGTCGAGCGGACTCGGCCCGTGCGGATCGAATGCCTCAACCTGTGGGCCAACTTCTAATCGGCAAACTTTTCCTTTAATGGCTTGTGATTGAATCCATTCCTTTACTTTAACTTCGTAGTTCGGATCGCCGACTGTATACAGATCCCAACCGGGCGGGAATTGGCTGCTCGATGCATTCAGCGTGGGCACCCCCGATCGGATTGAGATCAGCATGGCGTCGTATTGATATTCGGCTGGGTTGCGGTTTCCTTTTCCCGGCGCGATGTAAAAGGCATTGCAGTCACCCGGCAGTTTGGCGGCCATCGAATTGAGGTAAGCCTCTTCAGCTTTCTTTGAGAAGCCGGTGCCGTTCACTTTCGGCACGCCGAACTGCTCAAACACTCCGATACAACCGATCAGCACGATCGCCGCAGTTACCGCTGTGCGAGTTCTTTCCGATTTTTGTTTGGCCGCCCACCGCAGTCCTCGTTCAAGCAGGAATGCAAAGACAATGGCCATCGGCAAGGTCAGGAAGATTACGTAGCGGGCAACCGCGCGAATCGCTTTGCCGCCGGGAAAATAGTTGTAGACAAAGAACCACGGCGAGTGATTGTGATAGCTGAAACCGATCAAAATAAAAAGAGTTGTCGCCAGCACGGTCGCCGTGAGAAACGCACCGGTGCTGGCGGCAGAACTCGGATCGTTTTTCTGAGAACGTAATCGCCATACGAGCCAAGTCATAACTGCCAGCCACGCAGCCGTCGGCACCAGGCCGATGCCGACTCTGAGTTCGTTCCATGTGGATGGGCGCGGGTTTGGAACAACCTGTCCGGACAGCCATCCCCATAAATAGTTGCCGTCTCCCATCCACACAAACGACCACCAGGAGGGAATCATCTGGCTTACAAAATCGTAGCGATACCACTGGCCCATGCGTAGACCGGGAAGATAACTCAGGACGAAAAAGGCGCCGCCTACGAACAGCACGATGCCGGCTGCCAACATTGGCCGCCAATACTTTTGCGCCCACGAAAAAATCAGACGGCGACTCGGAGTTAAGAGCAACGCGGGCAAAGCGAATAAGAGGGTCCAGAAAACGAGGAACCAGGAAAAGTAAAAGGCTGTGGCCGCCTGGAAGATGAAAAGAATAACCCCGGCCGTCAGCCAGCCTGCGGCCTCGCGCTGTTTCAGCTCTTCGGACTTGCGCACGAAGAGGACGACACAGGCAAAGATGAGCGGCAGCAAAACGACGAACTGCAATTGCAGATGTGGGAGCTGCAGAAACTTGGGGCTACTGAACGCAAAGAACATCGCCGCCGCGCAAGCCGGCAACAGTTTGAAATTGAGGACGTGCTTCAGCAGCACATAACAGGCAACATAATTCAGAAACGTGAGAAGGATTATGACAATCTCCATCGACGAGAACATGCCAAACCCCAGCATGCGCGCGCCCGCATACGGAATCGCCAAACCAACCAGGTAATCGGAATAAGCGAGTGTGTGTTTCGTGGGATAAAAAATCGCCGGTGACATCAGGTCGGTCTTGCCAATTAGCCAGAGGTACCAGTGTTCGCAAAAATAGATGACGCCGCGCATGTCTCCGCGATCCCCAAAGACGGTGTCGAACCGCGATGTGAATTGGGCGAGGTGATATTGGATCGTTCCCAGCAGCCCCAGAACGAGTGCGATTCCCCAACTTTGTGCGGGCTTTATGTGCAAAAGAAGAGTCCAGAGGACGGGTGACTTCGCGCTGCTAATTCACGGCGAGCTGGATTCGGCGGTCGGACCGCCCGCTGGCCAGTGCACGAGGAAATAGAGTTGTCCATCGACCTTGCCTCGTGGCTCAAGCGTGCCGCCCAGCTTTTCGATCTCGTTCATATAGGTTTGCATGCGCTCGCTATCCTGGATCAAATACTGCCGGTCACCCCGATCGAAAACGAACTTGAACAGCATGGCGCGCGTGGGCGCATCCGTGAATTGGATCTTGAACGCCGGCTTGCGGGCATAGTACCAAAGGCTGCCGGTGAGCAAGTCCGCCCACACCCACGCCTTTTCATCCGACAACTCAGCCGGAAGAGTAATGCGCGGATGGGCCAACGGACCGGCGGGCGCTTTGACTGGCGACCTCGTTATCAAAGTCCCGCGCGCCACCGCCGCCGCGGGAAAAAGTATGCCGATCAGAACCAGGACGCCGATGATTCGTGGCTCGTCACGAAAAGTATTTCCTTTTTGCGTAGCTTCAATAATGAGTGCGCCGAAACCGAGCAATAGAAGCGTGGCAACGATCGGCACAATCATATAGTGAGCGCCCGTCACCGCATGAGTCAGAAAGAAGATCGCTGATAGCAACCAGGCGATGAAGGCCGCCAGCGCCAGTCGTTTCCACGAAAGTTTGCTTTCAGGTGATCGCTGCTGCCGCGGACGTATCAAGACAAAGCCTGCGAAGCCAACCACCGCAACCACGAGAGCCCAGTTGTCTTCCGTCGCCGGTCCGTCGAAGCCAAAGAAGTAAGGCATGTTTGCCTTTACGCTGGCCAATGTCGGCGCCGCGGCATCCACACTCGCGTAAGTCGATAAGTACCACGCTCCGGCAACGTGCTGTTGGTTCAGGAGAATGGGGAGGATGCCGACTGTGACAATCCCCAAACAAAAAATAACCGGCAGGCTGTTCAGGCGAATTCGCCACGAACCTGGCCAAAGCAGAACCAGGAACGCAGGAGCCAACAGAATTGCCGGCAACCGAATCATGGTGCAAAAGCCGAGGAGCAAACCAGCCGTCAATGTCGCCCACCAGGCCACTCGATAGCGCGTCGTCTTTAGCGACGCGGCGATCAAAACCAGCAGGCATGTCAGGAGTAGCGGAGCGAAGCTCGCATTAATAGAAAAGCTCAACTGGCCGATTCGGGCGAGGATAGTGAACATCAGATAAATGGCGAGGGTGGCCAGTCCGATGGATGCCCACGCCTTCTTCCAGGCGGCGAGCGCGATCGCCACAAGACCGACCAGCAGGATTACGACTACGGTGATTTTGTTCAGTCGATAAACGGCAGTCCCTTCGGGAAAAGCGGCCAACGTCAAACCGGTGCCGGGAGGATATTGAACCCCGACATGATCGGAAACCGGAAAGTAATGATGCCCATGAGGCGCCACCAGTTCTTCCCAGGTCGGAACCGGGACGTTCTTCGATTTCATGAACTCGATCAACAGACGTGTCTGATCTGATTCGAGTCGAAAATCCGGGAGTTTGCGCTGCCCGAAAGACTCGCGAATCTCTTCGGCCATACGCAAGTAGCCGAATGAATCACACGCGTAGGCGAATTCTTCGGTGTTGAGCGATTTGCGATACGCGGCTTGCGCCGACACCAAAATGACCGCGAGGTTTAGTGCCAGCCATAGGTACAGCAGGATGCTTTTCAGCTTGGGCAGCATTATTAATCGTCTGGGACTTCGATGATAAGCACTACTCTCGCTTGAGACCCAGGATGCTAAAGAAAAAACTGGAGAACACAGTCTGGAGGCCAAGCATGATCAGAGTGACTGCGGGAATAACTGCCCGCAAAGTCTCTCGCGGATCAAGCTGCCCGAAAAGATGCGCTCGCCACGAGCTGAACGCATAAATTGAAATTCCCAGTCCGCCTATCAGCAACATGGCGCCCACCGTCAAACCCGTCTCCAGTCTTACATAATCGAAAAGTTTATTCAGTCGTGGATCTTCCGGTAGCAATCCCTGCGTGGTGGCGAAAATCCTGGTGAACACAGCAAACACAACTGTTTGAAAACCGATGACAATTGCCATGGCCGCATAAAGCATCGTATGTACATCGAACGTTACGCCCGCCAGCGTTAGCGGCCCGAAGAGCAAGCGACCCGCGATCACAGCGCCGATGAACATTAATATCAGTCCCGGATAAAGAAACAGCCAGCGTGGACTGTAGAGCAACATAAACCGCAGATGCCGCCAGCCGTCGCGCCAACTGCGCAAGTGCGGCTTGCGCGAGCGTCCATCAGGTGACAGCTTCGTCGGTACTTCTGCAATTTTGAGATCATACAGCGTAGCTTTGACGACCATCTCGCTGGCGAATTCCATCCCCGTCGTGCGCAGGTCGAGGCTTTCGACTGAAGATCTTCGAAACGCGCGCAGCCCGCAATGAAAATCACTGCACGGGCTGCGGAAGAACAGTCGTCCCGTCGCGGTCAGGACGGGATTGCCCAGATACTTGTGCAGAAATGGCATCGCATCCGGCGCGATGCCGCCTTTGAATCGATTTCCCATCACCAGTTCGTAGCCGTCACGCAGCTTCGCGACAAATGGTTCCAGATTGGCAAAGTCATAGCTGTCATCAGCATCCCCGATGATGATGTACTTGCCGCGCGCTACGGCGATGCCTCCACGAATTGCGCTGCCGTAGCCTCTGGCCGCGACGGAAACCACGCGCGCGCCCAACTCGGTGGCGATCGCTTGCGAGCCATCGGTGCTACCGTTGTCGGCGACGATGATTTCTCCATTGATATGTAAGTCTTCCAGCGACCGCTGTGCCTTTAGGATGCATTTTGCGAGGGTCTCAGCTTCGTTCAAGCAGGGCATGACGACTGATAATTCCAAGTCGGGAGAGTCGTCCTGCGTAGGGGTCGTAATGGCGTGGGTCCCGGAAAAAATTTGGCTCTGCATCAAGTCAATCTGACGGCCTAATTCGATGCCGGCGGCTCCGGTCCATGGCGCATGAAAATGATTAATCTCTCCAACTATTCGCGGTGTTTCAGCGTCCAAGGAAGCGCCGGTTTCCGATTGCTGAATCCAAGCCCCAATTTGTTGACCAGTTTCGTCGTGAACAGCTATACTCCAATGAACATTTCGGGCCAGTTTCCCAGGTACACCCCCGAATCAGGAGAACTTATGAAGAAGATCGTTATCGCCTTTTCGATAATCTTGATTGCTTGCCTGTCCTCGTTAGCTCAGAGTCCGCCGACGCTTCGAATCGTGACGGAGACGCCGGGGCTTCCCTCAGAGCTCTTCTACGGCAACGTTAAAGTGAAGCCGGTACGTTTACGACCCGGAACCAATCAAGTTATCACCATCGATGATATCGATTTTCTGGTGCAACAACAATACATCGACTTCCTGGGGCGCTTTCCCGATCAGACCGGTTTTCAGAACTGGGTTAACACCGTTACGGGTTGTCCGAATGGTGGATTCGGCGAAAACGATAATCCAAGCTGCGATCGGGTGCACATGTCCGCCGGGTTTGTACAATCGTATGAGTTTCAGGGCCGCGGCTATTGGCTGCTGAGATTTGGATATGTCGGCTTGAATCGTTCGATTACCGACACGACGACCGGAAGAACACAGCGCTCGTCGTTAACCTATGCCGAATTCATTCCGGGGCTGCAACAGATTGGCGGTCCTAACTCGCCCGCACAGGAAGAGGCGGCAAAGATCGTCTATATGAACAACTTCGTACAGCGTTCGGATTTCCTGGCGCTCTTTCCGAATAGCGACCCGAATGCGACGTACGTCAACAAACTTGAAGCGAATGCCGGCGTGACGCTAACGCCGTCCTTCAAGCAGGCGCAGGTCGACGGACTAAACAATGCGACTCTGACGCGCGCACAGGTTTTGCGAAATATCGCTGAAAGCAACGAGGTGTTCAATAAGTACATCCTTATCTCGTTCGTCGACATGGAGTACAAGGGTTACCTGCGTCGCGATCCCGACACCATTGGTTACAACAACTGGATTGATACGCTGAACGCGAATCCCAACGACTATAGACACATGGTTTTCGGTTTTATTTATTCGTCCGAATATCGATCCAGGTTTTAACCAGGGTCGTGGGGACAGTTAGTTCCAGGCCGGCTTGAGAGAGTCGGCCTTTTCTTTAGACCATTCCGCTCGAATTTGCATCTAACCACGTTTTTAGCTGATAGCTTTCAGGATATCCTCATCGCGGATCGAAGTAATGCATAAATCAAACAAATCCACCCTCATAAAGCTTTTTGGGGCCTTGGTGCTCGCGGTTGCCAGTCTGGCGATTGTGGCGCCCGCTCTCAACGTTTCGGCGGAACGAAAACCTTCTCAACAGCAGCCTACGCAGGATCAGGGCAGCATTAACGCGCCGGTCGAAAAGATTCGCCCCTCATCGGTGGTCGTGGTGAACTTGAAGAAGATGGCGGCCGCCCAAAAACGCGCCGCCGAGAAGGGCGTGCCGTCGAGCCCAGAGACCCAGACGCCGGCTGAAGTCGATATTCACGCCCCGCTGACGATCAAGGAAACAAATGAACAGGCCCCACAGGCGCCGCCCTCCGCTTCGTCTTCGTCCGATACGGGTGGGCCACTCATCCCGTCACCGGGACCGGCGCTCAGTTTCGTAGCCCAGCCTGACGAGTTTCGGGTCGGAACAACCAGCCGGTTCATTCCTCCGGATACTACGGGCGCAGTTAGCACCACCCGGCTCTTTTCAAACTTGAATAGCAACTATCGGGTGCAGGACAAAACAACGGGCGCCGAGCTTTCAACTGTTGGCATGTCAACTTTCTGGGCGCCGCTGAACTCGGCGACCCCATCGCCGTCTCCATCTCCGGTCGCCGGCGTGTTCGATCCACGAGTCCAGTACGATCCCTACAACGGCAGATGGATTATGGCGGCAGCCTCGAACGGCCAGAGCTCCAGCGCCTCGATTCTGGTCGGCATTTCCAATACGTCCGATCCGCAAGGAGCTTTTACGCTTTATCGGTTCGTCGTCGGATGCGCGGGCGGAGACGCCGGGTGCGACAGCGGCGGTGAATGGGCTGACTTTCCCATGCTTGGTTTCAACAAGAACTGGGTCGTGGTTGCATGGAATCAATTCCAAACAACGGGTGGCAACCTTGTGGCGGGAAAGATGCTGATTATCGATTACCCGTCTTTGCGAGCTGGGACGCTCAACAGCTCGATTACCACGAATACGACCGGCGGAACGAATTTCTGCATGCACCCTGCGACGACCTACTCTGCTACTGAAGAGACCCTCTACATTCCGGTCCATCGCAACAGCAGTTCGGGGACTTACCATCTGCACAAGATCACGGGAACGCCTGGTGCCCCTGTGGTTACTATCGATACGACTGCGAAGTTTCGGACGGGCGGTGGCTGGGTACAACCCGGAGGAGACCTACTGCCGCAAAAGTGTGACAACAATCCGGGCACGAACTGTCCTACATCTCCGCGCAGGATTGATAGCGCCGACGCGGCCATTCGCTCAAATGTCGTATTTCGCAATGGCACTATTTGGTACGCCCAGACAATCGGATTACCCAGCGGCGCACTGGCACATACAGCGGTTCAATGGACGAAACTTGATCCGACCGGCACCTTCCTCGACGGTGGTCGAGTCGAAGACGCCTCGGCCACGGCGACCAGCGGAGAGTGGTACGCCTATCCGTCTATCGCGGTGAATGCGAACAACGATGCGTTGCTGGGGTATTCGCAGTTTTCAGGAACGCATTTTGTAAACGCTGGATACTCATTCCGTGCCGGAACAGATGCGGCCGGCACGATGCGGGATCCGCAGATTGTCAAACAGGGCGAGGACTATTACTCGAAAGAGTTTAGCGGCACGCGCAACCGTTGGGGTGATTACAGCGGCACCGTCGTCGATCCTTCGAACGATAAGGACATGTGGACGATCCAGGAATATGCCGGCACGCGAGTCGTCCAGGACAGTAGCGTAACGACCAACAACAGTCGTTGGGGCACCTGGTGGGCGAAAGTCGTTGATATCGGCGGGCCACAACCGTCGCCAACTCCGACCCCATCGCCGACACCGACACCGACGCCCGTTCCGACACCGACGAACAATAACTTTGTCGATGCTTCTGTGATCAATGGCTGTTCAGGAACCACTTTTGGCTCAAATCTCGCGGCCACTAAAGAAGCCGGCGAGCCAAGTCACGAACCCAGTGGCAATGCGGGAGGCGCCTCAGTTTGGTATCAGTGGACAGCCCCTGCGTCGGGAAGTGTAACCATTACCACGGTCGGCAGCGACTATGACACGTTGCTGGGAGTGTACACAGGTACGGCGGTGAGCTCGCTGGCGCCGATTGTCAAGAATGACGACATCGATACGTTTGGCGGGATCCTGCAAAGCAGCGTCACGTTCTCAGCGATCGCTGGAACTAATTATAAGATCGCGGTTGATGGTTATGACGCCGATACCGGCAACATCGTTCTGAATTGGAACCTGAGCGGTTGTCCTGCATTGGGTGCGGGCATCCAGTTTACTCAAAGCAATTGGTCGGCTAATGAATCGCAGTACTTCATGACGATGACGGTCACGCGCAGCGATACGTCAGGCGCCGCGACGGTGAATTATGCGACTTCGGACATAGCCGGCCTGCAAAACTGTAGCGTGGTTAACGGCCGCGCCTCTGAGCGTTGCGATTATGTAACCGCGGTTGGCACCCTCTCGTTTGCTGCGGGCCAATCATCGAGGACTTTTGAGGTGTCGTTGATCAACGACGTATATGTGGAGGGCAACGAAACTTTCACTGTGACCTTGAGTAGTCCGACTGGTGGAGCGTTGGGTGCAAATTCTGTTGCCACCGTTACGATCCTCGACAACGACTCAACCACGGCCACGCAAAACCCGATCGACGGTGTCGAGTTCTTTATTCGCCAGATGTACCGCGACATTTTGAATCGACAGCCGGACGGGACTGGTTTGCAAAACTGGATCAATACATTGGCGCCATGTCCGAATGGTGGCTTTGGCGAACCACCGACGTCGGATTGCGATCGGCTGCACGTGGCCGCGGGCTTCTTCCAGTCGGATGAGTTCCTGAATCGTGGTTACTTCGCCTTCCGGTTCTACATGGTAGCGTTCAACCAGCATCCAACTTACGCGCAGTTCATCCCCGACATGGCGCAGGTGGGTGGTCCAAAATCGCCGGCGGAAAAAGAAGCCAGCAAAGTCGCGTGGGCAAATGCTTTTGTGCAGCGGCCCGCGTTCATATCCAAGTATGGCAGCGCGAGTGGACAAACGTTGGCGAACGCACTGTTGGCAACGGCGGGTCTGCCTGCCGGATCGTACAACGCGGGCAGTCAAACTAATGGGCAGATTCTGCGCGGGATTGCCGAATCGTCCGCCGCCTTCAACAAGTTCCTGCCTGAAGGAACGGTGTCGATACTGTACTTCGGTTTCCAACGGCGTGATCCCGACGCGATTGGATACCAGAACAACCTGGACACGTTGAACGCGAACCCCAATAACCTGCGCCATATGATCTTCATCTTTATCTATTCGGCAGAATACCGGCAACGGTTTGGCCCGAGCTAATGCGATGAGCGTGGTCGCTCATGCATCAGACGCGAAGATCGACAGCGGTTTTTCAGGTCAACTCATTGCGAAGCTTGGTAGTGGGTCATTTTAGAAAGACCCACTACCTGAAGCTTCGCGTCTCAACAGCACGAACACGCCGATAATGACTATTGTGCCGTGACCCTCGCTCGAGTCGGAGCAGGGAGTTAAGGCGCGATGGTTAATGTCTTTGGGTCGCTGGAAATACCAAACAAGCAACGAGCAGTTGGTCGAAATATTTGTCGGTAGTCCGTCCGGAGGTCTTACTACAATGTACGAGCCGGTGAGACCGGTTCTCCCGTTTAACGGGCGGTAGGCTTCAGTCGGCAAGCCGAGTCCAAATCCCTCAACATCGACGATGCCTTGCGACGCGCGTGCCGAGTCTTATCAAATCAAGGAATGATCGTCAGAGTTGCCGCGTTGCTAACGACACCATTTCGCGTCACGGTCAGTTGCAGATCGCCAGTGGGCATTCCCGGTACCAGACTTACCACGATGTAAGAAGCATTTAATCCAGTCACGCCCGTTACATTTCCGACCGCCTCGACCGGCAGATTAATTCCAGACGCTTGCACCGATAGAGTCGATGTTGGCGGAATCGGTGGCGACGTCAGCCCCAGCGGCAACGTAAAGATAATGATGCGAGTGATGTGATCGCTGCTGAAGTTGACGTTGTTCGTGACTCGGAATGGGCTGCGAACGTATGTAACTGAATCAACCGCGGCCGCGTTGCTTGTGCCCATCTCGAGGAGAATCACAGGAGCGGCCTCAGTCACTGACAGAGTGCCATTTACAAAAGTGAATGCGTAATCGGCAGCGCCGAGTGTGCCCTGAGTAATCGTGATTGGGTAATTTCCCACCGGACTGCCCGTAGTCGCTGTCGTACTCAACGAAGGCGCACCTGTTAAGACAGTTGCGCTATCGCCATTGACGAAACCAGCAGGCGTAAACGTCAGCGCCGGATTCGGATCGCCCACCAATTTCATCTTGTTGTCGGCGGTGATTGTCAACGTCGCCTTACTCACATTGATCGTGACTGTCTTCTGCGGCGGCGTAATGTAGTTCGTTGCATCAGTGGGAGTGAAGTTCACCACCAACATTTGATTGTTACCCGCGTGCAGCACCGCTCCGGCAGCCGGCGCGTACGTGAATGTCCCGGCCACACTCGCATTGCTGTTGGGGTCGGTTGCGGTCGCGTTAAGCTGCGTGCCACTCAGCGCGGTGCCGTAGACAATATTAGCAGGATTGCTCCAGTTGATAATCGGAGCCACCTTGCCAACCGATAGCGTTCCATTCACAAACGTGAAAGCGTAATCCGCAGACGTCAGCGTTCCCTGAGTAATCGTGATTGGGTAATCACCGGCGGCACTGCTTTGCGTGGCGGTGGTGCTTAAATTTGGCGACCCAGCCAAAACGCTCGCTGTATCGCCGTTGACGAATCCCGTGGGAGTGTAAGTCAGTGGCGGATTTGCAGTGTTCAAAGGCCGCGCCTTGTTATCGGCAGTGATCGTAAGTGTCGCCTTCAGCACATTAATCGAAACAGTTTTCTGGGCCGGCGTGTTGTAGTTAGTCGTGTCAGTCGGTGTGAAATCGGCACGCAACGTCTGGCTGTTGCCAACATGCAGGATAGTTCCCGCTGCCGGCGTGTAGCTAAACGTTCCGGGCGCGGAAGAGGCCGCATTCAGTTGCGTTCCACTTAGTGCTGTACCGTAGACAATGTCCGCCGGATTGTTCCAGGTGATTGTGGGTGTAGCCTTGTTAACGTTAATGAGTACATTCTTCGAGGCGCCGGTGTAATTGTTTCCGTCCGTAGGCGTGAAATCGACATGCAACGTCTGATTATTGCCCGCGTTAAGGACAGCTCCCGCCGCCGGCGTATAGGTAAAGGTTCCGGCTACTGAAGCGGTCGCATTCAGTTGCGTGCCGCTTAGCGCGGTACCATAGACAATGTCCGCGGGATTGTTCCAGGTGATCGTCGTAGCAGCCTTATTCACCGTCAGCAGGCCGCTCTGATTTGCGGCCGCGTAACTTGAGTCTCCGGCGAAACTAGCCCCAACTGCCGTTGGATAACTTCCGGCGTTGATGCCGGCGAGGCTGACACCGGAAAGCGTCGCAACGCCGGATGCGTTCGTCGTTGGACACGTTACGCCTGTGCCCCCGCCGCAGACAGCGGTGCCGTTCAGTGTGAAGCTGATCGTTTTGCCGTTGACCGGCTGATCATTGGAATACAGAATCGCAAACAGGTCCGCGGTACCGCCATACGTGCCATTCCCTTGAACGCTAATTAGCGTAGTGGTCGCAGGTGTCGGTGAAGGACTTGGGCTGGGACTTGAACCGGGACACGGGGTCGGAATGAATCCGGTTGTTGGTGTCAATAGAAACGCGTGCGTTTCGCCGTTGCTCTTGGTCCCCCAACCCACAATCTGCCCGCTATCGTTAATCGAACGTGCTTCAGTGAGCGTCGTCCAGTTGGCGTCAGAGAATTGAGTATTCAAATCCTTCATCTCGCCCGGATCGCTCACGCCATTACTGTTGTCGTCGTGCCATACATACCCGTGAGTTGCACCCCCGGTCACTTCTGAAGTTCCGACCACGTATCCAGTCGCATTGATGTCATAACCGTAGGCGTTTGTTCCGCTGAGCGTGCCGAGATCCTGCATCTCGCCCGCGTCGGACGTGTTGTTGTTGTTCGCATCAAACCACACGAACGGATGGATCGGGATCAAAGCGTTGCCCGAAGGTATTTGACTGTATCCGACGACGTGATTGTCTTCAGAGATGCGCCAGGCAAAACTGGAAAGCGACAGCGTGCTGTTGTTGAGCGTTCCGAGATTAATGTACGTATTGTTCTTCAGAATGAATGCATGAGTCGGGGCGTACGGCGGAAGCGATACGACTGCCCAGCCGGCAATCGTGCCGGCGTTATTGATGCCTAGGGCGCGCGTCGGTGACAGTCCCGTAACCCCCGGAAGAATCTGCAAGCCATTCGTCGCATCCCAGACGAAAGCGCTGTCACTCAAACTCGAGCCGCCGGAAGCGTCCACCAATCCCACCACGCGGTTGCTGTCGTTGATCTCGTAGGCAACGCCAATCGCGCCTGCGGGAAGAAAATTATTCAACTCGCCGGGATCTGAAATACCGTCGTCGTCATCGTCGTGCCACAGGAAAGCACGCTGGCCAATTGACGCGCTGGAATATCCAACCGTGTAACCGAATGAGTTCAGTGAGTAGGCGCTTCCTTCGGCTCCCAGACTCGGGATATCGGTCATGGTTGCGCCCTTCTTATAGAACGCATGGTTGAAGCTGGAAGCAGGAGGCAACGAATCACCGACCGTGGTTCCGCAATTATTAATCCCATACGCGCGGCTTTGATTCGGGGAGCCACCCAGCGTGCCCAGGTCGGTGATGGTGTACGCGGGTGAGGTTGCTGAACTGCGCAAGCTGGAGACAAACGCCGGCGCGGTTACCGCCAGCACGCAGACAGTGATCCAATGCCATGCCTTGAAATTGCGTTTAAATGATGACTTCACTTGAAATTGCCCGATGGGATTGATCAGGAATTCCTGGCCGGCTCACTTCATCAGCAGCCGACGGATCGGCGCGAGGCTATCAGAAGAGCGCTTTCGAAAAGAGACTTTAATTGTGGCCGCAAAACAAGTCAACTCACGGATGAACCAAACGTGAAAAATTATTTGTGACTGTTGCGCAAGACTTCTTCATAGACCGTGAAGGTTAGCGCGGCCGTCTTTTGCCACGAGAACGTCGCGGCGTACTCTCGGCCGTTCTGCACCAGGCGCAAGCGGGCCGAATCGTTTTCCAGAAGTTCTACGATCGCCTTCGCGAGCGCTGCTTCGTCGACTGGACTTACCAATAGAGCTTTATCTTTCAGAGTCTCTTGATGCGTGGGAATGCGGCTGGCAATTACCGGCGCGCCGCAAGCCATGGCTTCCAGCGGCGGTAATCCAAAACCCTCATAGAGCGACGGGTAGACGAATACTTTGCATGACGAGTACAGCGCTCGCAGGTCTTGATCGTTGACGTATCCCGTAAATCGCAGTCGATTGCCGAAATCTGATGTGCGGACGAGCCGGTTAAAGTTCTCGTTGAGCCATCCTTCGCCGCCAGCGATCACGAGCTGCGGTCGATGCTTTGTCTCGTTTAAGATCCGAGCAAACGCGCGCAACAGCACTTCCAGGTTTTTGCGCGGTTCGATGGTGCCCACGAAAAGAATGAAGTCGTCTTCAATCTCAAACCGATGTCTGGTGGCAGCGGCATCGTCGAGGGCGATGGGAAAGAAACTTGATCGGGGTGCTTCAGGCGTGACGGCGATGCTGGCCGGGGCGATCTTGAACTGTGCGGCTAATTCGTCTCTAACTATTTCGGTGGGGGTGATGATACGCGATGCTGAGCGCAGCATGATGGGCAGACGCCGGCGCGCGCGCCGGGCAATTCGTGGATCGTGTGTTTCTGGATACTTGAATACTGAAAGATCATGGACGGTGACGATGTTGCGCTGCCGGTTCCAGAGCGGCACTTCGTAATTTGTTCCGTGGAAGAGATCGAGTCCGGCTTGCCGAACGTAGCCCGGCAACCCAATGGCCCACCACCTGCGCTTCAACGCGGTCGGCTTCAGACAAACCGCGCGGAGATTCGGGAAGGACTCGACTTCGTGCGTTACTTCGTCTGGAAGCGCCGTAGGCGAGATGAGTTCAAACGAATGGTCGGGGCAGAGCTGGGCCAGGGCTTTGGCGAGTTCCAGCGTGTAATGCCCCACGCCCGTTTTTGGCGCTACCAAAGGATATCCATCAATTCCAATTCGCATTGATTGCCGCGGGACCCGACGGAAAGCGGCCGTATCAGACGATACCATCGGCTAAGAATTTATGCAGACGGGATCTCTCCGAGCCGTGTTAATATTGCGGCCGCTCTCCGGCGCCGGTCACCTCTTCCAGGGAACTCGGATGCAACGCAAAACGGCCGCTTCAGTTCTTGTTTCAATTGCGCTTGTCGCGGCAATGCTGCCGGTTGCGTCCGCAGCTACGACAATCGAGCCGGCCGGTTACGGCGCTCATCGCTGGTTGCGCAATCCCATCATTGTTTCGCTTTCCAGTTCGCTTGATTCGCTGCCGTCAAATGTAAAAGCCGGAAGTGACGTGCGGGCCGCAGTGCGTCGCGCGTTACAAAGCTGGTCCGACGACACCGGCATTCAATTTTTCGAAACCACTTCATCTAACGAGAAGATCAGTCCCGCGAACGATGGTGACGGCGTCAACTTAATCACTATCTCTCCGGTGAATGCGGCGGAGTTCGCGCAATCCGATGCGCCGGCGCGAACGCGACTCTTCTTTGACTCGGGCGGAGCGATTATTGAAGCCGACATCGCCTTGAATCCGGCGGCGCAATTCTCTGACGACGGCACGATTGGAACCTACGATCTGGAATCGACGTTCGCGCACGAGGTTGGACATTTAATCGGTCTGCCGCATTCGGGAGTCATCGGTGCGACTATGCAGCCCCGACAGGCGCAGAATGGCGTGTACGGTTTGCCGGCTTTCACGCAAAGAACGTTGTCCGCTGATGACCTCGCGAGCGTGCGGGCGCTCTACGGGGATTCTTCAGGTTATTCGTCGATCTCCGGACGACTGACCACGAACACATCAGGTCGCGCGCGCTCCATCTTCGGCGCGCAAATGTTTGCGGAAGACGTAGCTACGGGCAATGTTGTCGGCAGTAGCGTAAGTTCAACTTCCGGAAGTTATCGAGTTGATGGTTTAAGCGCCGGCGTGTATCGCGTGTTCGCGCAGCCACTGGACGGCGCGGTCGAGCCTGAGGAAATCGCCGCGAATGGTCCCGCGCAAACGACCCCGCTGTTTCGCAGCTTCATCGCGTCCAACACCTCGCCGACTCAATCCTTGAACGTCGGCGCGAACGCCTCACTCAAGTTGAGCTTTTTCGTGTTTCCGCGGACGCCTACGCTGACGCCGCGATTCATTGGGATGAACGGCGAACTCTCCACCGCGCCTTTGCCGCTCCGAGCGGGTGACGAGGTCACGATTTATGTAGCCGGCGAAGGCATCGATGAGATCGCGGCGGACGGAATCTCAATCAGTTCACCGCTGATCAGCGTGATGCCCGGTTCCTTGCACGAAGCGAAATTCGACACACCGTTTCCCGCGATTAGTTTCGATATCGCCATCGGCCGCAACATTCAATTCGGCGATTACACTATTCGCCTACAAACGACGAAGGGTGAGCTCGCCTTTCTGCCCGGCGCGATTACGATAGGTAGTAAATGAGGTCAAAGCGGCACGGTAGCCGCTTCCGCACCAACTGCGCCGTTATACAGCTTCAAGATTGCGAGACCTGGCTTGGCTACTCCGGAGACTTTCTGTGACGTCTTTGATCGCCTGGAAAATGATGGCGTCCGGTATGTGGTGACCAGCGGGGTCGCCGTCGTCTTGCACGGCTATGTCCGGTCCACTGTTGACCTGGACATCGTTGTTGATGCTGGGCCTGGTGAGGCTGGCCGCGCGCTAAGCGCTCTGGTCCAGCTCGGCTTCGTGCCGAGCATTCCGCTGCCGCTGGAACTTGTGTCGGTAATGCGGCTGTTCGATCAGTCGAGACGAGAGGTGGATCTCTTCACGCGCTACTCAATTCCGTTCGCGGAGCTGTGGGCCGATTCACGGCAGGTGCCGGTCGGTGGAAGTGTCGCGCGTGTCATATCCCTGGAGCATCTGCTTCGAGTCAAGCGGCTCAATGGCCGTCCGCACGATTTGCTGGATCTGGCCGGATTACAAGCGATGGTAAGAGATGATGGGAAGGAAGAAGGAAGTCCCACGGACACTGTCTAACAAGTCGGGCGCAGCCATCGCCGCCAGGAACCCAACAGCCTGTCTTGACCGCGAAGTTCGCCAGCCGGTAACTCCCACCATTCGCAGGTTCGGAAAACCGGGCACTGCTTTTGGCTGATAGAACCTGGTTGTGAGAGTATGCGGGCTTTAGATTTTCCATTTTGGTCCAAAAAGCATATTGAATCCCTGAAGTGAAAAGACAATGACGATCTTTACTAAAGAAGAATTCTCGAAACACATCGGCACAGAGTTTCATGTGAAGGCCGGTGAAGACGAAGCAAAGCTCAGACTTGCTGAAGTTAAAGCCTACATGCCGCGTGCGACAGAAGATAAGAAGATGGAACGCTTTTCAATATTCTTTGATGGTCCGGCAGACGCTCGTCTCCCCCAGCAGCTTTTTCAGATGCGGCACGCAGCGATGGGCGAGTTCGAAATTTTCCTGGTTCCGATAAGCGGCGATGAAAGCGGATTTCGTTATGAGGCCGTGTTCAACGTATTCAAGTGATCGTGGAGCCCAAATTTCCGCTCTTCGCTGCCGCTAATCTCACGAAAAACGAACCTATGTAGCGGCGTAAAACTTCCCCATTGCACGATCAAGTTAAAAAGAGTCGAGAGTTCGACCTGTTAATCGTCAGAGATTTCGTTGACGCAAACACGTGCCGCGAAATGATCCAAGAAATGCGTCATGCGCCGGTTAGTGCCGCGCTGACTTATGGCAAAGGTGAGGCAACTGTCGACGAACGAGTGCGTCGCGTACGCCAAGTCTCGATCTCGCCAGCGAGCATTCGTTATGTGACGGGACGGCTCGAAGAAAATCGCGAAAGTCTGGAACATCATTTTGGTGTCAAACTTGGTGGGTGCGAGCCTCCTCAATTCTTGTGTTATCGCCTCGGCGATTTTTTTGTGGCGCACCAGGACGGCAACACGGGACTAATAAACCTCGAGAGCGACCGCACGCGGCGGATCTCCATCACGATATTTCTCAACGCTCAGTCTATTGAGGAGCACAACGACAACTACTGTGGCGGCTCTCTGGTCTTCTCAGATTGGCGCACCGGCACTCGCCGCGAGCTTTCCGGCGAAGCGGGGATGCTCGTGGCATTTCGTTCCGAGACAACACATGAAGTCACGCCGGTGACGCACGGCGAGCGGTACGTGATCGTCAGTTGGTATGGTCGGGCGCCGGCCGATTAGAGAGAAACCGGCGGGACGGAGAATCGTTAGCCGTGGCTTGTTTTCCACTCCATGTGCTTGTAAGCGCCGAATTCTTCAATCGCGACGAAGCCCAGGCGCTCATAAAACCGATCGGCCTCGTTGTTGAGCACAAAGACCATATGACGTAAGCGCTTCCCGTTGCCGCTTGCTTCATCAATGAGACTGCGGACCAGCAGCGTGCCCGCTCTCCGATTTTGAAATTCCGGCAGTAAGGCGATGTCCAGCAGACGAATCTCATCCTGACTGCGACCGATCCAGATGCGTCCGGCGGGCTGGCCATCGATTTCGATCACACTGTATTCCGCGTCGGGAAACCTCGTATCGTATTCGCGGCGTTGCAGGTCGAACTGCCATTTCACGAATGCTTCCTGTTGGCCCTCTTCCCATTGGACTTGTGCTAACTCTTCAGCGCGCGTGCTGGCGTACACGGACAGCAGAAACCGATCGTCGTCGGGCATTGCCCGCCGTAGCGTCATCGCCCCGCCATCTGGCAATGTGAATGATGTCGTCATAGACGCGTGAAGAGTACACGAACGAGTGGAGCGAGTACCACTCGCCGACCCGCCGTTTGCTATATTTACCTGGCTCAAGCTATGCCAATATTCAGACTCAGCCCACTCGCGAGTTTTGTCGAGCATCGTCTCTTCGACACAGCCCGCCCATATGCGGCTTTTCACCGCCTCACCGGCCGGCTCGTGGAACCTGATCCATCGGTTTTCGCTTTATTGCAGGCGGCAAGACTCGGCAATCCATTGTCGTTTACTTCCGAACAACTCAGGCAATTGGGTGAACCCGGCCGCCAAATCCAACGGCTGATCGACTTCGAATTGGTGATTCAGGATGGCCACGACCCGTTATCTTCCTTTGTCGATTTCTATGTGAACCGGCCACTGCAAAATCCCGCGCTTAGCTACAAGAATGAAGCAGGACAAGTCTCGATTGTGAGCATGTCGATGACCGAGCGGGTTTATTCGCCCGAGCGTGGAAACCTTCCGCAGATCAGCGAAGAGATATTTTCGGACTTGGCGACGAGTATTCTGCTTGCCGCCGACGGCACGAAGACGTTGCGACAAATCCATGCCGGGCTTCGGCCGGAGAGCGACTCAGTTCTGGACGATGGAGAATTCCGCGAAGCAGTTGAATTCCTTACAACGCAGGAGCGGCAACTGATTAAGTTTGCTTCCGGGATCGAAGACTTCGGCAATCCGTTCGCTCCCGCCAACATCGTGCCGCGAAATCTTTATCATGCGTCGCGATGGACCGGGCATGAGGGGGCTAAATCGATCCAGGACTTTCATCTCGAAGGGATCGATGATGCGACTTGGGAATTCGACGTCATTGAGCCAACCGTAAATCACATGCTTCGTTTTCCCAGTCAGTTGCTCTCGGGACTTGATTATGGAACACGCTTTTGCGACGCCGTCTTCGAATATGCGCCGGCGCTAGCAACTGCAAAGGGACTGGATGTGTTGGAAATCGGCGGTGGTACCGGTACTTTCGCGCGCGCATTTATACAACAAGCGCGCGCTACTGTTGGTTCACTCTCGTATCAAATAATGGATTTGTCTCCCGTACTGGCCGAAAGCCAGCGTCGTGTATTAACTGACATCCAGCCGGCCGTTAATCATGTCGTGCAAGATGCCACCGAACTGGACCTACCGGGACACACGTTCGATCTGATTATGGCGAATGAAGTGATTGCCGACTTTCCGGTTGCCTCGGTCGAGCGGGTGACGGAAGACGCGGGGCGAAAGTTCGCCGGCGAAGGCGCCGCGTGTTTGGAGGAGTATGGTCTCTCAACGGAAGATGCTCCGAGTCGCTTCTACGTCAATTCCGGCGTGTTTCGCTTTTTAGAGCGAGCCTGGAACCACCTTAATCCGGGGGGCGAGGTGATCGTCTCTGAATATGGAGGAGAGTCGCTTTACCCGCGAGAGTCATTTCACTTAAATCATTCTGAATTCTCTATTCACTTCGGACATGTGATCGAGTGTGCGCGAAAGATCGGATTTAATTGCCGGCTCGCAAAATTGACAGAATACCTTGGCATTGATGATCGCACGCCGGTGTTGGGGGGCCCCCAGGAGCATCTCATCTGTTTGAATTACGTCTTTGAAAAATACGCCAAGAGTTTGCCGTTCGCGCTGTTTTCTGCAGTCGACTTCAATGCTCGGTTCGGCGAACTCGCCAGCGGTCTCAGGCTAGCCCCAATTCGTTTTCTGCCTCTGCGTAATAATTTTCACTACGGCCCGAATCTCGGCGATTTCTTCGTTCTCATGTTGGGAAAGCGGCCTTCCAAATCAGGTTGACCGCCTACGGCTCAATGCCTGCCAGGGTGGCCAGACTAGAAAATTATGACAATAAGCAAATTTTTTGCTTGCATTCTCTTGACGCAAGCACTAGACTGCGCCGCACGAAAGCGCAGAATAAAAACGATTTGACAGAACTCGTCAAGGATTTGCTTGTCAGAAACCCACGTAACTACTACCTCGGACAGCAAAATTACTTACAGGAGAGCGACACATGACATCCCGCAGGAATTTCTTGAAAAAAGGAACAGTTGGCGCCATTGCGGCCGGGTTAACGTTGGGACTGGGCGAGAAAATTAGTGCCCGCGAAAGTTTTGCTTCAGATAAGACGCTAATCCATTTGGATCGAGCGGCCTTTGCGTCGCAGTTGGGCTCAGCGTTCCTGATCAATCGAGGTCAGAAGCAAATCTCGCTCAAACTAATTGACGTCGTCGATCGGGGATCGAAGAAGACAATGAGCCGCGACCGTGAGGCGTTTACGCTTGTCCTGCGCGGAAGTAATTCGGCGACTCTAACCCAGGAAACCTACGCGATCGAACACGAAAAGCTCGGTGCGTTTTCCATGCTGGTGGTACCTGTTTCTTCACGCGACCAGGACGCCCGGTACTACGAGATAAACATCAATCGCTTGCACGGCTAAAGCCTGCGCAGGAAAAATTTTTGATTCAGAAACGGCCAAAGGAGTAGCTGATGAACTATGTAGGTGAAATCAGGATGTTTGCGGGCAACTTTGCACCGAATGGATGGATGTTTTGCGAAGGCCAGCTTTTGCCGATCTCAGAGAACGAGGTCCTCTTTCAGCTTATTGGCACGACCTACGGTGGCGATGGGGAGAGCACATTTGCGCTGCCGAATTTGGCAAGCCGATTTCCCATGCACCAGGGAAATGGATTCACAATTGGCGAGACTGGCGGAAGCGAGGCGGTTACTCTGACTGTGCAGCAGATTCCAATTCACACTCACGTGCCAACCGCCTCTACGGCCGTGGGAGACGCTGTAGTCCCGGACAATAACGTTTGGGCTAAACAAGGATCATTGGTTCAATTCAAGGGGAGTCCCGATCCGAACATCCACTTCGATGCGTTGATGGCCCCGAACACGATTGGGCTGACTGGCGGCAGTCAGCCTCATGAAAACATGAGTCCCTATCTGTGCATTAACTTCATTATTTCGCTCTTTGGGGTATATCCGCCTGCCAACTAATCGCTTGGCGGTACACGAAGGACAGTCAACAGGTCAAGTGAGGAGTAAACATGTCCGAACCATTCTTGTCTGAAATTAAAATCGTTGCCTTCAACTACGCTCCACGTGGCTGGGCGATGTGCAATGGCCAGTTATTGCCAATCGCCCAGAACCAGGCCTTGTTTGCGCTGCTGGGGACGACGTACGGCGGCAATGGGCAAACCAACTTTGCTCTGCCCGATCTGCGAGGCCGCATTCCGCTGCACTTTGGTGATGGCTTCACTCTCGGCGAGAAGGCTGGCGAGCAGGCCCATACGGTAAGCATAAGTGAATTGCCGGGGCATACTCATTTTGTCACCGGCAGCAATCGGGTTCCGGTAGTAGACGACCCCAACTCGGTCGCGGATCCGACCGGGGCATGGTTCGGCAGATCTTCCTTTGGGGCCTACCACAGTCCGGCGAGCCTCACTACCATGCATCCGGCAATTCTCACGAATACGGGTGGCAGCCAGCCGCATAACAACATGGCGCCCTACCTGGTGCTTACTTTTGTTATCGCGCTTACGGGAATATTCCCGTCGCAGAACTAAGATTCGCAACCGAGCAGGAGAGTTTCTATGAGTGATCAATTTGTTGCCGAAATAAGGATTTTCCCTTTTAGCTTTCCGCCTACGGGGTGGGCATTTTGCAACGGCCAGTTAATGCCGATCTCCCAGAATACCGCGCTCTTCTCGCTGCTCGGTACGACGTATGGAGGAGACGGAAAGAGCACCTTTGCCCTGCCCAATTTGCAGGGCAACACTCCGATGCAGCCAGGGCAAGGACCCGGCCTTTCTCAGCGGTTTCTCGGGGAGCAGTCAGGGACGGAGTTTGTTACGCTCTTGCAAACCGAAATTCCTGCTCACACTCATGGCCAGAGCAATACCACCGTCGGCAGCAGTTTCGACGGCGATGTCGACGATCCATCGGGCGCGATATGGGCAAAGCCGAGCGCGGATCGCGGACTAATTGCTTATGACAACAAATCGCCGAACAACAATCAGGCGCTGATGGCGCCACAGGCGCTTTCAATCACGGGCGGGAGCTTGCCGCATAACAATATGCAGCCGTATCTCGCACTTAATTTTTGTATTGCTTTACAGGGCATATTCCCGCAGCGTCCTTGATGCTTCTGGTGCTCCGTAACACTAATCAAAGAAAAAGCCGGCAGACCCACAGGAGAGGTCCCAATGAGTTCCTTCACGCACAGACTCGCAACCCGCGTCACCATTACTGCCATCGTTTTAGTGATTGCGGTATTTGGCCTTGTCAGTTTCCATGCCACCGCGGAATCTAAGTTCCCGAAACAACCAGCGGCGGAACACAGTCGCGGAATGGCATATGCTGGAGCCATCAGCCGGGAATCTGCGGCGGCGCCGCTCACCCCTCCTTTCGCGGTTCTGACTGTAGATCGATTTGACGATCCCAGTCCGGGAGCATCTTTCGCGGCTTGTACAGCTGCGCCCAATGATTGCAGTTTGCGCGGAGCAATAATCGCAGCCAATGCGATTCCGGGTTCAACGATCAATCTCGGGGCAGGCACTTACACGCTAACAATTGCCGGGGCTGGGGAAGCCCTGTCTAATACTGGTGACCTGGACGTGCGGGGTAATAACACGAGCATTATCGGCGCCGGCGCCGGCGTTTCGATTATCCAGCAGACCGTGGCGGACCGCGTAATTGAAGTTAATCCCACGGTAGTGGCCGGCTTTAACTTTATTCTTTCCGGCGTGTCGATCAGGGGCGGTAACCTGGCGAGTGGTTCAGGCGGAGGTATTATCGCCGGTGGGCCTACCAACACAGTAACTTTGACCGATTGCGAATTTAGTGGAAACACTGCTCGCGCCAACGGCGGGGCAATTTCATTCAGCTTCAACTCCGTTGCCAATCTCACCGCGACAGGGTGTTCATTCTCAAACAACACCGCGGTTACAGGAGCTGGCGGAGCTGTTAGTTACAATGCGGCAGGCACGTTGCTCGTGACGCGAAGCAGCTTCACAGGAAATTCCGCGAGCGCCAACAATGGCGGCGCCGTGAGCGTTACCAGTGCGTCGAGCGGTGTTTTCAACATTGGCCAAACAGCCTTTGTTAACAATCAGGCGGGCGGCACCGGACGTGGTGGCGCGATTTTCAAAATCAACGGCATACTGAACGTCAATAACTCACGCCTGGTCGGTAACACTGCGGCGGTCGGCGCGAACGGGAACGGCATTTCCATCTTGCCGGGTGGAACTGGCTCAGCGACGGTCGATGACAATTGGTGGGGTCTAAATTCAGGTCCCGGTGTGAATCAACTAGTAGGGACGTCGGCGACCTCATGGTTGCAGCTGCGTCTTAGCGCTAATCCTAATTCGGTTTGTGCAGGCAATACGTCCGCGCTCAATGCCGACATATACGGCCGCAATGCGGGTGGTCCGGTTACGGGTTGTCCTGGCGTAGCATGCAGCCTCAACGGCCTGCCTGCCTTCCCGGTTCCGCCTGCGACGATCTTCACGGCCACAAATGGAACAATCTCCGCAGCCAGTACTCAATTCGTCGATGGCGCTGCGTCGGCTACTTACACGGCGACATCGGGAGTCGGTGGAGCGAGTGCGCAAGCGGACAGCGAGACAGTGACCGCGCCGATTACGATCGGTGGTAATACGACGTCAGATCCCGCTGATCAGGCTGTTTGCGAAGGCGGCACGGCTACATTCAGCACCATCGCCACCGGCAGCGGACCTTTCACTTTCGTTTGGAAGAAGGGCGCGACTGTCTTGAATAACGGCGATCTGGGCGGTCGAGCATCTATCAGCAGCAGTGGCAGTAACAGCACCTTGACCATCAGCAACGTGCAGCCGAGCGACGCCGATACCTACACGGTGGAAGCGACCGGCGCGTGCAATACGGACACCCAAAGTGCCACGTTGACGGTGAACGGTGCGACCACGACAAGTGACCCAGCGGATCAGACGGTCTGCCAGGGTACCAGCGCTAACTTCTCGACCACGGCTGGCGGCGCAGGCCCGTTCCATTACTCATGGACGGTCGATGGTTCTCCGGCAGGCGGCGACAGCCCAAGCCTAAACGTTCCGACTGGTTCGTTGAGTCTTGGTAATCACACCGTGTCCGTAACGACGACCGGTGCATGCGGCAGCGCTTCGCAAAGCGCAACGTTGACCGTGCAGGAGACAACCTCCACTACGGATCCGGCGGATGCGACGGTATGCGCGGGCGCGACGGCAAGCTTCTCGACTACGGCCGGCGGTACTGGACCGTTCAGTTACGCTTGGACAGTCGACGGCAATGCGGCCGGTACCAACAGCCCGAGCCTGAACGTGGACACGACTGGCTTCAGCGCCGGCAATCACACGGTATCGGTGACGACAACAGGCACTTGCGGCAGTGCTTCACAAAGCGCGACGCTGACGGTGCAGGCGACGACCACCACCACCGATCCCGCGGACCAGGCCGTTTGCCAGGGTGCGACCGCGAGCTTCTCGACAACTGCGGGCGGCACTGGACCTTTCAGCTACGCTTGGACAGTCGACGGCAGTCCGGCAGGTACTAACAGCCCGAGCCTGAACGTTCCGACTGGTTCGTTGAGTGTGGGTAATCACACCGTTTCAGTGACCACCACCGGCACTTGCGGCACTGCTTCGCAGAGTGCAACGCTGACTGTGAACGCGAACACGACGGCCAGTGATCCTGCTGACCAGACGGTTTGTCAGGGTGCGAGCGCAGGGTTCTCCACTACTGCATCGGGTACAGACATTCACTATGCCTGGACAGTCGATGGCTCATCCTTCAATGGCGACAGTGCCAGCATCAACGTTCCGACAGGATCGCTGTCGGTTGGCGCGCACACTATTGGACTAACTGTTACTGGAACCTGCGGCACCGTTTCGCAAAGCGCAACGTTGACTGTGCAGGCGACCACGACCACAACGGATCCTGCCGACCAGAGCGTGTGCGAAGGCGCGACCGCGAACTTCTCAACCACGGCGGGCGGCACCGGTCCGTTCAGCTATGCCTGGACAGTGGACAGCATTCCGGCCGGCGGTAACAGTCCGAATCTTAGTGTGAACACGACTGGCTTCAGCCAGGGCGCGCACACGGTCACCGTGACCACGAGCGGCGCATGCGGCAGTGCATCACAAAGCGCGACGCTCAACGTCAATAATGGAACGCCAACGATCACTGTCGCCAACAGTTCGATTTCCGTGTGGCCACCAAATCACCAGTACCAGAATTTCACCTTGGCTGATTTTGGTGTCACGGCTAACTCAAACTGCGACGGCGACCTGACGAGCAGCGTAGTCATCGTGAGTGTTACCAGCGATGAATTGGATAACAATCCTGGTGGCGCGGACGGCAACACTGTCAATGACATCGTCATTGCGGGTGATTGCAAGTCTGTTCAACTTCGTCGCGAGCGCGATGGAGGCCTTGACGGGCGGGTTTATACCGTCACCTTCGCGGTGACAGATTCGGTTGGTCATACGACAACCGCGACTGCTCAAGTAAAGGTGCCGCTGAATCAAAGTGGCGGCGGCGCGGTTAACAGCGGAGTGCAGAACACCGTGAATGGCACTTGTCCATAACGAAATTTGAGTTACTAACTGAAATGTTAGAGGGCCAAAGGGGAGCCTGAAATGAAAGTATCTCACACAAGAACAAAGCGGCTTTTGGTTGTGTTCGTCACTGGCGTGGTCTGTTTGCTGGGCATTGGCCTGGCGGTCCGGGCCAGGACGTCGAACACCATCAGCGTGACGATTACGAACCACTCAACCCGAGAAATTCGGCACATCTACGTGGCCGCGGGCGATCCCAATAATTGGGGGCCGGACCAGTTGAATGGTTCGATCCCGGCGGGCGGGTCGGCAACCTTAAGCAATGTCGGATGCGATGGGGCCAGTGTTCGCGTAATCGCTGAAGACAACAACGGCTGTTTCGTTTATT
>DATNEI010000137.1:0-21391 GCA_035606795.1 Pyrinomonadaceae bacterium
GAAACCGATGACAGCCGAAGAAGCCGCGCTGGAGTTGACGGACAAAACCGATCAATTCGTGGTGTTTCGCGACTCGGACACCAATCGTCTGGGCGTACTTTACAAGCGGCGCGACGGCAACTTTGGTCTAATTGAACCGTAACTTCGAACGTGAACAAAGCTTTTAGGAGCGCTTCCATCGGAGGGCGCTCCTTTTTTGTGCTTGAGTTGCATCGTCGTTCGCACTACATTGTGTCGCAGAATTTGTTGAAACGTAAGAGCGAAATCCGAAATAACCCCGCGTCGCCCGACGTGGTAATCATCACCGGCCTGAGCGGCTCAGGCATGTCGTCGGCAACAAACGCGTTTGAAGACTTGGGCTACTTCTGCGTCGACAACATGCCGCTGACGCTGTTGCCGACCTTTGCGCGATTGGTACAGGCGCGCGACGGCGACAGCAGTCGTATTGATCGCGCCGCGTTGGTGATAAGCTTTCGCGAAGGCCGCTTTCTTACGGATTTCGCAAAACAGCTTCGCAGTCTGCGCAAACGCGGACTGAAGGTCGCGGTGCTTTTCTTTGAAGCGTCAGAAGAGATTCTCGCGCGGAGATTCCGAGAGACCCGGAGGCCGCATCCGGCTGAGCGCGGCAAAGGTCTGGGCGATGCGATTCGCACGGAACGCACAGCGATGAAGAGCCTGCGCGCGCTCGCCGATGAAGTCATTGACACTTCCGATCAGAACGTCCATTCGTTGCGCAAACTCTTGTTGGAACGATTCAAAGCGTCAGAGGGCGATGTCCCGATGCGTGTGCAGGTGCTGAGCTTCGGCCACAAGTTCGGCCCCCCGAAAGAGATGGAATTGCTGTTCGATGTTCGTCATCTGCCAAATCCGTATTTCATCAGAGAGCTAAAAGATCTGCCGGGAAATGATCGGCGCGTCATTAAATACTTGAAGTCTCAGCCGGAAGTTGAAGAGACCGTTAATCGTTTCAGCGAGCTTCTCAATTATCTTTTGCCGCAGTATCGACGCGAGGGAAAGTCATATCTCACTGTCGGGATTGGCTGCACGGGCGGGCGGCATCGTTCGGTGATGATTGCCAATGAACTCACCTCGCGACTGCGACGGGCCGGCTTCGAGGCCCATGCGGTGCATCGCGATGTGAGCCAGCCGAAACCTTAAGAGCTTATGAAAGTAATCGATGCCAAGAATCAGCCGGCGCCGTCGCCTTTGGTCGGAGGTGTCATCGTTTCGCACGCGCACCTGGGCAGTGAGTTTCTCGCCGCGGCTGAGATGATTCTGGGAAAACATCTTCCGCATATCACCTCAGCTTCGATCGACTGGCATGACGATGTTGATGTGGCCCGTCACGAGTTGGAGCGCGCCATCGCTCGAGTCTCCCAGGGCCAGGGCGTCTTGTTGATTACTGACATGTTCGGAGGCGCGCCCACAGACATTGCCTCGATGTTTCTCGACGACGAAGCTGTAGAAGTTGTCTCGGGCGTCAATCTCCCGATGGTTCTCAAACTGGCACAGCAAGAGCCGGGCGCATCTTTGGCGGTCGTGGCGAAAGCCGTTCGCGATAGCGGTACTGAAGGTATTCAGCTCGCCGGTGAACTCCTGCCGCGTTCACAGCGCCGCTAGGGCGCGGTTTCACTTCCCTTTGCAAAAAGTCTCACCACATTTTCTGAAATTCCACGGCTTTAGTCATTTATCCCCTTTTGAGAAGCCTGCGCTCCAAGCGGGCAGTTGATTCGACATCGTTGCCCGACGCCGAATCACCTTCAATTAAGTGGATGGAGTGTCGCCATGAAAAAGCTTTCTCTCACCTTACCCTTTCTTCTGGCCGTTGTTCCGGCGGCCGCGCAAAACCAGGTTCGAGCCCGAATAACTGCGATTCCTCGTGCTGAGGAAACTCAGGCGGCATCGTCACGCGGTCGTACGGTGACGAATGTGCCGGCGGCCAGTGAATCCGCGGCTGCGAATACGTCTAAGCCGACATGGGGAGATACAACCATTCAGTCGAAAGTGTCTACGCCCATCGTGCCGGCGTCTGCGCGCATCGTGCCGGCGTCTGCGCCTAATCCAACAACTGTTCAGGAGAAGACCACAACGGCAGCGCGGCTGGTCAAGCCAACCAGCTTGAACGTCAACAATACCGCATCGCCCGATCTACGTTCGGCACATGCGTCGGGTCCGACCTTGATGTATCGAGTTGGGGTGGGAGATGTGCTCGACGTTCGCTTGACCAACATGGCGACGCGAGAATCGACGCTGTTCACGGTCATGAAGAACGGACAGTTGGAATATCCGCTGCTGGCGACGCCGATATCTGTAGCCGGATTAACACCGGACGAAGTCGCGCGACGCTTGAACACTGAAATCAAAGTGCTTCAGAATCCTCGCGCCAGCGTCACGGTGCGTGATTACGCCAGCCACGCGGTGCTGGTGACCGGCGCTATTGACAGTCCTGGCCGCAAGGTCCTGCGACGTGAAGCTATGCCACTCTTCGCGCTCCTGGCTGAAGCTTCGCCGCGTTCGGATGCTACGGTCGCCACGATTAATAGAAACGGGAAAGAGACGACTCTCTCGCTGACGAACAACAGTGACATGTCAACGCTCGTCATCTCGGGCGACGTCGTCAAGATTTCTGCGCCGGCAAAAGAATTCGTCTACGTTGGAGGCGACGTCGCGTCACCCGGCGAGAAGGAGTTCCGCGCGGGCATGACACTTATTCAGGCACTGATCGCCGCAGGCGGCGGCCGCACTTCAGCCAAGGCAACAATCGCGAAGCGTAGCGCTGAAGGATTGCTCACCACTCGCGAGTATGATTTGCAGCAAATCAATCAGGGCAAGGCCCCGGACCCGATGCTTGAAGCCGGAGATCGAATCGAGGTAAAGCGCGCCTTGTGATAATCTTTCGCCGCATGCGAGCTAAAGAAAAAGAGGCGGTACGCGCGCGTGCCGCCTTTTTTATGAGCACGCGATGGCGGCCCTGAGCAAATGCGCAGACTTTCACGCGGAACATTCGTCCAACTGCTGATCGGAAAATCCATCGTCGAGACCCTGCTCGCCACGACGGTTGCCGCCGGCGTCTTCCTCGCAACCAGCAATCCGAACCTGCGCGGCTGGCTGGATCAGGCCGATTCGCAAACGATTTCAGGTTGGGCTGTTGACGCCGGAAATGGCGGCAGACGCGTCGACGTGCAACTGTTTATCGACGACAAATTCGTCGAACAAAGAGCCGCCAACGAGTCAAGACCGGACGTTCATCAAGCGAGTCGCGCGGACGACGATTGGCACGGGTTTGTTTTCAAGACGCCGGCGCTCACCGCCGGCGAACATGAAGCGAAGGTTTACGTCCTGCATAGCGGCGCATCTTCGACGCGTCGAACTTTGCAAATTATCGGGAAGCCTCTGAGGTTTCGGAGTAACACTTCACAGTGACTTCACCATTCAACACGTCCCATTCCGCAGCGCCGCTTGATGAAAATCAAGAGGCAGCCTTAAGCGATCGGGCGCTTGCGGGTTGGGAAATCGCGTCGGTTGCAACCTCAGTGGTCATTGCCGAGTGGATGGCAGTTTCGGCCGCCGGACTTAGCAAGGCCATCATTGCGATCCCAGTGGCGCTGGCGGTTCTTCTAATGATCCTATCGCACGGCCTGCGCCGCGAATCAGTTCGTGACATCGGTTTTCGCTTCGATAACTTTGTCAAAGCGCTTTCGCTCTTAGCGACGCCCGTCGTGATCACTGCTCTGCTCTGTTTGCTTATCGGTTGGCGATTCGGCGCACCGATTAACTTCCTGCGGTGGCATCCGGGCCGCTATCTCGCTCTGCAATTAGGCATGGGCTTTCTTTGGGGACTCGCCCAACAATACGTGCTGCAGGGATTTCTCAATCGCCGAGCGATGATCGCAGCCGGTCGAGGCTGGCCCAGCGTGCTGATTGTGGCGGCGATATTTGGCCTGCTCCATCTTCCCAACCCCTGGATTACCTTGATTACTTTTGTCGCAGGTTTAATTTGGGCGGCCATCTATCAACGCGTTCCGAATTTGTTTGCTCTGGCAGTGACGCACGCGGTGATGACCTGGTTCATCATTTCAACACTGCCGCCGGCCGCGCTGCATCACTTGCGCGTCGGCTTGGGCTATTTCTTCTGAAGTCTGCAAGAAGCTTCACGTTGAATTGCCACGGTGCGTGTTGAACAATGGTTTGCTATAATCCCCGCGGCCTTGCAAAGAGAGCAAGTCGGGCGGTCGCTGCTTCGATTTCTAATCAGATTTCGGTCTGATGCGATGCGAAGGAGAGGAAAGTCCGAACACCAAAGGGCAGCGAGCCCGCTAACGGCGGGGCGCCCGACACGAAATTCCAGATTCCAAATCCCAAATGCGGGAAGCGGCTTCCGGATTCGTTGGGCGACGACAAGTGCAACAGAAAACAGACCAGCCGGCGCAAATCAGATTTTGAGATCTCAAATCTGAAATCGCAGGTGATGGGTGAAACGGTGCGGCCCGCAAGGGCTTAATGAAATTTCAGATCTGAGATTTGAGATTTCAGAAGTAAGAGCGCACCGGCACGTGTGGCGACATGCGTGGCCAGGCAAACTCCTCGCGGTGCAAGACCAAATAGGAAGGCATTGAGATCTCAGATTCCAAATTTGAGATTTCAGACGGGCTGCCCGCCCGAAGCCTTCGGGTAGGTCGCTTGATCCAATCGGTAACGGTTGGGCTAGAGGAATGATCGCCGCTTCGATTTTGTCGGAGCACAAAATTCGGCTTACAGACTTGCTCTCGTTGTACGGCTTTTGACTGCCCGGCTTCTCATGGAATGCTCAGTGTGGTTTACAACGTTCCATTAACCCCCTAAGGAGCTTGAACCATGGCCAATCGCAAAGGCGTTTTTATCGGTGCTTATGTACCGGCTGATCTCAAAGAATCTCTACGTCGCAAAGCAGCGGCGGAACATCGTACGCTTTCGCAGGAGATAACCCGCATTCTCACTGAGGCGGTCCATGGACGATCGTTGCCTGCGGGTAGTGTGGATCGGCGCGCGCCGAGTTCACCGTCGCGACGGCGCACGAGCGATCCTTACCCACGCAGGCGAAAGGACGACCTGCCGTAGAGTTCCCTCGGCGTTGTTGAAGTAAGTAACTTTTGTTAAAGGTCGCCTTAATCCTCGGAGTCATCATCGTCCTCGCTCTGCTCGTGTACCGGGCGCTGCGCCCCTATCTAAAGCTCATCGGACAATTCATCCAAACGGTTCGCTACTTTCAGCAAGCCGGCCAGCGCACGCCGCCAACGCGTCGCGAAGGTGAGAAACTCGTCAAATGTACCGCCTGCGACACCTGGGTTCCTGAGAGCTGCGCACTTCATGCTAATGGGAGCGAGTATTGTTCGAAAGTTTGCTTGCAGCGAACTGCCGGCCGCTCGCGCAAGACTGGATGATTAGCCTTCAGCGCTGGCCAACTTCTTCGGGCAGGAGATTTCCGGAATCATGAATCGCGCGCCTGGTATCGGTGAGCAACAGAATGATCGTTCCAATTACAAAGAATACAATCAGCGAAAGTATCGCCTGGCGATAAGAACCTGTGTAGGCGACTACCTCGGCAAACACAATCGGCCCCAACCACGACGTTCCCCGCTCTGAAATTTCGTACAGACCGAAGAATGAAGCCTCGCGTCCGCGCGGGACCATCTGTGAAAACAGTGACCGCGACAGCGCCTGTGATCCACCGAGGACTAGCGCGATAAGAACGGCGAGCAGCCACGCTTCGGATACGCGGTGCAAGAACGTGTACGCATAAACAACCACGCCGAGCCATCCGATCAGTGAAACCAGAATTGCTCGTTTTGTGCCGATAACGCGCGCCAGACGCTCGAACCCTAACGCGCCGAAAAATGCGATGAATTGCACGGTCAGCAGAATGCCGAGAAGAAATGCCGGCGGCGTTTCCAGTCCGCGCGCCGCAAACAATTCCTGTCCCATAAACACACTCGAGACGGAGATCACAGTCTGAATTCCATCATTGTAGAAGAGATACCCAATCAGATATTTGCAGGTCTCGCGCAGCCGCCGCAGTTCTTTGAACGTTGACGCAAGCTCGCCGAGCGCGGCCGTTAAGTAGTTGTGATGCGCCGGCAGCGCGCGGGAAGCTGGACGGTTGCGCAGACGTTGGAAAGTAATGACAGAGAATCCTCCCCACCAAATACCGGCCGACAGCAAAGACAGTCGCACCGCCATCCCGGTTGAAATTCCAATGCGCTCCGCCAGAAAAACCAGCGCCAGATTTAACGCCAGCAGAAGTCCGCCGCCCAAATAGCCCCAGGCGAAACCGCGACTCGAAACCTTGTCGCGCTGATCTTCGGTGGCAATGTCAGGCAGGAAGGAATTGTAGAAGACGATGCTGGCGCCAAAGCATAGGTTTGCGACCACGAACACGACGGCACCGAAGATGTGCCGCCCAGGGGTGAGGAAAAAGAGGAGACAAGCCGCGGCGGCGCCGGCATAGCAGAAAAGGAGCATCAATTTCTTTTTCAACACTGAGTAGTCGCCCAATGCCCCCAGCACCGGTAACAGGAACACCTGCAGAAAAACGGATGTTCCCACCGTAAACGGCGCGAGTGATTTTGCGGTGAGCAGAAAAGGACCGATCGCCAGAATGGTACCGTTGTCTCCGAGCTGTGCTTGCGCCAGACGAGTGAGATAGTCGCCGAAAAGCGCGGCCACGACTGTGGTGTAGAAACCAGAGTTGGCCCAATCGTAAACAATCCACCCGAAGATTTCGCGTGGATCGTTCCTGGCGTTATCAGATGTGCGATGTTCCGGCAATCAACCGTCGCGCGTTAACAACGAAATAATCGCGGGAGTAATGTCGGCGAGGGATGATATGCGATTCGCAACCCGCTGGCTACCCGCACCCCAAATGATCGTGGGAACCGGATTGAGTGTGTGACTGCGCGTGGAGAGATCTTCGATGTTTCCATGATCGCTGGTCAGAATCATCGTAGTGGATGTCAGATCGATTCCGGCCAGCACTCGGCGAATCAACCGGGCAAGATTCTGCAACACCCCTCGCGCGGCCTCTCTGTCCTGTGCATGACCAACCTTGTCTGTGATGAAGTATTCGTACAGGGTAAAGCGATGATTCGCCACGATCGAAGACAGCACATCACCCGCCTCTTCGGCGGTGCGCAGCTCAGCCTCCTCGCCTCGTTCAATCAACATTTGATTAGTAAAGTCCTGATAAATCGCCCGCCCAGCCTTCAGATCTTCGACAGTGTTGAATTGCAAACCAGCCGCCTCGACCGCGGCGGTTGTGGCTGAAATCCAACGCGGACGACTCTCAAAAAACTTTTTAGTATAGGTATTGGCGAATGTAATCGGCTCCACACCCGCGCGTTTTAGTTGCAGAAAAACCGAATACCGGCTGATTACATCGAGCAGCGCCCGATTGGGAAACCCCTGCTTGTGATAGCCAATAGTGGCCGGCGCGTTGATGCCCGTCAAAATCGTCGTCTGACCCGAAGCGCTTTGCGGCCGGCCTTCGACCCCGAGGCGCGCATCAGTTTGGATCAGGACTCCGCCAGAAGGAATCTGAGGCTGTTCATTCTGAAACAGCGCGAGAGGCTCGGCATCTTCCAGCTCGTCCAGCGGATTATGCGAACCGCGCGTTCCTATCCCCAGCCCGTCGATAAAGAACAGAAAAACATTTTCCATTTGTCATTCACCATTTTTCATCTTTCATTTATTCATTCTCCGGTCCCGAGTCTTTCATCAGATCGCCGGTCAACCATCAACCAAATGGAAAATGAGAGATGTCAAATGACAAATGGAAAATTGTCCGGATGTGTTATTGCTGTAGTAGTCCCTTCGCCCGATACGCATTCAGCTTGTTGTGCAGCGTCTTGAGACTGATACCCAGCAGCTCGGCCGCGCGCGTTTTATTGTTACCCGTCTTGTCGAGAGTTCGCAGAATCATCTGGCGTTCGATTTCTTCCAGCGGCGCGCCGACCGGAAACGTTACCGTGTCCTCTGCGCGCATGCGCTGTCGCTGGTCGAATGGGTAAGGCGCGAAGTGATGGCGTTCGATTTGCTCACTCGAACAAATAACCACAGCGCGCTCAATCACGTTGCGCAGCTCGCGCACATTACCCGGCCACGAATGGAAACGCAGCGCATCAAGCGCGGCGGGGCTGATGAAGCGCGCGGGCCGGTCGTGTTTTGCGGCCAGCCGCGTGACCAGGTGTTGCGTCAGCAAAGGCAAATCTTCGAGGCGATCAGCCAAGCGCGGCAGATGGATCGTAATGACGTTCAGGCGGTACAAGAGGTCTTCGCGCAGAGTTTTTTCGCGCACGGCGGTCTGCGGATCGCGATTCGTGGCGGCGAGCAAACGCACGTCAACGGCAATTTCTTTGCGGCTGCCGAGTCGATGCACCACGCGTTCTTCGATCACTCGCAAGAGTTTCGCTTGCAGCAATGTAGGCATTTCAGCGATCTCGTCGAGCAGAAGGGTGCCTGTGTTCGCGAGCTCGAAACATCCGTGCCGGCGCGCTACCGCGCCCGTGAAAGCGCCTTTTTCGTGACCGAACAGCTCAGACTCCATCAGCGTATCGGGAATCGCTGAACAATTGATTGCGAGGAAGGGCGCATCACGCCGTGAACTCAAGGTGTGAATCGTGCGCGCCACCAATTCTTTGCCCGTGCCTGATTCGCCGGTAATCAACACCGACGCCGAAGACGTGGCCACCTGTTCGATCAGGTGGTACACCTGCTGCATCGTGTCTGAGCTGCCGACTAACTCGCCGAACGCGCCGCGGTCGCGCAACTGACGCCGCAACACTTCGTTCTCACGCCGGGCCTCAGCCAGCTCGACGGCGCGCTCGAGCACAACACTCAGCTTTTCGATGTCGAGCGGCTTGTCAAAGTAGTGATAAGCGCCTTCTTCCTGAATTGCGCGCAGTGCCGTTTCGACTGAGCTTTCTTCGCCCGCCAGAATAATTGGCGTGTGGGGTTGGTTGATGCGGATTTCGCGGAGAGCTTTGAACGCGTCATGGTCGGGCAGCGTGTCGGTAATGATGACGGACGGCGCAAATGTTTCCGCGACTTTGATTCCGGACGCACTGTTTTGTTCGGCGAGGACTTCGTATCCCAGCGTGCGCAATTCCTCGCGCAGATGCTGGGAGAAATCGCTATCGCTGTCGATAATTAGAACGCGACCCTTCATCAATTTTCAGTTTAGCACAGCGTTGTGCTGGTACTGCCGAGCATTCCTAACGGCAGAACCTCGAGATTAACGCTTGTACTAACGCGTCTGGCAACGGCGAGACTGAAATCCTCGTGGGTAGTACGCCCATTTGCCGCGCCAGGGCTGACGTACGATCGCCAATAACCAACACTTCAATGTTTCTGAGCAAGCGACCGAGATCGTTTGTGTCAAACAGACGACACATCTCAGAAACGTCAGACTCCGTCATAAAAGCCACGGCATCTACACTGGCGGTGAGCAAGAGGCTTTGTAGCGCAGTCAGCCGTGTCGCGTCAGTCGTCGCGACCGTTTGGTAAGCGATGACCACGTCCGCACGCGCCTCGACCTGTTCAAAATCGTTTCGGAGATAATCACGCCCGATCGACGCTTGTGGCAGCAGAATATTGAGCCGCCGAAGATGTTCACGTCCGCCAACGTAGCTTGCAATGCTGTCGATGACCCCAGATGAAGTTACATTTGTTGCGACTACATCAACGTGCACCTGCGATTGCTCGAGCACGGCGGCGGTTGCCTCTCCGACCGCACACACGCGTAAAGAATCCAGTTCGCCGACGTCGTGCTTTGTCTGATTGAGACGCTGAAGAAAGAAACGTGCGGCGTCGTGATTGACGAATATTAACCAGTCGTAACCAAAGAGACTTTCGATTGATTCATCAAGTGTCGCCCACGACTGAGCCGGCGAAATCGCGACTGCAGGCCACGGGATCACTCTGAAGCCGTGTTCGACAAGGGCTGCGTTAATTTCCCAAGCGCCGGGACCAAGCAGAATGGTGGTTTCACTTGCTCGCTCACCTATTGTGCTGTCCGTATGCTCGACCATTTATTTGCCGCGATGACGTTTGATACGCCACGCGATTATGGCAATTGCGATTAGCGCGATCAGAAGAATGGTTCCCGTCCGTCCCACCCATTTCACGAGCAGCGGCAGGCTGTGGCCGAAGAGAAACCCAAGCAGCGTAATCACCACAGCCCAGAGAAAAGCCCCGGCGACGTTGTAAGCGAAAAAGACTCGCCAGGGCATCTTTCGTGACGCGCCCGCCAAGAGCGCTGCGAAGACTCGCAAGCCGGTAATGAAGCGCGCCACCAGAATCGTTTTGTTCCCGTGACTCTCAAAAAACTTTTCCATGTGCGCGAAACGCTTCGGCGTAAGGAAAAAGAAGCGGCCAATTCGTAGGAGAAAGCCTCGGCCATAGTGATGACCTATCGCAAAACCAATGTTGTCGCCAACCACCGCGCCGACCGCGGCCGTCGCCATTACGCGCACCAGGTTGAACTCGTCCGGATGGCTGGCAGCGAAGTATCCGCCGACCAGCAAAATCGTTTCTCCCGGCACCGGCAGACCGGCATTTTCGAGCATCACGCCGAAAAAAACGGCCCAGTAACCGTAAATCAGCATGTAATGTTCGATGAGGCCCAGCGAGTTGTGAAGGAAATCCATTATGGCAGGCAGCGCGAAACGTACCCGGCGATTCTAATTGGGCAGTGAGAGACGAGCAAGGTTGGATTCGATCGCGAACGCGACTAAGATGGCACAGTCTCTCCGCAAGTGATTCACCATGCGCCGTGTCAAACCGGCGAAACTCCGAGGACATCGCTTGAAAAAACTTCTAGTTCTAATTCTCTCTGCGACGTTGTTCGCGTCGGCGACTGCGCAATCGGCCAGACAGTCACAGAAAGCGCCGCCACCGCAAAAGCCTGCGACTGTTCAGCTGAAAGAGCCGACACCAGAGCCGACTCCGCCAGATCAAGGCGACATTGTCGAGCGTATCGACACGGATTTGGTGACGGTCCCGGTCATCGTCAGTTCGCGCGATGGGAAATACATCGCTGATCTGACGAAAGAAGAATTCACCCTCAAGGAAGACGGGGTGCCGCAGCAGATCAATTTCCTGGCGACCGTGAACGCGCCGTTTCACGTGGTGCTGCTCCTCGATACCAGCGCCAGCACCAGAGAGAAACTGGGAATGATTCAGCGAGCCGCGATGACTTTTGTCGAACAACTCAATAACGCCGACAAGGTGAAAGTTATTTCATTCGACGACCGCGTCCGCGACTTGAACGACTTCACTTCCGACAAGGCTCTGCTGCGCAGCGTGATTTCAAACACCGCCCCCGGCGAAGGTACAAAGGTCTATGATGCGTTCGAACTAGGCCTGAATACTCTGCGCCACATCAATGGCCGCCGCGCGATTGTGATCTTCACTGATGGAGTCGATTGGCACAGCGATCGGGCGACGTTCGACGGCACCTTAAAGAATCTGGATGAGACCGGCGTTATCGTCTATCCAATTCGCTTCGATACTCGCGCAGATACTGAACGACTTCTGCGCGAACAGGAGGCGCAAACAAACGGTGTGGGATTGCCCACCAGCGATGTGATTCGCGGGACCGGCGGGCGTCCGACCACGACTGCGCCGACGTTTCCGGGCGGCGATCCGAATTCGGTCCCAAGCGGTGGCCAACGGCGCGGCACTTCACTTCCGGACATCATCTTCAGTCGTCCCAACATTCGGCGCCCCCCGTCCGATCCGCAAGGCTCGCCGACTGATCCTTTTCCGAATCCGAATCCAACCGGCGCCCCACCGCCCATCGATCGCACCGGCGGCACGCGTACGGACACGCCGAACGATTCAATCAAGGCCATGCTCGACCAGGCGTACTTAACCGCTGATAGTTACTTGAGAGATTTGGCCGATCGCTCTGGCGGCCAGTTGCAGCGCGCTGACACGCTCGCGATGTTGCCGCAGGCCTTCGCGGCCATCGCGGCTGAACTACGCACACAATATCTTCTCGGCTATTACCCAACCAATCGCGCCAAGGACGGCAAGTATCGAAAGATTCAGGTCAAGAGCACGCGCAAAGATGTAGCTGTTCGCGCCAGGCCCGGCTACAGCGCGGCGCCCATTGCAAATAGTCGTTAGATCGCGCGCGCAAGCTGTGTTATACGAATGACCGTGTCCAGCGGTCAGCAAACCAACCCAAATCCAGACATCACAAAGTTGCTGAAGGCCCGAATTGAGGCCGGCGACTTTCCCTCCGCTGTGTATGCTGTCTCTGAAAATGGCCGCGCAATTTTTGCTGACGCCATCGGCGAAGCTGCGCGAGAACCCAAGTCCCATCCGGCAAACTTAGAAACCGTCTATGATCTGGCGTCGCTGACAAAGCCGCTGGTCACGGGCCTTCTGTGCGCGCGCATGATTGAGAGTGGCGCCCTGGCTCTCGACGATTCTGTTTCGAAGCATCTTGCAGAATTCGATCGCGACGACAAACGAAACGTCGCGATTCGTCATTTGGTTTCGCACACAGCCGGGTTTGCCGCGTGGCGGCCTTTGTATTTGTTAGCGGCGAATCGCGCGGAAGTGCTATCCACGATTGCTGATCAACCACTCGAGTACAAACCAGGCGAGCGAGTGATTTACAGCGATCTCGGGTTTATCGTCCTCGGCTTCCTTCTCCAGCGCATCTCGGGTGTTTCGTTAGTTGAGCTTGCCGGCAAAGAAATATTTCAACCCTTGAGATGCGAACGCACTTTCTTCAATCCCTCCGCCGCAATGCAAACGGGAATTGCCGCGTGCGAGAGCGATAACGCGTACGAACGCGACATGTGCGAGCGCGACTTTTCGCAAAACACGTATGCGGGTTGGCGCAACGGAGTCATTTGGGGCGAAGTCCATGACGGCAACGCGCATTTTCTCGGCGGCGCGGCCGGCCACGCCGGCCTGTTCTCGACTGCTACGGAAACCCTCCAGTTGGCGTATCAATTCATAGGAAACATGTCCGAGCTACTTTCTGCGAAGACCTGTGAACTGTTTCAGCAGAATATGACATCGGGATTGAACGAGGCACGTTCATTTGCCTGGCAATTGGCGGCGACCAAAGACTCGACGGCCGGTGCGAGCTTGCCGCCGGATGCCTTTGGCCACACCGGATTCACCGGAACCAGTTGCTGGATTGACGCGGAACACGAGCGTGTGTTTGTGTTGCTCACAAATCGCACGCACGCGCGAAAACCGCCTTTTGCCAACATCAATGCCGTCAGGCGAGAGTTCCATTCGCTGGCGGTCTCTGCGCTCGAGAGACGGTGATCTACTAACGAATAAGAGTTGATGCCGCGAGATTCTCAAAGCCGACTCCGCAAGCTAAGGGAATTTCTTGGCCTTGAACGTAACGTCACGGTTGCTTCGGGCGCAATATTTCTTCTGGGCTTCGGCGAAGAGTTATGGAAGAAATTTCTGCCGAAATACCTCGAAGCCCTGGGCGCGAGCACGCCGATCATCGGCTTATTCGGCACGGCGGAAGATTTCTTCGATGCGATTTATCAATATCCCGGTGGCTGGATCGCCGATCGCTTGGGTCGACGCAGTGCCTTTCTGGTTTTCCTCGCACTCGCATTTGCCGGTTACCTCGTTTATTTGTTCGGTCCCACCTGGCCGTTTGTTTTTGTCGGACTCGCGCTGGTGATGGCGTGGCAGAGCATGGCCTCGCCGGCAATGTTCGCGATCATCGGCGATGCGTTGCCATCAGAAAAACGCGCCATGGGCTTTAGCATTCAGTCGATACTCAAACGGGTCCCGGTGGTAATAGCGCCGGTGATCGGAGGAGTGATCATCGCGTCACGCGGAATCGTTTCCGGTGTTCATATAGGCCTGCTAATTACGCTGGGAATCGCGGCGCTCACTGCGATTCTGTTACTGCTGATTAGAATTCAGCGCGCTTCACATGAAGCCACTAACATCTTTGGAGTTTGGGCCTCTCTACAACGAGGACTGAAACGGCTTCTTGTTTCTGACATCTTCATCCGCACGTGTGAAGGGATGACAGACGTGCTGGTAATTCTCTACGTCACGAATGTGCTGGGTGTCAGCGTGGCCGGCTTTGGCACACTGATCGCAATTCAGTTCATCACCACACTCATTATCTATATTCCGGCAGCCAAAGCCGCGGATCGCGTCGGACGCCGGCCGTTCGTCGTGGCTACCTTCTGCGCCTTTGCGCTCTTCCCTCTGGCGATTCTTTCCGCTCGCGGGTTCTGGGGTCTGGTCATAGCTTTTATCATCGGCGGGCTGAGAGAGATTGGCGAGCCCGCCCGCAAAGCGATGATTGTCGATTTCGCGAAGCCGCAACTTCGAGCGCGCAGCGTAGGGCTTTATTATTTGTTGCGCAGTTTTGCCATTACTCCGGCCGCGGCGATCGGGGGCTTGCTGTGGAAATTGACGCCATCCACGCCATTCGTAATGGCCGGCGCTTTCGGCGTCGCCGGAACCTTCATTTTTATCGCCACCGTCCGGGAATGATTGATGGGGGGAACCTGCCAAAAAGGTAGTGTCCTAGTTCCGTTGTCTCTGCGCAGTCTCTGTGTCCTCTGCGTCTCAACGGTGAATCAGCAGCCAATAGGCTCACCGCAGAGACGCCGAGCACGCCGAGGACACGCAGAGAATTGAAGTTAGGACATCACTTGGCAAAAGATTCGGCGTCGCATCGACGTGGGTTGTAGTAAGATTGGGCTGCCTGCCCAGTGCCCCGTTGGGAATAGCTCCAAATGTTTTTCCAAAGACACCGGACTACTTCGATGTTGGTGACTGCGAGCATCGTCGTCGGCACACTCTCGCTCGCTTCCCCGCTGATGCGACATCGGGCGCAGGAGCGAAACCGAACCGTAACACCGAGACCTTCAAGCGAATCAACGCCACAAACGGAACCTTTAATGCGCATTGCGCTCTCGACGGATGTGCGCGCTGCGACAATCTCGACGACGGCAAAGCTGCTGAATGCGTCAGACCTGATTGGCGAACCGCAGCCGCTGGAAGTATCGCGCGTGCGCGTGGAGTCTCGTCTGCTGTCGCCGACGCAAGCTCCCGATCAGAATATAGAAGTCGTCGTCGGCAAGAATCTTGCGCGTGATGATGCGGACCGCCTGGTTGACTCGGTTCGTGAATTGGCTGACCAGGAAGCCAAAGCTGTCGGCGAACCTGCCGGCACTTGGCGCGTAGTGGTCGTCAAACAGTCAATTGAGGACGCTGAAGCCACGATCGAGAAGCTGGAAGCCGCGGGCTTTGATGCCACCACATCATTTCAAGCGCCAACCACCGAAGAGAGGCTACCACCCAGCAACGGCGCTTCCGGAAAAAGCGCGGATCAGCAAGCTCCCGCATCTAGCGCGAATAACGCCGGCGCCAAATCGCAAAGTTCATTGAGTCTCAATCGCGTGCGATTGACGTCGCGAGCTAGCGCGCCCAACCGCGAAGTCGTCGCCTTTGCAACTGCCGGCGCGCCGCTGCATTCCAGCGCTCCCGTAACTTTCGCGTCAACCGATGAAGCGAACTCGCCGGTGCGTTTCAACGACAAACCATATCGCGGACGCATCGAAGTTTTTGCTAACCGGCGCGGGTCGCTGACCGTCGTTAACGTCATCGGTCTAGAAGACTACGTACGCGGCGTCGTGCCCAACGAATTGTCGTTCCCTGCTCTCGAGGCATTGAAAGCTCAGGCCGTGGCCGCGCGCACGTACGCGCTCAAAAATCGGGGTCAATTTGCGCCGGAAGGCTTTGATTTGTTGCCGACGACGCGCTCTCAGGTCTATCGCGGGCTGTCGAGCGAAACCACGCTGACCACTCGGGCAGTCGATGAAACGCGCGGCATCATCGCGACTTACAACGGTGAACCCATCAACGCGCTTTACACTTCAACCTGCGGCGGGCGAACTGAAGATGCCGAAAACATTTTCAATGAAGCCGTTCCCTACCTGCGCGGGCGCGAATGCGCCGCGGAGATCAAAGCGCCGTTCGCGCCGTTTATGATCAAAAGCTCGCGTAGTCTTTTTGAAATTAAGGACGAGAAAAACGTTGCGTTCGTCCGCGATGTCGCGGTGTTGACGGTAAACGGTTTCAGTTTACCGCTGGACAAGATTTCGAATTCCTGGCTGGCCGACGAATTAGACGCGGACGAAGCGAGGAACTGGCTCAGTGCCACAGCCCGCATCGCGAAGACTGCTTCATACCAGCCTCTGGAGGCTGCAAACTATCCACCGTCATTCAGCAGTGGGCTAATTGCCGCCATCTACGGGGAAACACGCGCTGACACGCTGCTGAACTCCGCAGATGCAGACTACCTGCTCAGTTTTCCTGACGGTGGCGAAGTACCGCCGGCCAACCGGGCGGACGTGGCTATGCTGATTCGCGAAGGCGCATTGACTCTCCTGCCAGACGCGACGCTCAGGCCGAAGGAAAGAATCTCGCGCGGTCGGGCGCTTCACGCGATTGCGAAAATGTTGGATGAGCGAACCACCCTGGGTTTGCAGAAAGGAAACACCCGGCCCACCACCAATGGCGCGCTGATTCTCCGCGCCAGGAACTCGAAAGAACAGCCGATTGTGGTGAGTCGAGATGCCTTTCTCTTCCGCCAGTTCGGCGAAAACGTTTATCAGATGAAGTCGCTCGCGTTGGTTGGCGGCGAGCCCGTCACGTTTCATGTGAGCGCCCGCGGCGAAGTTGATTATCTCGAAGTGAAGCCGGCAAATGATGGTGCTTCGGCGGAACGTTTCTCGCCGTTTACCAACTGGACGACTGAACTGTCGCTCGGACAAGTGCAGGCGCGGCTGTCGCGCTCAGTTCGCGGCATCGGCGCCGTTACGGACATCCGCGTTGCGCGGCGCGGCACTTCGCGTCGCGTGATCGATTTGGAAGTTGTCGGGACGAACGGCATCGGCCATGTACGTGGCGGCCGGATTCGATCGGTGCTCGGCTTACACGAACAACTTTTCGTCATCGATCGAGTCTATAGCGGAAATGAACGCGTCAGTGGCTTTGTGTTCATTGGCCGCGGCTGGGGACACGGAGTGGGGATGTGCCAGTACGGCGCCTATGGTCTGGCCAAGCAGGGTCTGAATGTCGAACAGATTCTGAAGACGTATTACACGGGAATTGATCTAACGAAGCTTTATAACTAGACCGCAAACTAACTTTATCCGCGCTTCATTGCTCAGCCGCTGATGCGTTTCTCCCGCAATCAAATAATCGGCGCGCTCCTTCTGCTGGCCGTCATCTGGCTCGTGATTGTAATTCGAATTATCATCGCCAGAGGGTGAGCGAGTCAGACAACTCTCAAAGAATAGGCGGGCAAGATGCCCGCGCTCCCAGCATCATCGCCATCGCCGGACCCACGGCGTCGGGCAAATCCGAGTTGGCGATCGAGGTTGCGCTCCACGTCGGCGGTGAAATCATCAACTGTGATTCTGTTCAGGTTTACCAGGAGATTCAGATTGCTACTGCCAAAGTTCCCGTCGCAGAGCGCCGCGGAGTCCCGCATCATCTGATTGACTTCGTTTCCCCCGCTATCAATTACACGGCAGCCGATTGGGCGCGAGCAGCTACCCAGACGATTCACGAGATAGAAGCTCGCGGACAGGCGGCGCTGCTCGTGGGCGGAACGGGCTTCTATCTGCGCGCTTTGCGGCAGCCGTTCTTTCCGAGTCCTCCGACTGATGAAGATCTGCGCGCTCGTCTGACGATGATTCGCCAGCGACGCGGTCCTGAACACTTACACAGAATTCTCGCAAAGTTCGACGCAAACGAAGCCGCCAAGCTGAACGCACGCGACTGGCCCCGCGTACAGCGAGCCATCGAATTCTGCCTGCAAACCGGCGCACGCATCTCAGGGCAAAGGCCACTGCGTGAACAGCCTCCGGAGTTCGCTGATCGAATCAGGGTCTTTGCTCTAAACCCACCGCGCGAAGAATTGTACGCGCGAATCAATGCTCGCACTGAGCAGCATTTCGCAAATGGCCTGGTTGATGAAGTCCAGCGGCTGCTCGCTGCGGGAGTGCCCGCCAATTCCAATGCGCTCGGCGCGCATGGGTACCGGCGCGTCGTCGAATACCTGCGCGGTGAGCGCAACCTGGAAAGCGCAATCGAGCAGACGAAACTCGACGTACGTCATTACGCCAAGCGACAACTTACCTGGTTTCGACGAGAGGCCGGTGTCGAATGGATCGATGGCTTTGGTGACGAACCCGAGACGCAAACCGCCGTGCTGATGCGCCTGGGTTCACGCGCGCGCGCCACATAAAACATCTTGTCACGTGGGGCATCGTGCTATACTCTCACTTCGCTGTGGGTGCAACGCGGTCGCAGGAGATGACGATGGACTCGAAGGGCGCTCCGCAAAATATCCAGGATGGATTTCTCAACCTCGCGCGGCGCGAGAAGCTGACAGTCACCATTTATCTGGTGAACGGCGCGAAACTGATCGGGCGCATCAAGAGCTTTGACAAGTTCTCGCTGATTCTGGAAACCAGCACGCAAGAGCAACTAATTTTCAAACACGCAATCTCGACTATTTCTCAGGCGCGACGTGCATCGGGCGAACTTCGTCATCAGCCCGTGGCCGCTGCCGAACACCCGTCCGAGTCGGCCGAAGAGACTTCCGCCTCTTGAGATGAGTTGACGAGTTCGCGTCAACCGAAACATGGCCGGCGCCTTTATTACCTTCGAAGGGATCGATGGCTGCGGAAAATCGACGCAGCTAAGACTGCTGGCGAGCGAGCTGCGCGTCCGCGGCGTGCCCGTGGTAGCGACGCGCGAGCCTGGGGGAACGACACTCGGACAAAAGTTGCGAGCCGCACTTTTGGACGTGCAGGAACAAGTCGATCCACTGGCAGAGTTGCTGGTTTTTGCCGCCGACCGCGCGCAACATGTGCGCAAGCATCTGCTGCCGGCGCTCGAGCAAAACCAGGTAGTCCTCTCAGATCGTTATGCTGACGCCACCGTGGCGTATCAGGGCGGGGGTCGCGGTTTTGAACCAAAGTTGATTGAAGAAATCGTCGAGCTGGCCACCGGCGGATTGAAACCGGACCTGACGCTCTTGTTCGATTTGTCTGTGGCTGAGTCGGCAGTGCGCACGCGCAAGCGGGTGCAGAACAAACGTACGGATCGGCTGGATAAAGAAGATGCCGAGTTTCACACGCGCGTCCGCAACGCTTACCTTGAAATAGCGAAAGCCGCGCCGGAGCGATTCCGAGTCATCGATGCGCGCGGTTCGGTTAACGAAACACATCGGGTCGTAATGGATCTCGTGATTCCGTTTTTGGCAGAGCGAGGGCTTCTGAGCAAAGAGCAAAGTGCTAACGGGCAAGGGGGAAGAGGGTAAAAGGGGAAGAGAAAAACTACGGATGAGCACGTTAACCCTTCCCACTTTCCCCTTTTACCCCTTTGCCCTAGCCCTTAGCTTTTATGTTTTCCACACTCATCGGCAACGACGAAGTCAAAGAGACGCTGCGACGGCTGCTGTCGAACGGCCGCCTGCCGGGCTCGCTGCTGTTTACTGGCGAAGCAGGTGTGGGCAAAAAACTGTTCGCGCTCGAATTAGCAAAAACTCTCAATTGTCGTAATCGCCAGGGTGTCGAAGCCTGCGATGAATGTTCGTCCTGCAAAAGAATTTCCCGTTCAACCTTTCCGCCATTCGGCGATGATGACGAAGACAAGGCGCGACTGGTCTGGAGCGAACACACCGATGTGGCCATGGTCCGGCCCTACAAACAGATAATTCGCGTCGGCCCGATTCGCGAGCTGCAACGCGAGGCCAACTTCCGGCCGTTCGAAGGCGCGGCGCGAATCTTCATTGTCGAGGATGCCGAGTACATGAACGATCAGGCGGCGAACGCGCTGCTGAAGACCCTGGAAGAGCCCGAGCCGACCACCCGTCTCATTCTGACGACGACAAATCCGACAGCCCTCCTGGCCACGATTCGATCGCGCTGTCAGACCATACAGTTCGCTCCCATTGCCGCGGATGAAATTGAGAGATTTCTAATCGAAGAAAAAGGCGTCGCCAAAAAAGATGCGCAGCTGCTGGCGCGCACGTCGCGCGGCAGCCTGGGCCGGGCCTGCGCAGCTGACGTTGACACTTACCGTGATCGCCGCGTGGCAATGATGAATGTGCTGCGGACGCTGACGGTCACCGGCGACCGAGCTGAACTCCTGCGTTCAGCCGAAGGCCTGGCAGGAAGCAAGGATCGCGATGAGTACGAACAACTCCTGGATGTGTTTGAGGCTCTGATCCGCGATGCCTGGGCTTTGTCTCTGGGCCGGCCGCAGGAGACTATCGTCAATGCCGATGTTGCCCGGGAACTCCAGCAGGTGGCCGACGAACTGCGCAGCTACCAAGCCGCGGCGTGGCTCACTCAGATCGAAGAATTGCGCGGCACCCTCGAAGTAAACATTAATCGCAAGGTAGCCAGCGACGCTTTGCTAATGTCGATGGCCACTGCGTAACGATCTTTGTTTTTTAAGAAATAGAAACGAGGTCGGGAACGAACCGCGTGAGGTTTGCGTCGGGAGCAGCCTGCGAGCCTTCCGCTAGAAGCTTTTCGGTCTCAGCCACGAAAGCGTCAACGATATTCTCGCCCGCGACTTTGCGCATCGGCACGCCGTCTTTGAAAATCATGCCTACGCCGCGACCGAAGGTGATGCCGAGTTGCGAATCGTGAGCTTCGCCCGGTCCATTCACCGCACAGCCCATAATAGAAAGATGCAGAGGTTCTTCGACGTGCGCTAAACGCCGTTCGATTTCAGTCACAATCTCGACAAAGTTATCGACATCCAGCCGGCCGCAAGTCGGACAGGCAACCACAGTGACTCCGCGCGTGCGCAAACCAAGTGACTTCACGATTTCCCACGCGACGCGAACTTCTTCCTGCGGCTCCGCAGCCAGCGAGACGCGAATCGTGTCCCCGATGCCTTCATGCAGCAGAATGCCGAGCCCAATCGATGACTTAACTGTGCCGGTAAAAGCGGTGCCCGCTTCGGTCACGCCGAGGTGAAATGGGTAATCGACTTTCTCAGCGAGCAGCCGATAGGCAGCGACTGTGCGATGCACGTCAGACGCTTTGAGAGAAATGATGATGTCGGTAAATTCGAGTTCTTCGAGAATGCCGATGTGGCGCATCGCCGACTCAACCATCGCTTCGGGCGTCGCGGTGCCGTACTTCTTCAATAGATCTTTTTCCAGCGAGCCGCCGTTCACGCCGATGCGAATCGGTACCTTCTGTGCCTGAGCGGCGCGCACGACTTCGACGATGCGTTCGTGTTTCCCAATATTTCCCGGATTCAAACGCAGCTTGTCGATGCCTGCTTCGAGCGCCAGCAAGGCCAACTT
>DATNEI010000171.1:0-19688 GCA_035606795.1 Pyrinomonadaceae bacterium
CCGGCGAAACCGACGCAATAAAATCGGCCGCGCGTCTCAATTCATCCTCCGCATCGTTGAAGCCGGGAATTACCAGCGTGACAATCTCTTCCCAGAAGCCGCGCTCGTGGACCATCTTCACCGTGTCGAGAATGTTATCGACCACGCCGCCGAGCTGCCGATAATTTTTGTCGCTCATCGATTTCAGATCGATCTTGTAACAGTCGGTCCACGGCCGAAGATAGTCGAGGACTTGCGGCGTCGCATTGCCATTGGAAATAAACGCTGTGCGAAAGCCTTCCGGCCGCGCTTTTTGAAAGACTTCGACCGCCCACTCAGCCGTGATTAGTGGCTCGTTGTAGCTCGAGCCGACCATTGAGGCGCCGTAAGCCTTGGCCATCGCGACTAAACGATCAGCCGTCACCACGTTCGGAGGCGAAACTGCCTTATCGTCGCGCAGCGCCTGTGAGGTCAACCAGTTCTGGCAATAGGCGCAGTGCAAATCGCAGCCGAGCATGCCAAAGGTCAGCGTGTCTGAGCCGGGCAGGACGTGAAAGAAAGGCTTCTTCTCAGTAGGATCGCACGCGAGCGCCGCGACGTAGTTGGTGGGCACACGCAAGTGACCGCCTTCGTTGAAACGGACTTTGCAAATGCCGCGCTTGCCTTCCTTAATCAAACAACGGTGTCCACACGCGAAACACTTCAATGCTTTATTATCCAGATGCTCGACAAGCGCCGCCGCGCCTTCGGCCGTCATTTCGTCTAAAACTTCGGCGAGCGAAGCTTGTGTGGGTGTGAGTGGCATTGCTACTTTCGTGGAAATTCCTGTGAGGAATTATACTCCTTGGATGTCAGTTGTCAGTGGTCCGTTGTCAGTGGGTATGACGCAACGAAACTGCGACTGACAACTAACTACGGGCAACTGACAAACGTGATCATAGAACAAATCACCGTCACCGCTTTTGAGCAACACACACGCATCATTGGTTGCGAGAAGACGAAGCGCGCGATCTGTATCGATCCCGGCGATGACTCAGACGCCATCGTCGCGGCAATCGACAAGCACAGCTTTGAGCTCCAAGCCATCGGCTGCACCCATGCGCACATGGATCACATCGGTGGCGTGGCAGGACTAAAAAAGCGCAAGCCGGAAGCCAAAATCATCATTCATGCGGCTGATGAGTTCATCTATGAGGCACTACCAACCCAGCCTGCCTGGATTGGGATTCCCCAGGCACAATGGGCGGCCTTAGGATTTGACTACGAGGCCCCACCGAAAATCGATGAACACTGGACGGACGGACAAATTTACCAGGTCGGCGAACTGAATTTCACGGTGATTCATTGCCCCGGACATACGCCGGGGCACGTCGTGCTGTTTGAACCAAATGCAGGCAAAGTGTTTGTGGGCGATTGTTTGTTCGCCGGATCAATCGGGCGAACAGATTTGCCGGGAGGGTCGAGTGAACAGTTGATGGATTCACTCTTCAACAAGATCCTGCCGCTGGGCGACGACGTGGAAGTCTATTCCGGCCATGGACCGTTGACGACAATTGGACACGAACGGAAAACTAATCCGTTTCTCACGGGCGCTTATTCAATTGGAGGACGCGGACGGTTCTAAAAAATCCTACAGAACCGCGAGCGGTAGCGAGCGGGATCAAGGCGCAACCCGCGCCGATTTCCCAGGAACTCTACGAAGAAAATTGCTTCTTTATCCCGCTCGCTACCGCTCGCGGTTCTGTAATATCCCTTACTTCTCGACAATGTCTTTCTTCTGCGTCACCACGAACGCGAGCAGGTCGTTCTTCTCAGCTTCCGGCACTTTATATTTATCCAACGCCTCCACCAGATGCTTTGCCGCGGCGTCCCAGTCCGCCTCAGTAATACCCAGACCCTTGTGGACCGTGCGCATTTCGCGTCCGGTATACACGCACGGACCGCCCGCCGCCGCGCAGAATTGATCGAGAATGTGTTGCCGCAAACGCTTCTGCGAGTCTTCACTAAATCCGGAGAAAAATCTTTCGAACCTCTTGTCGGTAGCGAGGCGATGAATGAAATCATCTACCACTAAAGCAATCGCGTCATAACCACCCAGTCGCGTGTAGAGGGACTTCTTTTCCTGCACGCTAGTCGTTTTTGCCTGCAGGGCCGAGGCGCCGATGGTGAACATTGCGAGTAAAGCAACAGCAAGGGTAATCTTTTTCATGCTTGGCTCCTTTGATTTTCTCTGAGACTCGAAGAGTCCGAGGGTGAGTAGTGTTTCTTCAGTTGACTGTTTATCCCGCTCGCTACGGCTCGCGGTTCTGTAACCTTCAGTGTGGCGTTGAGATCGCCGGACTCAGTCGCACGTAAGCGCCTTCGCGACTGGTGCGCACGCGCAGACGGCGATGCGTCGCGCCGGATTCCGACGAGTAAGTAATCGTGTAAGCCGTGCGCAATTGCGCCACCACGTCGTCGTAAGCTTTTTGCAAATCTTCCAGGCGCTTGATTGAATAGAACACGCCGCCGGAAAAATCCGCCAGCTTCTGCCCTTCTTCAGCGGCCCGCGTCGTGATCGTCAGATACTTGGTGCGCATTGGATCGACCGTGACCATAGGTCTTGGAACACTCGATTCAGGAATCAAACCGGACGGAACATACAACGGATAAATCAGCGCGCCGGACTCGATCGTCGCTTCCAAAATCGAGGGAAATGGCACGAAAGATTTGTTGTCATCGCCATCAGAGATAATAACGATGGCTGTTCGTTCGCCGCGTAACGGCTGCAGAGTATTCACCAGGGAATAAGCTAGTGCGTCGTAAAGCGAGGTCGCGCCACCGGCGTCGATATCGTCCAATTTTTTCGAAAGCAAAGCGCGATCGGTGGTGAAATCCGAGATGATCTGAATGTCGTCGCGAAAACTCGTGATGGCGATCCGATCCTGCGGACTGGCCGTGCGCAGAAAATCGCGCGCGGCTTTACGAATGAAATCGATCCGCTCTTCAACGCTGCCGGACACATCCAGCAACAGGATCAAATTGAAAGGCTCAGTCGCCGGCGTCACATCGACAATCCGGCGTTCGGCGCCGTCCTCATAGACTGAAAAGTCGCCGCTGCGCATGCCGGCGATGGCCCGTCCGTTCCCATCAGTGACGCTGGCGTTGATCTTGACTAACTGTGGCGCCACCTTCGTGGCCACCTCACCGGGGGGTCGCATCAGGATGAGTTCAGGTTCGTGGCGCGGCGGCGGCAGGGACTGGGCAAAGTCGCCGAATAAACGGGGACTCACTTTTCTAATCGCGTCAATCAAGGGCATGTTTCCGCTGCGGACGATTCCTTTGGCAGCTTCCGTCAGCGGCCGCTCGTGCAAATCATTCGGCGCCATCGTCGGATCCACATTGAGCAAAATCACACCGCGTTGCGTGGTCAGGTTCAGTTGCACCAACTTATCTTTGTCGGTCTTCGCTTTTTCGTCTTTGTCAGTGGCCCCATCCGCAGACGAATCGGTCGCAGCATTTGAGGTTGCGGCGCTTTCGTCCTCAGCCGGCGTGGGCGAAGGTGTTTCCTTCTTCTTTTTATCTTTGCTCTTCTTCGCGTTCGGCCCGAGCGTGCCGGAGATGGAAAATGTTCCGGCCTTGCCCTCCTTCACACGCGGCAACTCGACATCGCTGAGGAAGCGCGGATGACTCGCCTGCCAAAGAAACTTGAACTTCACCGCATCGAGCGGCACGTCAGCGTGAATTGTTCCCGTGTTTGTGGCGACTTCGGCCAGCGCCAAATCGCCCACCACATCGACCATGCCGCTTTCACTCTCGACTTTGACGCGGGAGCGCGCGGGCACGCGCACGACCAGATCGATTCGATCTGCCGCAGCTCGCTCGCGCACAACGATCTCTCCGCTGGAGATACTGATGTCTCGGGCTTCGACAGGCGCGCCCGGTGAGCTGGCCTGCAACAAAGCCTTGTCCTTCTGATCGTCAGACGTCACGACTGAGACGCGACCGTTGCGGTTCTTGATGGTGAGCGCAGGTTTGCTGCCGACGCTGAATTCGCGTTCGTAGGATTGCGCGTTCGTCGGCCCGGGCAACGAGACGGAAACTGATGCAGCGATTACGAATGCCAGGATGAAACGAACGAGGCCGGGGCAAGACACCGGGTAGAACAACATAGCGCATGATCTTGCCTGTGACGGCTGCGCTGGTCAAGTTAAACGCCCCGGTTGGTAATGTCCTAGTTTCGTTTTGTCTCCGCGCATTCTCTGTGTCCTCGGCGTCTCAGCGGTGAATCACCGCCAACACGCTCACCGCAGAGACGCCGAGCACGCCGAGGAGACGCAGAGAATTGAAGTTAGAACACCACCGCGCCGCTTACTTCTGATAAGATCGCGCGCTCCGATGACTCAGCCCAGGTTCCACACGTTTGCCGAGTTCTGGCCGTACTATCTCGGCGAACACAGCCAGCCGCTGACGCGCGCGCTGCACTACGCCGGCTCGCTCGCGGCAATTGCCCTGCTGGTGACGCTGATTGCGACAGGCCGTTGGTGGCTGTTTCCCGTGGCCTTTGTGCCGGGATACGGGCTCGCGTGGGTGGGCCACTTCTTTGTGGAGAAGAACCGGCCTGCGACCTTTACTTATCCCCTGTGGTCATTCATGGGCGACTGGAAGATGCTGGCCCTGATGCTGACGGGACAATTGAAGTAGCCGTGTCAGAAGCCTGACCGTCAGGGACGGCGACGGTTTAGAATTCTCACCACCAAGACACAAAGTCACAAAGCCTTTTGAGTTCTATTGCTTCGTGTCTTTGTGTCTTTGTGGTTAGAATCTCGTTCGCCATGTTGCCCTGCCTGACGGTCGGGCTTCTGACACAATGCGAGAAACCAAAGCCGAAAAGAAAGCCCGCACGCTTGATATCATCAAGCTCCTCAAACGCGCCCATCCCGACGCCAAGTGCGCTCTTAATCATTCAAACGCTTTCGAACTCTTGATTGCCACTATTCTGTCGGCGCAGTGCACTGACGAAAGAGTCAATAAAGTCACCGCTGATCTGTTTCGCAAATACCATAAGCCGGAAGATTACTTGAAGGTGCGGGACACCGAATTGCAGGAAGACATTCGCACCACCGGCTTTTTTCGCAACAAGACAAAATCGATTCAGGGTGCTTGCGCGATGCTGATCGACAACTTCAACAGCGAAGTCCCCAAGACGATGGACGAGTTGTTAACGCTGCCCGGCGTCGCACGCAAAACCGGAAATGTGGTGCTGGGAGTTGCTTACGGAATCGCGGCCGGCATCGTGGTCGACACTCACGTCAGTCGTTTGTCGCATCGCCTGACGCTCACAAAGCAGAAAGACGCGGTCAAGATCGAAAACGATTTGCTCGAGCTGGTGCCGAAGAAAGATTGGATCATGTTCTCGCACCTGCTGATCTTTCATGGCCGCAGAATCTGCAAAGCCCGCCGGCCTCTGTGTGAAGAGTGTGTGGTTGAGAAACTCTGTCCTTCTTCGATGCTGAAAACCGGGAAGATCCCGAAGGTCTGAGCTGGTGCAGCGCACTTCTTTGCTGCGCTCTAACAGTTCCAGGCCATTCACGCAACTATGAACTCTCAAGGTCAGGAAGCTGGGCTTGCCCCCGCTTTAACTTAGCGAACAGCGGCCCCCGGCTGCGGGCGCAAGCACCCTTCCTGACCTTGAGGTGACTTAACGACCCCTCTGCTTCACCGCTTGAACTGCCCGAGAAAAAGAGTCTAACTTTCTTTCTTCGGCCGTTCATTCGCTTTCAGAACCCGCTTGCGCAAGCGAATCGATTTGGGGGTCACCTCGACCAGTTCATCGCCGGCAATGAATTCCAGCGCTTCTTCGAGCGAAAGATCCTTCACCGGCACCAGGCGCATGGCTTCATCTGAACCGGAGGCGCGCATATTAGTCAGTTTCTTTTCCTTGATTGCGTTCACGTCGAGATCGACCGCGCGCGCGTTCTCGCCGATGACCATGCCTTCATAGACGCGCGTGTTTGGACGAACGAAAAGCACGCCGCGCTCTTGCAGATTGTAGAGTGCATAGGTTGTCGATTCGCCCATGCGATCGGCGACCAGCGATCCGCTGCCGCGGCCTTTCATTTCGCCCATCCATTTGTCGAAACGCAGGAACAGAGTGTTGAGTAACCCGGTGCCTTTGGTTTCGGTCAGGAACTCACCACGAAAACCAATCAGCCCTCGCGACGGCGCTTCAAATTCCATCCGCACGCGTCCGGTGCCGTGGTTGACCATGCGCGTCATCTGACCTTTGCGCCGCCCCATGGCTTCGGTGACCACGCCGATGAATTCTTCGGGACAATCGACCACCACCTGCTCCAGCGGTTCCTGCAGTTCGCCGTTGACGCGGCGCGTGATGACTTCTGGTTTCGAGACCTGCAGCTCGTAACCTTCGCGGCGCATCATCTCAATCAGAATCGCGAGCTGAAGTTCACCGCGGCCCGAAACTCTGAACTGCTCCGGCGAGTTCGTTTCCTCGACCCGGATCGCGACGTTGCCCAGCACTTCGCGATCGAGACGTTCCTTGATTTGGCGCGAAGTAACATACTGGCCTTCCGTACCCGCGAACGGCGAGTTGTTTACGCTGAAGACCATTGCGATAGTTGGTTCGTCGACCGCAATCACCGGCAAAGGCTGCGGGTTATCGAAAGTCGTGATCGTTTCGCCGATGTTAATGTCTTCGACGCCGGCGAGCGCCACGATCTCGCCCACGCCGGCGCTGTCGGCGGGCTCGCGCTTCAAACCCTCGAACACATAGAGTTCTTTGACCCTCGTCTTTTGCATCGCGCCATTGTTTCCGGCAATTGCAATCTCCTGATTTTTGGCAATCTCACCCGAAAAGATTCGCCCTATCGCCAGACGTCCAACGTATTCGTTGTAATCAATGTTGGCTACCAGCAGCTGCAATGAATCGTCACGCAAAGCATGCGGCGCCGGAATCGTTTCGATAATTTGATCGAAGAGAGGCTTCAGGTTGGTCGATGTATCGTCGAGTTTCTTTTTCGCTATTCCATCACGCGAGATGGCGTAGAGAATTGGGAATTCGATCTGTTCGTCAGTCGCGTCAAGATCGAGAAACAGTTCATAGATCTCATCAACAACTTCCTTGGGCCGCGCATCCTGACGGTCGATCTTATTGACCACGGCAATCGCGGGTAATCCGGATTCCAAAGCTTTGCGCAAAACGAAGCGCGTCTGCGGCAGACAGCCTTCGGCCGAGTCAACGAGCAGCATCACGCCGTCGACCATTTTCAGGACGCGTTCTACTTCGCCGCCAAAATCCGCGTGGCCAGGCGTATCGACGATGTTGATTTTGTAGTCGCCATAACGCACCGAGGTGTTTTTGGCCATGATGGTGATGCCGCGCTCGCGTTCGAGGTCCATCGAGTCCATCACGCGATCGACGATGGTCTCATTGTCACGATAGGTTCCCGCCTGTTTGAGCATCGCATCGACCAGGGTGGTCTTTCCGTGATCGACGTGGGCGATAATTGCTATGTTCCGAATCTTGCTGGTTTCCATGTTGTGGTGATGCCCTGTCGGAAAAATCATACTAAGCGCAAACGATTAGGATAAGGACGCTGGCGGGAAAGCACAACCTACGAGAGATCGTCACATAGTGTTTCAGTTTAGAGTTCAAGCTTTAGCTGCTCCGAAAAGAGAATCTAAAGATCGAACTTTGAACGCAAACTGAACCAGTACCGGGTGTCACGCACTGGTTCGGCTTGTTGACTCTTATTCACACCGGGGCTTTAGCCCGGTGTCGGTGGCGGCGAATAATAACGAAAACCGTTTAAACGGTTTCCCAGGATTTTGTTGACGCGACATCGCCGCGCTAAAGCAGCGGCGTGAATGAGAAACCTTCTCAAGTTGCGCTGTCACTACTCTGGGCCCTCTTGACGGCTGCAGTAAACAATGGTGTAAATCGCATCCAGACGAATGGGCCAAACTCTTCAGACGAGCTTTGCTGCGGTGCGCGGGATCGACATGGCATACGTCGACGCCGGTGAGGGTCCGGCGGTGCTTTTCCTGCATGGCTATCCATTCGACAAATGGATGTGGAGCCCACAAATCAAGGCGGTCGCGGAAAATGGTTTTCGCGCAGTCGCGCCGGATTTGCGGGGCTTCGGCGAAACAGTGGCACCCACTTCAGTCGGTGATTCTTCTGCTCCAAGTCACAGACTGAAGTCTGTGCCACTCAGCACGATGGATGACATGGCGAGTGATGCGGCGGCGCTGCTCGATCATCTGAACATTGATCAGGCGGTCGTCTGCGGACTGTCGATGGGAGGTTACGTGGCGTTCGAGTTCGCTCACCTCTTTCCGACCCGCGTCAGAGGCTTGGTGCTGGCCGGCACGCGCGCGCCCGCGGACAACGAGCAGGAGAAAGCCGGCCGTGAACAGCAGGTGCAGACGATGCTGCGCGCGGGCATGGTGCCGATTAGCATTGCCACTGTTCCAAAGTTGCTCGCGCCACGGACTCTTGCCGACAAGCCGGACGTGGTCAAGTGTGTGCGAAAGCTGATCACAGGATCTAATCCGAAAGGCGCGGCCGCCGCGCAATGCGGCATGGCGGGTCGTCGAGATTACACCGAAGACTTGCCACAGATTAAAGCGCCGGCGCTCATCGTGGTGGGCCGCGAGGATCCGATTCGCCCCGTCGCCGATGCGGAGTTCATGCACGAACGCATTTCCAACTCGCAATTGGAAGTCATCGATGACGCGGCGCACATGACGAACCTTGAGGAACCTGAAGTGTTTAATCGACTCCTGGTTGATTTCCTACGATTGATTCATTGACTCATTTATTCATTGAATCAATGGAACAATGAACCGATGAATCAATGAACAAATTCACCATTGAAGAGCGCGTGCGCTGGGGCGATGTCGATGCCGCCGGAATCATTTTCTACGGCTCGTACATTCGCTTTTTCGAAATTGGCGAAACTGAGTTGTTTCGCGCAGTCGGTTTGCCCTACGGAAAAGTCTTTGATGACTTGAACATCTGGCTGCCGCGCGTCCATCTTGAATGCGATTTCCATCGCGCCGCGCAGATGGACGATCTGCTGCAAGTCAGTGTCTATGTCGGGAAGATCGGCCGCACATCGCTGCGTCTGAATTTCGAAGTGCGGAAGAAGAATGAAGCGGGTGAAATCGAAGAGAAGCTAATGGCGACAGCGCACTTCGTTCTGGTTGCGACGGATCGCGAAAATCTGAAACCGCTGCCCGTTCCCGAACAAATGCGGCAGGCGCTCGAACCTTACTTAAGTAATGAGTGATGAGTCATGAGTGATGAGTCATGAGTAATTGGCCGATTGACCTCATCACTCATTACTCATTACTCATTACTCATCACTTATTGTGAGGTAATCCTTCAATCAAGTGATCCATCCCCAGCCACAGCGCCCACGCGTGGTGGTAAAACGTCAGCGGAAAGGCAATCGCAATCACAAACAGCGTCGTGAGAATCGTTTGGTCGCCCAAGTTAGTGAGAATGAGGCAGCCAAGATAAACGATGAGAATAAAGACTTCTGTCGCGACGACGTTCGCCATGATTGCGCCGACGAAGAAACCTTCCTCGCGTTTGAAGACGGCGCCACACGCGTCGCACCGATGTTTTAAATTGAATGGACGCCGCACAATTGAGTCGCCGCCGCAGACCGGGCAGCGCAGTTTGAGACAGCGCGCGATGACTGAGGCAATGGTGCGAGCATCACGTTTCATTGGTTAGTGCCAGAAGCCCAACCGTAAGAGGGCAACGACGGTTAGTGTCAGAAGCCCAACCGTAAGAGGGCAACGACGGTTAGTGTCAGAAGCCCGACCGTCAGGGAGGGCAACGACGGTTAGTGCCAGAAGCCCGACCGTCAGGGAGGACAACGACGGTTAGTGTCAGAAGCCCGACCGTCAGGGAGGGCAACGACGGTTAGCGTCAGAGGCCCGACCGTCAGGGAGCGCAACGACCGAAACGCGCCCGCCAACATGAAATCTACAAACGAGGAAACTCCAGCGAATCTTGCCCTCCTTGACGGTCGGGCTTCTGACACGCTTATTCACCCAGCGCCGCGTACTTGAACACACGAAAACGGTAACGCTGCGCGTCGCGAATGTTCTTCGCCACCACGCCGTGAAGGTCTTCACGCCAGGTCGTGTACTGAGTGATAAATCGATCGGCAGCAGCTTTGTCGCCTACGTACTGAGTATCGAGGACGATCTTCAGCAGCTTGCCGACCACGTCGTGATACTTCTCATAATGGATCTTCAGCTGGCCATTCTCGAAAGTCAGCAGACCGTTCTCGAGAAAGAAGTTCCATTGCATCAACTGCATGGTGTTGTAGGGCTGGTCACCGCGCGGCTTGTTGTTTTGCAGGACGCGCAAAATGCCGCCCGCGTAAACGCTGCGCAACTGCTCATCGGTGTAATAATGCTGTTTGTGCAGCGCTTCGGCCACGAATAAAGAAACCAGGTCGGCCTTCATTTCTTCCAGCGCATCCGCATCGTTTTCCAGCGCCTGATCGAGATCGCGACCATCCCTGGTTTGATCGACTCCCAGGTAATGACCCACTTCGTGCCACAGCGTGCGATAGAAGTTGCCGTCAGGCGTCAGTTCCTTTGCCTGCGCTTCCCCCACCGCAGCTGCCAGCGTGCGATTCGTACTTTCAAAGATGCTCGGATCGCGCATGATGTTCGCGCGCAAAAGAATGGTGCGGCCGTAACGGCGCGCCAGGTAAGTTTCGTTCGGCAGAATCGTCGCCGTGTTGCCGCCCCGCGCCTGGCCAAAGTCGGCCACGACGTCATAGACGCCCACAGGAATATCTTCTCGTATGCGTTTGTGATGATCGTACGGCAGCGAATCTTCCAGCCCTTGCAAACCTTTCATCGCCTGGCGCAACGCGGTGGTTTCCTGTTGGCGAGTCAGCAAAAGGCTGAACGCGAAGAAAGTCTTCACGCCGTAAAGCTCGTCGTCATAAGTTTCATAGGACCCAATCTGCGCGTTGAGATTCTTGAAATGACCGGTGACCCAGGCGGCGTCTCCAGATTCGTAATCGTCCGACAACAGGTCGCGCGCGCGGTTGCGCAGGAACCTGGCGAACTCTTCATCGTCCTTTTGTAAATCATTCGCGGCGTCATTGAGTAACGCATGCGCTTTGATCAATCGGTCGGCGTAAGCGACGGAGTAGGGAACCGCGTAGAAGCCTGTATGTTCGACGCGAGCCCGCGAGCCGCTACGGAGTACCTGCGTCACTATCTTGCTTAATTCATCTCGAAGTCCCGGATGCAGCGTATCGAGCACCGGATACTTCACGAGTATAGCCAGGTCATCACGCAGGTTCTCGGGCGTGGCGGCGCGCACCACCGAACGCTGGTCGAGAATATCTTCCCGCTTAGCCGAGCCGGACAAAAACGATTTCTCAAGTTCGTCCTTGGTGACGCCCCACGGATACATATTCTTGCCAGGCACGATCGGCTCAACCGGCAGGAACGGCTCGCGCTTGTTCTCAAGCGTCGTGGCGATTGGCCCTTGATTGAGACGATAAAGCGTCAGCAGATTCTGCGTCTCGGGTTTCGATCCGTTTCGCTTGTCGAGTTGCACCAGATCGCGATACGACGAAAGGGCCTGCTTGTGTCGCTGCTCTTCGTAGATGCTCTGAAAAATCTTGCCCACTTCCAGCAGCTTCGTGACCGCCGATCGCTCGCCGGCGCTCAATTGCGACAGGTCGGGCGCCAGACGAATCGTCTGTGTCTTGTCGATGATGGGCTGACTTTTTTCGAGCGGCCAATAGCCCGCGGGAAGCGTCTGGTCTGAGTTTCCGCGTTGTCTTTTCTGAGCTGATGTGGACATGAAACATGTGAAGAGCAGCAAGGCGGCGACAATAGATTTCATGACCGCAGTATACGTCACGCGCGCGCAGCGATCCGAACGCGCTGCCAGCGAATCGTTGCAACAGCCGTCGCCAAATTCTCGCGCCGGCAAAACTTGACGTATCGATTGTCCGCACAAATTTCAAAGGATGTGCGCGGCACTTCACTTGCCATTGTTCGACACCGATGTCGACGGAATTCATTCGACCAGAGATTGAGCTCGCACCGTTAACGCCTGCACACCCGTTCGAGGCGATCGTGCGCGGCGTGCAGCGTCGTTGGCTGCGCGAACGCAGACGGCGCAAAGTCGGACGGGCTTACGACATGGCGCTGGAGATTGCGCGGGTCATTCCACGTGGTCATGAAGTGCTGGATGTTGGCTGCGGCAACGGCTTCATTGCGCATCATCTGTCGGCAATACTCGGTAAGGATGTAATCGGCATCGATGTGATGGAGGCGACGCCAGCGCCGATTGATTATCGACGTTATGACGGCGCGCGCATCCCGCTCGCTGACAATTCGACGGATGCAGTCTTGCTTTGTTACGTGCTGCATCACACGCGCGACGCTTCGTCACTGCTGACGGAAATCAAGCGCGTGTTGCGACCGGGCGGTGTCGCGGTGATTTACGAAGACATTCCGGAAACGCTTTGGGATCGATTCATCTGCTGGACACACAATCTGAAATGGCGTCGCCGCACGGGCGCGTGCACCTTTCACAGTGAACTCGGTTGGGCGAATATTTTTGCGAGAGCGGGCTTTGAAATCAGTCGCGAACGGCATCTTTCGCGGCTCCGGAACCTGACGCATCCGGTTTGTCGGCGATTTTTTCTGTTGCGGCAGGGGCCGCCGATTTTTCCGGCAGCAATCGCAGCAAATCATCGGCGTACCATGTGCGGCAGCTTTCCAAGTGCTCACGGAGAACGGGACTGGAGGCATACGCGTCGCAGACATAGGCTTTCCAACGCGGTCGAATCTCAGGGAGTTGCTCCTCAAGTTGCAGGGCCACCAACTCCATGAAGCCCGCAACCATTTCAGCCGTGCTTAGAATCTTCAGGCGTTGCAAATCGTCCGCCGCTAAGCTCAATTCACGGTTGTCGTAAAAGAACGGCCGCAGCTCGGGATTCTCGGCGAAGAATTTCATGATCGAGAGGCTTTGGTTATAAAGACGCTCGTTCACGTCGCCGCGGCTTTGCAGCATCATCACTGCGATCTGCCGTTTCGTGGCGCGCTGAACAAAGATGCCGCCAATGACGGCGCCAAGGATCACACCCAGAATGCCAACCACTGCGGCGAAAAGTGTGGGGTCCATATTACTCCGGTGTCTTCAGCACAGCCTGCAAATCAGCATAATCGGCTTTCGGTTTTGCCGAGCAGATGTAGCGTACTTCCTTCTTATCTGTCCCGGGCCAGTTGATCGCCACGCCCTGCTCGCTCACCTGAGGCTTTTCTTCGCCCTGGTAGTCGTCAAAGACTGAGTAGCTGACACCATCGACGGTGAAATTGATCTCCGTCAGATCGACGCGCGCGCGAAAGTAATGCGAGTACTCGAATTGCTGCTGCGTGTTTGCGCGGTCTTTGGGAAATTCCAGCTCGATCTTGCCCGGCAGTCCGAAGCGGTATTGCAGGTAGCCTTTATCGCTTGTCAGCTCCCTCGAAGCGCAAACCGAAACCATCTTGGCCGGCCGGCGCAGCAGGCAACTGAAAATAACTCGTTCTTCTTTTGCGCAGAGCGTGTTGAGCGCCGGCGCGCCTGCGGACAAATTTGTGCGTGGCGTCATGACGATGGCGGAGATTACCAGCAGCCCGAAGGAACAAAGCAAAAGTGATTTTCTTATCATAGGGGCCTTGTGGCAAAAGCCTAAAAACAATTGAGCGGCGCGGAGCGCCAATTGAATTTAGCCCGGCCTTTCAAGGCCGGGCAGCTAAGTGAATCTGATCCACGTCGCGTAGCGACGGCTGAAAGGTTCGCCAAAATATCACCGGACCTCGGTTTTCGTTGCGTCGCTAACGCGACGGGATAATCTTGGGCGCCGACTATCCTGGCCTTGAAAAGGCCGGGCTAAATTCATCTCGACGCTAACGCGTCGAACAGGACTGACTTCTGCGGCAAAGCCTCTCATAAGCCTAACCAAAACTTTAAGAGATTCAGCGCAAAGCAGAGCAGTCCCGAGAGAAAGAATGCGTATTGCACTGCGACGAGCACCCAAACAATCTTGATGTCGCGGTCACCTGACTCATCGACGCGGCGCACGAAAAGTGAAATGCACAGCAGCAATAGTACGGCGAACAGAATTGACGCCCAGAACATAAACCAGGCGATGTACATGAGCGGAGATGGCGGCGCAGCGGACGAAGGATTGGTGAGTTTCGGCCAAAGGCTCATGCAGACTGCCGTCTGCAGCGTGATCAGCCACTTGCTCCAATCCTGAAGCAGCTTGAGCGAATCGACCGTGCGTTGCGACTTATCCATTCGAATTGAAAATACGTGCTAACGTTTTTGGTCGGTAATCAGAACTACGTCGCTGGTAATACTGCCACTGGCATAGGCCAACCACTTTCCGTCACGTGACCAGCCGAAAGAAAAAATCGGAGTAGCAGCCCAGTGCGTCAGTTGTTTTGCCGGACCGCCATCGAGTGGCTGAATCCAGATGTTGCCGACCCCTTCCTGGCGGGCGGCGTAGGCGATGCCACTACCGTCCGGCATCCAACTCAGGCGGCCATAGCACGCAGGAAAATCGCTGATGAATTTTGGCTCGCCGCCCCCCAGCGGGATTAATGCGATCTTGTTAATGGCAGCAGGCGCAGCCCGAAATCCGCAAGCCATCAGTTTTCCATCCGGCGACACATTCGGATCAAACGTGGTTTTGTCAGTTAACCGCACTGGCTCGCCGCCGTCGATGCTGACCTGAAAGAGGAATGCTCCGTTCGCCGTCCGGGAACCAAAAATTGCTGACTGCCCGTTAGCCGTGAAGGTGGCCTGTCTATCGCTGATCCCATGTGTTAGCTCGAGCGGATGTTTCCCCTCGATATCAATGCGCCAGAGATGTTCACGACCATTGCGATTGGAAAGGAACACCAGGTAGTTGCCGTTGGGTGAAACCACTGGTAGTTCGTTAAAGCCGGCGTGAGACGTGAGTTGCCTGGGCGCTCCGCCGTTGAGATCTGTAATCCACAAGTTTTGCTCGCCCGAAATCCATGACGTGTAAACCAGCCTTCCGTCCGGTGTCCACGAGAGGCCGTTCAAGCCGTCGTAACTGGTGGTGGTGAGTTGCTTCGGATGTTCGAGATCGCTGGTTGCTGCCACCCAGATGTTAGCTTTCTTTTCGGATTGAATCGTGACCAGGGTTCGAGCGTCTGCAGTCACGCTCAAGTCTCGATAATCACTCAAATCATTGGTAAGTCTGCGCGCCTCGCCGGTTGGATAAGGAACGAACCAGATTTGCTGCTCCGCGCTGTTTTGGGATTCGGTCACTGTCAGGAGGATTCCGCTGCCGTCGCGTAGCCACTCAACGCGGCCGAGTGCCGGCCAATCGTTCATCGTCATGCGCTTGCTTGAGCCGTTCTTCGCGTCAAAGGCATAGATCGCCTGGTTCCACTGGTTCGAATTAATACTAACCGGGCACGCGATCACGCTTCCGTCGGGTGACCATGACGGCGGCAGCACGCCGTTGGGTCCAATTCTGACCGCGTCCGTTCCGCGTGTCGTGACGAGCACGCGTTCTCCCGTGCCGTCTGCGTTAGCAATCACAATCGAGGCCAGCCCGGGAGCAAAGCGGATGAAAGCCATCTGCTTGCCATCAGGAGAAAACGTGACCGGCGAATCCACGTCTTCCATGAGCTTGTCCGGCGGGCCCCCGAGACTCGGCACTTGATACAGCATACCGAGATGATTCTGTTCCTGGCTGACGTAAAAGATGTAGTTGCCATCGTGTGTGAATGTTAACCCGTAGATATCAGTCCGAAACGGCGCGACTATCTGCAGTTCCTTCCCCGTGGCGATCTGCCTAAGCCAAACGCCCTGTTGTCCTGAAACGCTCAAAACATAGGAGACATATTTGCCATCAGGAGAGATCGCGGCTTTCACGGCTTTGCCGGTGGTCGTGAACTTCGTGAGTTTGACAGATTCGAACGGCGCGGAAGGCCTGCGCAACCAAAGGACAATCGCGATGCCCCCGACCACGATCAGCGCTAGCCCAACGCCGATCCAGAGCCATCGGCGAGTACCTTGCGTTTGTGCAGGCGGCAGTTGTCGTAAAGCGCTCGGTGTGACGTCAATGACCTGAGCGGCAATTGCCGGCGGTTGAGCGGGCTCGTCTGTGTCTACTTCGTAACTGACGCTGGTGCGCGTTCTTTCTTGAATGACAATGACTTCGTGCGCGCCGTTACGGGCTTCCTTTACAGGCGCCCTAAAACGGTAGCCGCGGCGCGGAATCGTTTCGATGTAATCACCGCCCAGCGCTTTGCGCAGCGTGTAGATGTTCTGCGTCAGGTTTGCTTCTTCGACAAAGCTGTCCGGCCACAGGGCCCGTATGAGGTCATCTTTTTCAACCACGTCACCCTGACTCTCAATCAGCAGTAGAAGCGTATCGACGGCCTTGGCCTTCAGCGGCACAACTTCGCCTTCTCGCCAGAGTTGGCGATTCAGCGTGTCAATCGAGAAGGGACCGAATTCGAAAATTCGCTTGTTTTGCTTGCTCATCCGCGCATTTAGAAGTGGTTGAGAAACAATTGAGCGCCCGTTGAAGACATTTAGCGCTAGCTGGCGCGATCATCCGCGCTCGTTCGCGAAGCGCATTCTAAATCAGAGCTTTGGGGCGAACAACATCTTCAAAACAAGGAGAAGACTAATGAGAAAGATATTCACAATTTTGAGCGTGTTGGTAGTGGCGGCGATGGCCCTCGCCACGAATTCCACGTCGGTCAAAACCAATGCGCAAAGCGGCAACTCACACAGCAAGGTGACCATCACCGAAGAGTTCATTTTTCCCAATGACTGCACGAACGAATTGCTCGACGTTTCCGACACTACGGTGGTTACCTGTCACGATCAGGTACGGGCTGACGGCACTTTCAATGAAAAGTGCGAAGTCACGCAGGACATCACGGCTGTAGGCGAAACCACCGGTATCGTCTGGCACGGGAACGCGACGTTCAAAGATGAACTCATCGCCACTGATGATTGCAACTTCAGCTTCTCTAACCTGGGCAAAGTGAAGCTGCTCAGCGCGGGCAACACACCCAACATAATCCTGACCTTCGACGATGAAATCCGTATGGAAGATTGCGCGTTGACGGCGGACGATCATTTCTTTTCTTCCGATTGTCGCGGTACTGGCAAACCGTAAATCGTTTGCGCTCCTTCGCTCCGACACGTTGGAGTTGTTTCCGAACATGAAAAAGAAGGCAGCCATAACGGTCGAAACCGAACGAAGGCTTGTGATTAGCAGCACGAGCCTTCACTTGCGGGCCTGGTGTCAGCAATGCGGAGCGCAGACCGACATGGTCACGGTGAATGAAGCCACCGCAATCGCCGGTGTCAGCGAACGCCAAATTTTTCAGTTGAGCGAGTCGGGAGTAATTCACTTCACAGAAACAGAGGATGGAAAGACTCTCTTCTGCGTAGCGTCGCTGCTGGGCATATCAGAACCGCCTGCAGTAGCGGGCGGTTTGATCCATGGGGTGACGAAGATGCCTGGAAGACAAGATTAACCGCCCGCGACCACCGCGGTTCTGACTTTACGTTGCTTTGAAACGCGCGATCTCTCCGGGCTTGCGGAGCATCTTGTTGACTTCGCCGAGATGCATTTCCTCTTCGGAAATCATCTTGCGCGCGAATTCTTCCAGAAACACGGAACGATCGCGAACCAGTTCAAGCAGACGCTTATAGAGCGCGAGTCCCGCCTTTTCCGCCTCCATCGACTCCAGCAGGATGTCGTTAATCGAATGCTGCTCGGTTTCGAGCAACGCGCCGATCTTCAACGAAGGATGCTCGCCCAGATGCGTGACCATTTCGCCTGCTTCGTTGGCATGCGTGAGGCACGTAGTGGCTTCGCCGCGCAACCAACTCACAATGGGAATTCGATTGTGTCCAAAAATCATCAACGAATAGTGCGTGTAACGAACGACTCCGGCTAACTCAGTTTCAAGAATCTCATTCAAGAGACTAACTACGGCTTTCCGATCGAAATCCTGCTCTGCCATCTCTGTCTCCCAACTCGTACTCAAGATTTTTTCGGGCTTGACCTGAGGTTAGCACAGACGCGCGCGCCTACTTAGTTTGCCGGAGCCCTCGTTTTGCTTCGCGCGCATCGTCGCCTATCATCAAAACGATGCTTCGAGGACTATATCTCGCGCTTCTTTTGATCTGCGCTTGCGCGGTGACAATGCCGAGCCGCGCGCTCGAACTTTTTCCCGATCAGGCGCCAAAAGTTTCGAGCCCCAGGCTTACTGATGCGGAAAGGGCGCTGGTGGCCGGCTCGCGCCAGGCGATCGTGGGCACCGGCATCTCTGAGAAGTACTTCGATCGACACTTTACGCTGGTGAAAGTAGTCAATCAGCCGGGCGATCGGCGCGTAGTTTGGAAACTCTCAGTTAACGGATACGAAACCACAGTTAGCGACGTGCTCGGTTTTTATACCAACGATGGCCGGCGCATCGACACGCATTCCGTAAGTTCCACTCTGCATCACACCAGCGATATCGAAAAGACGATTTCGCGATCTGCGGCAAACGACATCATGCGTAAGTGCATTGGGACCTTTGCGCATCCCGCCATCGAACTGCTGGCCACGGGCAATGAAGCCCGCCTGGTGTTTACGGCTGAGGCCGCGCGCAAAACCGCGCGTCGCAGCGAAAAGGAAGAGCGCGAACGTGAAGAGCGAGAGCGGGCCGCGCAGAAAAAGGGCAAGCAAGGCAGCGACGTGTTCGAGAGCGAAGAAGACATCCGCCCGCCCATCATTACCGGCACTGTCGATCTACAGTCCGGCAAGTGCACCAAGGGACAATTGGTGACAACTCCCTAAGAAATTCGAGGCAGCAAGCCGGAAATCAAAAACTAATTCCCCAGCAACGCCAGTTCTCCGTCAAATGATCCCGCTGACGGGAATGTGTACGTGACGTTGTAAAGCGGTGGTTCGGATTCTAGGAATGGCCGCCCTTCAGATTGCAGCCACGCGTGGCCTTTCAATTCGCCGTCCACTTCTTTCCGCACTCCGAACACGATCGTGGTGGCGGTTCCCTGCAACGCAAGGAATCGATGCAGAATTGTCGCGCGCTTCCAACACTTCGGCCGGAACATAAACAGATCGAGTTCCAGCAATGCGTCGATGGCTGATGACAAGTCTTTGGGGGCCATGTCGCTGCGGCGCGGATTTGTGCGCACCGGTGTGGCCACGAGACTAAGCGAGCGCGGCAGCGACAAAACCCTCACCAGCGCCGACAGAATCACCACCCAAGTCGCCATGCGCAGCAACAACCACACGCGTGCGGGCCGGCGCACGGTCAAGCGGATGGCTCTGGCGGCAAGACGAAACATCTCTGCGATTCTATGTCAGCTTCTGGGGCAGACGCTATCGCCTGGCGAGATGGCCTAATTTGGGCAATGACATGCTTGAATAATCAGGAAGTGTTGAGCGTCGCGAACATGAACGCCGAAGGCGTCCACCACCTCCAGCCCAGGGTTGACGCGCGCTAGCGCGGCTACCCTGGGTAATGAGCCAACACGGCAGGGCAACCCCAAAAAGGGTTGCGAAACCCTGCCGGCACACCGGTGTTGAATTGGGATTGACCAAAAATGTGAACCTTTCGGGGCAAACCTATTTCGCAACCCTTTC
>DATNEI010000191.1:0-31603 GCA_035606795.1 Pyrinomonadaceae bacterium
AAAAGATAATTTGCAACCAGAAGACGACATGCGCGACGAGTACGACTTCACTGGGGGCGTGCGGGGAAGGTTCTACGAAGAATACGTTAAGGGCACGAACACAATTCTGCTCGACCCCGATGTCGCCGAGGTATTTCACGACTCTGAGGCCGTCAATCAGGCGCTACGAACATTGATCGCCGATAATCGTGTTCCTCAGCCGACTGTGAAGTAGGCGATGCATGAGATTTCAATACTACTCTGATGCCATCGCCAATCTGCCGAAACTCTCGGTTGATGGCACGGTCGATAATGCCATTCATTTTTCGCACTGGAACGGAAACAAAACTCCCCCGTCAGTGAAGGCGGACACTTCCACTGAGATTGCTCTAAATGTCATTGCCGCTCCGAATCGCGAGGAACTGACACAGGGAATCGATCTTGTCACGAACAATCACTTTGATACGGACGGCGTCTTGTCGGTTTGGGCGATGCTGAACGGCGAGCGAGCTTTACCGTTGCGCGAAAAACTGATTGCCGCCGCCGCAGCGGGAGACTTCTGCGAATTCAGCTCAGTCGATGCTGTGCGCGCGAGCATTATCATTCAAGGTTCTGACTCGCCAATCGACAAATCGGGCTCACCGCTGGCGCAGAAATTCGCCGGCGACGACTTCAACGACGAATCGCGTAATTACGATCTGGTCTTACCCAAAGTCGGACACGTGCTGACCCACACGAGCTTTTATGAATCTCTGTGGCGCGAACCATGGAGACGGATTGAATTAGCGCTCGCCAGCTTTGCTGGAGGGGAATCGCGCGTCGATGAAGATTTCCTCAATCGGATTTCGCTGGTGACGCTCGCGCCCGCAATATTCGAGCCGAGCGGATTCGATCCGTCCCGCCACTCTGCGCCGTTTACTGCCATCGCGCATCACGCCCGCGGCAATTTGTTTGTGATTGCCACGCCGCTGGGCGATGGCTGGGCATATCGCGTCGATTATCCGTATTACTCGTGGGCCGAGACGGTGGTCAGGCCACGCGTTCCGCGCCACGACTTCAGTTCAGCCGTCGCAACCTTGAATGACTTTGAAACGAGCGAGTCGGGACATTGGGAAATTGATACCAGCGAACTCGCTTCTGCAATAAAATTCCTCGATAGAAATAGCCAACTGGCGGCTTCCAAATTAGCTCCTGACCTGGTGACTCGGACTCTGGCGGATGCGCTGACTGGTAATTTGTCCGCGGACGCTCATCATGCCTAATTGGGACGAGCGCTATCGCAGCGGCGAGCACGGGATGATCGAACCTTCGCCCTTGCTTCTGAAAGCGATTGCAGACTTGAAGCCGGGCCGCGCGCTCGACATCGCCTGTGGCGTCGGCCGTCATGCGATCTTTCTGGCCAAACATGGCTGGCAGGTAACCGCAGTTGATTCATCGCGCCTCGGCATCGAAATTTTGCAACAACGCGCAGGCGACGCCGGCGTCTCGATCGATACGCACGTCGTTGATCTGGAAAAAGGTGAATTTCAAATTGGGGCGGACACTTACGATCTGATTTGCGACTTTTATTATCTCCAGCGTGATCTCTTTCCCGCGATGCGCGCCGGCACAAAGCCCGGCGGACGAGTCGTCGCCGCGATTCATCTGAACGACGGAAATCCTGATGCGAAACCGCACAATCCCGCGTTTTTGCTCGAGCCCGGCGAATTGGAGACACTATTCAGCGATTGGGAAATCACGTACTATCGGGAAGGCGCATCGGACGAGGGCGGACATCATCACGACACGGCTTACTTGATCGCACGTAGGCCAGTGGCACGGGCGTCTCGCCCGTGATAATCAGGTGCAAGATGCGCGTGCCACTTCAGATTTACTGCGAGGTAATCATTTTGGAACTGGACGATTATGTGAAAGAGCTGGCGGAGCAAGTCGGCACTGCGATCAACGAATCAGTACAGGAATCCGCGAGCGTCGCGTCGGCGATTGAACGCTTGCGCGAAGCGGGCTTCGACATGGAGCTAACGCTAAAGCTCGAAATCGGCCTGCGACCGCAGAGCGACGATGAACGTGAGCAGCCAACCGACGGGTCGCTGGAATTAACTGAAGATGATTTGCGCATTCTGCGATCGATGAAGATTAAGATCGATCCGGAAGAATGATCGGCATTGCCGATTTTAGATTTGTGATTTTAGATTTGAGATCGTTTGTGTTCATCGCGTCGTTAGGCGCGAGATCTTTGTAGAAAGAAACCGTGTCAGAAGCCCGACCGTCAGGGAGGGCAAGTTTGGAGAGTGCCCTCGCTGACGCTCGGGCTTCTGACACTAAATCCTACTCCACCGGTTCGTCGCTACCCGTCAGCTTCTGTTGCCTGAGCGCGGCCGCGCCCATCAATCCACCCATACCCATGGATTCAACCGCGCTGCTGGGCACCAGCATCAGGGCGCCTTTCTCTTTCAGGCCTTCGTAAAGCATGTTCATGGCACGCAGGTGCAAAGCGGTCGGATTGTTGTGATACGACTCCGAAGCGACGCTAAACCGATTGGCGATCTCGACCTCAGCTTCCGCCAGAATCACGCGCGCCGCTTTCTCGCGTGCAGCTTGCGCTTCGCGTGACATCGCATCCTGCAACGCGGCCGGAATTATTACGTCGCGCATCTCGACCGACTGAACCGTAACGCCCCAGGGGTTTGAGCGCTCATCGATGAGCTTCTGCAATTCTTCCTCGATCCGTTCGCGGCCGCGCAGCAGATCGCTTAACGACGTGCGACCGATGATGTCGCGCAGAGCCGTCTGCGCCGCCCAACTAACTGCCTGCGGATAGTTCTGCACTTCGAGCGCGGCCTTCTCTGGATCGTAGACCAACCAAAACAGCACGGCATCGACGTTCACCGGCACTGTGTCGCTGGTCAGCGTCTCTTCCGCGGCAAAGCCAGTCGTGATCACGCGCTGATCGATCCACGCGGAAATGTTGTCAACGAAGGGAACAATCCAGAACAGGCCCGGTCCGCGCAAACCGGCGTACTTGCCCAGGCGCAGCACAACTGCGCGCTCCCATTGCCGCGCGATTTTGGGGGACTGCGCGAGCAGCAGACCGAGCAGCAATCCAACGATTACTCCCGCGGGACTCCATGTTAGCAACGTTGCCAGCGCGCCCAGCGCCAGCGGCGCGAGAAACGCGACGCCCTGTACGAAATTTACACGCGGCCCCGACGGGGACGGCAGATTGCTGATGCGATTCTCAATGAGTTGAATGTTGGCCATTTTTGATTCTCCTTCTGCGCTCTGTAGCGCACGTTGCTAACTTGCGAACCCTCGCAAATTACCAAGCTGCGTTACGCGCCGCCCTTGCGCCGCCGGTGCTCGAGATGTTCGATCGCCTCGTCCAGCGAAAATCCACGGGAGTGCGTCTCGGCAATAAAATGATCGGCCAGCTCGCGCAAGTGCCGCTCACGATCGCGACGGTTCTGCGTGACCTCAGCGGGCCGCTCGTGTACAAACGTGCCGACCCCGCGTCTGGTTTGCAGAACACCCAGGCGTTCCAGTTCCGCATAGACTTTAGCCACCGTGTTGGCGTTGATTTTCAAATCGACTGCGAGTTGCCGCACGGTCGGCAACTGGTCGCCAATCCGCAGCTTGCCCGTGGCTATCGCGAACTTAATGGATCGCTCGAGCTGGTGGTAAAGCGGCGTTGGATGCTTGGTGTCTATGTGAAACATCGCCTGCACCATTGTACTACGACAATAGGACAAGTAGGGTTTCAAAAATTTCGCGCGAGCGATTTCAGCCTTTGCCTCGGCTCAGGCATCTAATTGAGGCAAACAGGCGAGTTTGGGCCGTTTGTGAAGCGTTTCAGCCTATGTTATCTTCTCAATCTTTAAAAATCCTTCCAGTTCTTATCTGTAAGGCTTCTGCTTTCAATCGAAGGAGTTGACTGAACGAAATATGGCTACGCCCAACGGAACCAGCGCGAACGGACACGTCGGCAAAGTGGTGCAAATTATCGGCCCGGTGGTCGACGTCGAATTCGGAGAAGACTACCTGCCGCCGATTTATCAGGCCCTGCGCATTACGTCGGACGGCTTCGAAGTGCCCGACGCAATCGACGTCATTGCCGAAGTGCAACAGCATCTGGGCGAACGTCGTGTGCGCGCCGTCTCGATGCTGCCCACTGACGGCATGGTGCGCGGCATGAAAGCAACTGACACCGGCGGTCCGATCACTGTGCCGGTGGGGGAAGGCACCCTGGGTCGCGTCATGAACGTGATTGGCGATCCGGTCGACAACCTCGGTCCCGTGCCGCACAAGCAGCGATATCCGATTCACCGCCATGCGCCGGCGTTTGACGAGCAGTCCACCGAACTGCAGATGTTCGAAACGGGCATCAAAGTCATCGACTTGATTCAACCGTTTCTGCGCGGCGGCAAGATCGGTCTCTTTGGCGGCGCGGGCGTCGGCAAGACCGTCATCGTGATGGAGCTCATCAACAACATAGCCAAGGCGCGTTCCGGATTCTCAGTGTTCGCCGGCGTGGGCGAGCGCACGCGCGAAGGCAACGACCTGCTACGTGAAATGGTCGAGTCGAAGGTTATCGATTTCGGCGAGTCTTTCTATCACAACCTGGAAGAGACCGGCGCCTTCGACATGACCAAGGTCGATTTGAAAGCGATCGAGAAATCGAAGGTCTCGCTGATCTATGGCCAGATGACTGAACCGCCGGGCGCACGTCTGCGCGTGGCGCTATCGGGTCTGACGGTTGCCGAATACTTCCGCGATCAGGGAATGGATGTGCTGCTCTTCATCGACAACATCTTTCGCTTCACGCAGGCAGGTTCAGAAGTGTCCGCGCTCTTGGGTCGCATGCCTTCGGCGGTGGGATATCAGCCGAACCTCGCGACTGAAATGGGCGAGATGCAGGAGCGCATCACTTCAACCAAGACCGGATCGATTACTTCGATCCAAGCCGTTTACGTCCCTGCGGATGATTACACCGATCCGGCGCCGGCCACGACGTTCGCGCACCTTGACGCGGTCACGGCTTTGTCACGTCAGATCGTTGAACTGGGAATTTATCCGGCAGTGGATCCGCTGGCATCGTCTTCGCGCATTCTCGATCCCCGCATCGTCGGCGAAGATCACTACAACACGACCATGGCGGTCAAACAACTTCTTCAGCGATACAAAGATCTTCAGGACATCATCGCGATTCTTGGTCTCGACGAATTGTCTGATGAAGACAAGCTGGTGGTTTCACGCGCGCGCAAGATTCAGAAGTTTTTCTCGCAACCGTTCCATGTGGCTTCGCAGTTCACCGGCCGCGAAGGCAAGTACTGCAAACTGGAAGATACGATCAAGGGGTTCAAAGAGATCATTGAAGGCAAGCACGACGATTTGCCTGAGCAGGCCTTCTATATGGTCGGAACCATCGATGAAGCGATCGAAGCGGGCAAGCAGTTTCAAGAGTGAGAAACGGGGAAAAGGGGAACGGGTAAAAGGGAAATTTCCCCTCTTCCCCTTTTAACCTTTTCCCCCAATCTAATTCATGGCCGATCAACTACAGTTGGAAGTCGTCACTCCTGAACGCCGCGTGCTCGCGGAATCGGTGAATTCCGTCACCGTGCCCGGCCGGGCCGGCGAGATGCAGATCCTGCCTGGTCACGCCGCTCTCATTGCGGAACTGAAAACGGGTGTGCTGACTTACAACCACGGCGGCGCGAATTCACAGCTTCACGTTTCCGGCGGCTTTATTGAAGTCAGCGACGACCGCGTGGCCGTGCTCGCGGAGATCGCCGAACGTCCTGACGAGATCGATGCAGCCCGTGCCCGTCTCGCTCGCGAACATACCGAAAAAGAATTGAGTTCGTGGAGTGGTAGCGAAGAGGATTTCGAAAAAGCGCGAGCGAAGCTGGAGCGATCGATGGTGAGAATTCAGCTGGCTTCGGCGTCGCGATAATACTTGCGGGGAAGAGGGAAAAAGGGGAAGAGGGAAACTTTTCTTGCTCTTTTCCCCATTTCCCCTTCCCCCTGCCCTAAGCTTTATCGTTTATCGCTTCGCGGATTTCCCGCACAGCTCGATCCAACCCAACAAACACAGCCCGCGAAACTATATGATGTCCGATGTTGAATTCGGATACTTCGTTGATGCGCGCTACAGCGCCGACATTTCGCGCCGTCAATCCATGACCAGCCGCCACGTGCAGTCCGTATTGAGCCGCCAAAGCTGCGCCTTCCCGCAGACGACGTAACTCATGATGCGCGCGGGCGGCGCCTTCGCCGTGCACGCCTGAGGGACCGAGAGTGCCTTCGGCATAAGCGGCCGTGCACAATTCCACTTGCTGTGCGTTGACTTCGCGGGCCGCTTCAATTTGTTCCGGATCGGGATCGATGAAGAGGCTTGCGATGATCCCGGAATCGCGCAGCTTGCTCACGGCTGCTCGCACAATGGCAAGGTTTGCGCGCACATTCAAGCCTCCTTCGGTGGTAATCTCTCTCGGGTTTTCCGGCACCAGCGACACCGCGTCCGGCTTCACGTCAATCGCGATCTTCATCATCTCTTCGGTCGCGGCCATCTCTACATTTAAGTAGGTGGTCACCGCCTGTCGCAAGACAAACAGGTCCGCGTCCTGAATGTGCCGCCGATCGCCGCGGATGTGAATCGTGATGCCGTCGGCACCCGCTTGTTCGCAGGCCATCGCGGCCGCCACCACGCTGGGCTCAGTCGTGCGCCGAGCCTGGCGCACGGTAGCCACGTGATCGATGTTGACGTTGAGTCTTGCTGCCATAACTTCAATTAACCACAGAGGACGAAGAAACGGAAACCCGACGGTAAGGGAGGGTGCTAGCTTGAAATTCTGCACGCCTCTCTCACGGTCGGGTTTCCGCAGCTCTTCTCGCCGCAGCAATCGCTGAATCATAAAAGCCCGCCGCGGCGCTACGACGAATGCGACGGACTTCATTAATCATCCGGAGGCTGTCGCGACTGTAGTTGCCCGACGAGTCCAGGGGGCCGCCGGCGGTGTGATCCCAGCGCACCGGAATCTCTCGCAAGCGCAACCCGGCCAGGTGCGCCAGATAAATCAACTCAACATCGAAACCGAACCGATCGATTTGCGCTGCTTCGATCAGCGGGCGGCAGACGTTCATGCGAAAGGCCTTGAAGCCGCATTGCGTATCCCAGTACGGCAATCCCGTGGCAATGCGCACGAGCAAATTAAAGATGCGGCCACCCTGCTCGCGTCGCCAGGGCTGATGCACCCCGATGAGTGATCGATCCAAAGCGCGCGAGCCAAACGCCAGGTCGCACTCGCCGGCGGTGATGGGATCGACAACTCTCGGCGTCTCTGTCATCGGGGTTGAAAAGTCCGCGTCGGAAAACAGCGCGACTTCTGCAGATGCGGCCAGCAAACCGGTGCGCACCGCAAATCCCTTCCCGCGATTCAGTTCATAACGAATAACGCGAGTGGCCACTGCGCCGGAATTGGCCATCGCGCTTTCCGCCACGGCTGCAGTGTCGTCGCTCGAACCATCATCAACCACGATCACTTCAGACGAAGGGGTTGTCTTCTTCAGGTACTCGAGAGCCGTCCCGAGCGTCTTCCCGATGCGGGCCGATTCGTTGTACGCGGGAACAACAATCGTCAATTGGGGCGGCATCACGGAGCATTCTTACGGAACCAGCAGCCATGCACAAGCGTGAATTGTGGCGTCCGCACTATTTGCCGCGCATAGTTTCGGGTATGGGCACGTCGCTATGATATAGTTTTTCCAGTCGATCGAGCATGACTCGCGGGTTCTCCATATTAGCAGCGTTGATTCTGGTCACGGCGACATTTGCCGGAGGCTTGTACTCGCGCACGACGCGCCGCCGACAGGCGGTAAATGCGAACATCACGGCCCAAAGTTCGCGACAGGACAAGTACGAGGCCGATAAGATCGAGAACGACTACAGCGAAGCCATCGAGCTGGTCGAGCAGAATTACGTTGGCGATATCGATTACGAAAAAGCGACCCAAGCGGCGATTCAGGGAATGCTGTTCACTCTCGATCCCCACTCAGTGTTTTTCCCTTCGACCGAGTTCAAAAAGTTAAAAGAGGACCAGGCATCCAGTTTTGTAGGCGTCGGCGTACAGATTTTGCGACACGATGACGGTGTTTACGTCCAGTCGGTGGTGCAGAACACTCCCGCCGCGCGTGCCGGGTTGCGGTACGGCGATCGAATTGTCGCGGTAGACGGCAAGGACGCACGCGAATGGGCCAGCGACGAAGTTTCCCGCAACGTTCGGGGAGAGCGGGGCCACGAAGTCGAAATCAAAGTGGAGCGCGTGGGCCAACCGAACGCGATCAGCTTCAAGATTGTCCGGGCCGCGGTGCCGCTGCCTTCGATTCGCAATGAATTTATGATCGGGCCCGCGACCGGGTATATCGGATTGATTGGTGGGTTCCAGCAAACGAGTGACGAGGAACTACGCGAAGCATTCGCCGACCTGAAGAAGCAGGGAATGCGCCAACTCGTTCTGGACCTGCGCAACAATCCGGGTGGGTTGCTGGATCAGGCGATCGACGTCGCCAGTGAATTCTTGCCGCGCGAAGCTACGGTGGTTTCAGTGAAAGGCCGCAGCGAGTACACCAAGGCGGCCGTTTACAAATCAACCGGCACGGATCCGGAAGAGATGCCGCTCGTGGTGATGATCAATCGCAACACCGCCTCAGCGTCCGAGATCGTGGCGGGGGCGATTCAGGATCACGGTCGTGGATTGGTTGTCGGTGAAACCAGTTTCGGCAAGGGACTCGTGCAGCACGTGTTCACTCTGCCATTCAATACCGGGCTGACGCTGACGACCGCGCGCTATTACACGCCGTACGGCCGCTCGCTGCAGCGCGACTATTCCAGCGGTTCGCTGTACGACTACTACGTGCGGCACGACGAGACTGATAACCAGCAAACTATTCAGCCGGGACAGCCTTCGCCCACGGAAACGGGCGTGCCGCGAACCACGAATGCGCCGTCATTCCGCACTGCCGCGGGACGAGTTTTTTACGGCGGCGGCGGCATCACCCCGGACATCGAAGCCCGGCCCCTGACTGCGACGCCCATCCGCGGGCGCATCATTGAAGCTGCATTTTACTTCACGCGTGAGCTGGCCGCCGGGACTGTGCCGGGCCTCGAAAGCTATCGCGTGGACAAACCGCTTTACGATCACGATCCGCGGGCCACGGATTTTCCCATCAACGATCGCGTGCTGGAAGCGTTCAGAAATTTTGTGCGCAAGGATCCCGCGCGACACTTAGCCGATGCTCAGATCGATGCTGATTTGGAATTCGCCAAGCTGCGCCTACGCATTGAAATGGTCACCGCGGCGTTTGGCGCCGACGAAGGTCAGCGGGTTTTGCTCGAGAGCGATCCCCAGGCGTTGCGCGCCATTGGCGTACTTCCGGAAGCGAAGCGGCTGGCTGAAAGCGTGCGTAACGGAACTCCGATCAGTTTGAACCTTCAGGTCTCACCGCGCGTTTCTGATTTTCTTTTCTCTCCAGAGTTCGAAGTCGAAGAGATTCTTGTCTGATAGAAGGGAGGGTGCCAGTCAGCAGACACTTCGCTGCACCCTCCCTAACGGTCGGGTTTCCGTTTGACTTTCCTTCTATCTCCGAATAGAAACGCTTCGTTCCATCACCTCTTTGTCAGGAGCACTGCATGAACCGCAGAAGTTTCGTGCGTCGCAGCGCCATTGGCGCCGCCGGGGCAGTCGCCGCCGGCATTACTGCCACCGTTACTGATGGTGCCCGCGCAGAATTGCTTGACGCCGACGCCTTCACGCCACCCGCAGCATTCGAGTTGGACGAATTGACGACTACCGAACTCCAGAGCGCCATGTCGTCAGGGAAATACACGGCGCAATCAATCACGCGAAAATATCTCGATCGGATCGATGATCTTGATAAGCACGGACCCGCCGTCAACGCTGTGATTGAAGTGAATCCGGATGCGTTATCGATTGCGAGCGCGATGGATCGCGAACGCAAAGCCGGCCGCGTGCGCGGGCCGTTGCACGGCATCCCGGTGCTGATCAAAGACAACATCGACACTCACGATCGCATAATGACGACCGCCGGCTCTTTGGCGCTGGAAGGATCGATCGCGCCGCAGGATTCAACCGTCGCGAGAAAATTGCGCGAGGCGGGCGCAGTGATCCTGGGCAAGACGAACTTGAGCGAGTGGGCGAATTTCCGTTCGAGTCACTCGTCGAGTGGCTGGAGCGGGCGTGGCGGACAGACGAAAAATCCGTACGTGCTCGATCGCAATCCTTGCGGCTCGAGTTCGGGAACGGGTGCGGCGATCTCAGCGAACTTTGCGGCGATTGGGGTTGGGACTGAGACCGATGGCTCAGTTGTGTGTCCTTCCAATGCGAATTCGCTGGTTGGCCTCAAGCCGACGCTGGGGTTGATCAGTCGCGCGGGCATTATTCCCATCGCGCACAACCAGGACACGGCCGGACCGATGTGTCGTACCGTGACTGATGCCGCGATTTTGTTAGGCGCGCTTGCAGGTATGGATCCGCGCGACACGGTTTCACTGCCGTTTGGCGGACTACATCCCGCTGACTACACGAAGTTTCTCGACGCCACCGGCTTGAAAGGCGCGCGCATCGGCGTGCAGCGAAAATCGTTCGGCTTCAATGACGCCGTCGATAAGCTGATGAACGAATGCATCGACACCATCAAGCGGCTCGGCGCGATTGTGATCGATCCTGCCGATATTCCCACCCAGGGCAAGTTTGACGACACCGAACTCGAAGTGTTGCTTTACGAATTCAAAGCGGACTTGAACAAGTATCTTGCTGCGCGGGGGCCGAGCGCGCCGGTGAAGTCATTGAAAGAGATCATCGACTTCAATGAAAAGAATCGCGATCGCGAGCTGCCTTACTTCGGTCAGGACATCATGACTAAGTCGCAGGCCAAGGGGCCGCTGACCGAGAAGAAGTATCTCGACGCGCTGGCGAAAAACCATCTGATGTCGCGCACGCAAGGGATCGATGCGGTGATGAGCAAGAACAAGCTCGACGCGATTATCGCGCCCACGGGTGGCCCGCCGTGGCCCACCGACTTGGCAAACGGCGATCATTTCACCGGAGGCTATTCGACCGCGTCGGCGGTGGCGGGCTATCCACACATCACTGTGCCGGCGGGTTATGTGTTCGGCATGCCGGTGGGAATTTCTTTCTTTGGCGGCGCGTGGAGCGAGCCGACGCTGATTAAGTTAGCTTACGCGTTCGAACAAGCTACCAAGGTGCGGCGCGCGCCGAAGTTTTTGCCGACGGCGCAATTGGGGTGAGTAAGACTCAAACGCTGCTTCGCGGTGTTCGTTTGCCGTTAGGAGACGGCCATCCAACGAGCCAGCGAAGCCGGCGGCAGAATTTAGCCCCGGGTGAGCGAGCGCAGCGAGGGTAACCCGGGGATCAAGTTAATTAAATAGTCGGAGCCCGCGAAGCGGGCGACAGAGGTTTTGACTGTCTAGAGGTAAAGGAAGGGATTTCGAACCAACCGCCGAAGCGTTGCTGCTAATTCGGCGTGACACGCAGACTCAATTACTTCAGGATCCTCGGGCGCACCATTCCAAAGCGCGTCAATTCGGTGGTCTAATACTTCCGCCGATGCAACGAAATTACTGAACTCACGGGCAGTTTCCAACGCGCCGTCGCCCGCTTCGCGGGCTTGAACCCTTTTTCAATTGATCCCCGGGTTACGCTCGCTTCGCTCGCTCACCCAGGGCTAAATTCTGTCGCCATCTTCGATGGCTCGTTGAATAGTCGTTCTCAAAGCGCTAGCTATGTTTACTTAGGCGCCCACCGCTTCACTTCAGACTTGTCTTCCAAATCTTCTAATAAGTCGACAATGCTAAGTCCCGACCTTGGATGCACCAGCCGCGGGGCAATCTCGGCCAGCGGCTCAAGCACAAATCGCCGCTCATGCAAGCGCGGGTGCGGCAGACGCAGAAACTCCGTGTCCCTTTCCAGATCGCCGTAGAACAACAAATCAAGATCGATTGTGCGCGGTCCATCCTTAACGTCGCGCACACGACCCAGCGCGAACTCAATCCGCAGCAGGCGCGCCATCACTTGTTCGGGCGTCGGCAATGGACTTCCGATTTCCGCCACCAGGTTGAGAAACGGCGGTTGCTCGACGTCGCTCACTGGCTCAGTTTCGTAAATCGATGACAGGCAAGTTACCGTCATAGAAGCGTGCGTGATCCCGCGCACGGCGAGCAGCAGATTGCCGGCCCGATCGCCAAGATTCGAGCCGATGCCGACGTAGGCTTTAGTCGCGTGATTACGGTGCGAGAACATGTTCCTTCCAGCTGGGAGCGCGGACGTCCTCGTCCGCATCTCGGCAAAAGCAAATGAATCAGCGGACGAGGACGTCCGCGCTCCCCCGAGTCGCGCTATGCTACACTGGCAACGTTACCCCGTGAAGTTCTGATTTCGGATTCCAGCGACGCGCGCGTTCGCGTCCGGGCGGGCAAGGCGGCCCCGTCAATACACAAATGGCTCGCAGAAGATTTCGCAGCAACCAACGGCACGAGCCGGTCACTGAGCGCTCTTTTCAGGAATACCTGTATTCCAGCGGCGCCCCGCAGACTTCCCGCACTGAGTTGATGCGCATGGTGCGCGGCGGCGAAGACACCTATCTCGAACTCAAAGTAAAGCTCTCTAATTCGGAACGCATCACGCAGGGCATCGTCGCGTTGGCGAACACCGGCGGCGGCGTAATTGTGTTCGGCGTGAACGATCAACTGCGCGTGGAAGGCGTCGATCATCCTGAAGAAGTGCAGGACGAACTGGTGCGTATCTGTCGGGACGAGATCGTGCCGCCCTTAATGCCCTTCATCGATCGACTGGCGTTCGATAACGGCCGCCGCATCGTGGCTCTCGACGTGCAAGGCAGACAGCGGCCTTATCGCACGCGCGAAGGAAGGTTCTTTGTGCGCATCGGCGCAGAGAAGCGCGAAGCAACCGATGATGAATTGTCGGCGCTGCTCGATGACGTTAAGCCTTTCGCCTACGAAAACCTGCCCGCGCTGGGCGCGACCATCGACGACATTGACGAAGCCCACCTTTGGAGTTTCATGCGCGGCTTTTCCGGCGGCGCCTTCGACGAGACGACCGTCAAGGGTTATCCGACTGGCGAGATTCTCGAACGATATTTGTTGTTGGCGACTAACAGTGCCCGCGGTCTGGCGCCGACCTTCGCCGGCTTATTGTTGTTCGGCAGCGATGAAAGCGTCACCCGTCTGTGGCCTCAATCGACGATTACCATGACGCGCTTTAGCGGCGATACCAATCAATCGCCGGTAATCGAACGGCTTGAAGTCCGCGGCAACCTCGCGGCGGCATACGAAGCGGCGCTTAAATTCTTGAACCGCTATGTTGACCTCTGGGACACTCGGCCCGGTGTGCCGCGAACTTCCGACGAGCAGACAAGTGTTACGGCGCGGGCGAACTATCAACGGGCTGCTGTCTGCGAAGCTCTCGCGAACGCTTTAGTTCATCGCGATTTGGCGCTGCGTGAAATCAAGACGCGCATTCATGTTTTTGATCGCGGACTTGAGTTCGTCAACGCCCGTCGCAGCAACGGGTTCGCGACCACGGGTTTGCGCGCAACGAAGTATGGCGTGCAACAGCGGCTGAATCCTCAAATCGCTTCAATCTTCGCAAATCCTGCATACGGATTGACTCTGCCGAAGGGCGGCGTGCCAATGCTGCTCCAGCAGGCACGCGCCTTTTCCGGCCGCTTGCCCGACATCGTCGCCTTCAACGACGAGTTTCGGCTGCGGATTCATGGCGTTTGAACTCGCCAATCTCATTCACAGCGGGCTTCAGCCCGATGATTTAAGCTTGAATTCAGAAGGGAAACCGTTTAAACGGTCTCTGGAATTAAAGTCGTCGCAAACACCGGGCTGAAGGCGCGGTGTGAATGAAATCGCTTTGGCGTCGTTTGACAACGTCGGAGCCGGAGGTCTTCTTCATGCGTAGACGGTTTCTCTTTCTCCTTGTCGCCCTCGTTCTGCTATCGCTCACAATTCAAGGGGACGCGATTCATCGCGTTCACGCCCAACCGGGAGTTATTCCTGAGCCAAAAGACGTGCTCGGCTTCACGCCCGGCGACGATCGCAAGCTCGCGAGCTGGGCCAAGGTCGTCGAATACTTTCAGAAGCTCGCCGCCACCAGCGACCGCGTGAAGTTTGCAGAAATTGGCAAGTCAACGATGGGCGCGCCTTTTATTTACGTGACGATCAGCGCGCCTGAAAATCTTAAGAGACTAGACGAATTCAAAGAGATTCAGCGCCAGCTGGCTGATCCGCGCATGCTGGCTGATGGAATCGACAACGCCGACACCCGTAGTCGCGGGCAGGCGGAAAATGCAAGCTGGGCACGCCAGAATTGGCCACGAGCCGACCGTAAGGCGACCGACTTAGTCAAAGCCGGCAAAACGGTCGTCGCGATCACCTGCGGCATTCATTCCACTGAAGTCGGTTCGTACCTTTCCAGCATGCTGATCGCTTATCGCCTCGCATCCTCAAACGAACCTGAAATTCAGGAGATCCTTAAGAACACCATCATCCTGCTGGTGCCTTCGACGAATCCTGACGGCGTCGACATCGTCAACAACTGGTACCAGAGAACTCTGGGCACGCCTTACGAAGGCACCGATCCGCCGGAGCTTTATCACAAGTACAGCGGCCACGATGACAATCGCGATTGGTATGCCTTCACCCAGGTCGAGACGCAACTCGTCGTCGACAAGATTCTCAACGTCTGGCATCCGCAGATCGTCCACGACATTCACCAGCAGGGCGCGTTTGGATCTCGTCTGTTTCTGCCACCGTACATGCAGCCGGTTGAACCAAATGTTCCAAGGCAAATCGTCGAGGGTTACACCGAACTCGGCAACTACCTCGCGAAAGAAATGCGCGCCACCGGCTACAAAGGCATCACCACCGATTCGACTTACGACGCGTGGTCGCCTTCGCGCGCGTACTCGCATTACCACGGCGGCGTGCGCATCTTGCAGGAGACTGCCTCGTGCCGGCTGGCAACTCCGATCACCGTGAAGTTCGAGCAACTACGTCCGGGCGAAGGTTACGATCCGCGCAAAGAAGCGCCGAACTTTGGACCCGTCTGGCAGGGTGGCGAGTGGCACATCCGCGATATCACCAACACGATGACCACGGTTGCTTTTCTTCTGTTGAAGCACGCCGCCCAAAATCGCGAACACTGGTTGCAAAGGTTTTACGAGATTGAGAAAGAAGCGGTGCGGCCGAGGAAGAATGGTGAGATATTTGGTTACCTCATTGTTGGGGGAGGCGTTGCTCGCCAAACGCTTTATGCGACTGAAGCTGGTCGTCAAGCTCTGCTGAAGCGTGAAAGTGAACGTTCAATTCCGGATAGTCCCTCACAAAACCCACAACGTTTGATTCGGGCATTGCTAAAAGGAGGAGTTGAAGTAACGCAGATCAGAGGAGTTGAGGGTGATGGATTCAACCGCCAGGACAGCGTGTTTTTAATACGGATCGATCAGCCGTATGGAGCATTCGCCAGGACTGTTCTGGAAGCGCAGGCCTATCCTAATTTGCGGAACGCGTCTGGACAACCACAACAGCCGTACGACGTCACGGCGCACACGCTGCCACTTCTGATGAATGTAAAGGTTGTCCCGGTCAAGGCGCCATTCGCATATCGCTACGAAGTTGAATATATGAGTGCTTTTATGGACGGAGAGGGAACGTCCAAAACCAGACTGGCGGTTTACAAATCTCACGTTCCGGCCATAGACGAGGGATGGACGCGGTGGACTCTGCAGAACATCCCGCTGGAATTAGCTCCCCGGATGCCAGACCCGCCCTTTCCCGCCCGCGCGCTGAGCTTCACTTCGCTCGAGGACAGTGAAGCCCGATCCGGCGGTCTTTTTGAAAAGTACACAACCATCATCATCCCCGATCAAGCACGCGCCGCAATCCTCAACGGTCATCGCAAAGGCACAATGCCTGATGAATACACCGGTGGTCTAGGAGCAGAAGGTGTGAAAGCTTTGCGTGAGTTTGTCGAGCAAGGCGGCACGCTTGTCTGTCTCAATCGCGCGTCGGATTTTGCGATTGAGCAATTCAAGCTGCCGGTGCGCGATGTGGTTGACGGCTTGGCGCGCACGGATTTTTATGTGCCGGGATCAATCCTGCGGATTGAGCTCGATACTTCAAATCCTTTTGCGGCGGGAATGCCGAAGGAATCAATCGCCTGGGTTGAGAACTCGCCGGTGTTCGAAATAGTGAACGACATCAGTCTCCAGAGCGGCCCGAACGTTATAACCGGACGGTTTTTTCCTCCCTACGTTCACGTCATAGCCCGCTATCCCAGCGACAAAGATCCATTATTGTCCGGTTGGCTACTGGGCGGGGATCGCATCAAAGGCAAAGCCGCACTCGTGGAAGTTACTCTGGGGAAAGGCCGCATTATCCTCTTTGGCTTTCGCCCGCAGTACCGCGGCCAATCGTTAGCGACTTATCCGCTGTTCTTCAACGCGATAACTCAACGCTGATGCTGGGAGCGCGGACGTCCTCGTCCGCATAGGGAGGGGTGCCGGGAGCGCGGACGTCCCCGTCCGCAATGAGCGCGAAGCGCGAAGAAATCCAGCATGCAAATTTCTTTACGTTGACAGATGTTCGCCGCTTCCCGCTCAATGCGGACTGGCAAGAGAGCCTATGAATCCCATTAAGGCTCAACTACAAAAAGAATTCAGAGAAGCCGGCTGGCACAGTCGCGGTTATTTGCCGCACTTCGACGGTGGCGAAATCGCGCAAACGGTAACCTTTCGGCTTGCCGATTCACTTCCGCAAAATGTTTTGGAAAGATGGAAACGCGAGTTGGATAAAAAGTCTTCTGTCAATGGCGACTCAATCCTGCGAAAGCGGATTGAACGATATCTCGATCAAGGCTATGGCGGTTGCGCTTTACGAGATCATCGTGTCGCAGCAATTGTGCAAGACTCATTGCTCTACTTCGATGACGAGCGATATCGTCTTTCAGGTTGGGTTGTTATGCCGAACCACGTGCATTTGATGTTGACTTCAGGTGTTGGCTGGTCTTTGTCTCGAATCATGAAAGACATGAAATCGTTTACGTCACGTGAGGCGAATAAAGTTCTCGGCCGACACGGCCACTTCTGGATGGAAGACTATTTCGATCGATATGTTCGAGATAGCAATCATTTTGTGAGTGCGGTCGCTTACATTGAAGCCAATCCAGTGAAGGCAAGACTGTGCGACAGGCCTGAGGATTGGATGTTCAGCAGCGCGCGGTTTCGGACACAAACGCTTTGAATTTTCGCGTTTCGTGCTCAATGCGGACGAGGACGTCCGCGCTCCCAGCACCTTGAAAGTTGTGCGGACGAGGACGTCCGCGCTCCCAGCACCTTGAAAGCTATGCGGACGGGGACGTCCGCGCTCCCAGCACCTTGAAAGCTATGCGGACGAGGACGTCCGCGCTCCCAGCATTAGGTTCAAACGATCGTCAGCGAGCGCTTCACGCCTGCTCGACCAAAGAATCGTTGAGCGCGGAACACGTCCCGCTCGATCTGTGACTTCAGATCATCAATCGATCCAAACTTCTTCTCATCGCGCAGCCGATGCAGAAAGCGCACGCGCAGAACATCGGCGTACAAATCTCCTGACCAGTTGATGACGTGAGTTTCCACTGAGGGGTCAAGCGCGTCGCCGAACGTCGGCCGCACTCCGATGTTGGTGACGCTGCGCCGCCACTGCCCGCCAATCAGCGTCGCCGTCACATAAACACCGCGTCGCGGAATTACGCGGTTATGCGGTTGCACGTTCGCGGTAGGGAAGCCAAGTTGTAGGCCGCGCGCATCTCCCTTGGCCACCGGCCCTTCGACGCCATAAGGCCGCCCCAACATCCGCCGCGCCAGGTTGACGCGTCCGTCGAGCAACAATTGACGAATCACCGTTGAGCCGATGCGCTCTCCACGCAGCCTCACTTCCGGTACTTCATCGGCGACAAAGCCAAGCTGCTCGCTGACACGCCGCAACAGTTCAATGTTGCCTTCGCGATTGTGACCAAAGAAGAAGCCGCGACCGAGATAAACCTCTTTCGCGTGCAGACGATCTACGATGGTGTCACGCAGAAAGTCTTCCGCACGAATTTGCGCGAACGCCTGATCGAAGTGGAGCACGATCACCTGCTGAATTCCCAGCACGCCCATCGCTTCAATCTTTTGATCCAGAGTTTGCAAGAGAGGCGGGGCGGATTCCGGGTGGAGCACTGCGCGCGGATGTGGCTCGAACGTAATCACGGTGGGCACGGAATTCGTGGCGCGAGCGCGATCGACCACAGTCTTCATGATGAGCTGATGACCAAGATGCAGACCGTCAAATACGCCCAGCGTCACCACCGTGGGGCGCGCGATATCGGCATTGTTGGTTCCGTGGAATAACTTCATTGAATCATTGATTCATTTACTCATTGATTCAATGAACAAATGGATCAATGAATCAATCAGTGACGACCAGTCCGTCATATGCCCACTCAACATTTTCGGGCAGCAGCTTCGAATCGCGTTCATGTTTTACGTCGTGCGTGATGTGGGTGAAGTAAGTTCGTTTCGGTTTCAGTTCTGCCACGTATTGCAACGCTTTCTCAAGCCACAGATGAGTTTGGTGCGGGCGAATTCGCAGACAGTCGAGCGCGAGAACGTCCAGGTCGCGGAGGCCATCGAGCGTTGACGGCGGAATCTCGCTCAAGTCCGTCGCGTACGCAAAATCGTTGAAGCGATAGGCGATCACCGGCAAGCGCCCGTGAATTACTTCCAGCGGCGTAACCTGCAGGTCATTACCGAAGCAAAACGATGCGCCATCCACAACTGTGTGCGGCACGATCTGCGGCAAGCCGCCGCCGAAATGCGACGGCTCAAATACATACTGAAAGATACGGCGAATGTCTTTCCAGGCGCGTTCGTTGGCATAGAGTCCCAACGCGCCATGACGAAAATTGAGCGGCCGAATGTCGTCCAAACCAAAGATATGGTCTGCATGACAATGTGTGATGAGCACCGCGTCGAGATGCTTCAAACCGACTCGGAGGGCCTGCTGGCGAAAGTCGCTGGAGGTGTCCACGATGACGGTTTGTCCGGCATGTTCGATCAGCACTGACACCCGCAGACGCTTATCTCGCGGATCGTCTGAAGTGCATGTCTCGCAGTTGCAGGCGATGGAGGGAACGCCAGTCGAGGTGCCGGTGCCTAAGAAGGTGAGCTTCATTCAAAGTTAATGATAAACGAGAAGAGCCCGCCATCGTAACTGGCGGGCTCTCGCACATTGCTGGCGCGTAAAAATCGTCGCGAGCTAGTCAATCGGTTCAGCGGTGAGCTGTGGCTGATTCTTCAATGGTCCGACACCTTGCTTGCCGGGGTGATCAGGAATCGTGATCTGGATAAAGCTCACATTGTTGTCGTAATTCGACTCGGGCAGTTGATGACACAACCCATGCGAATCGACATTCGGGCACGGCTCGCCGTTCAGCGCGACGAACGGAGGATTTACCGTGATGCGAATTAGGTAGTCGCCCGGCGGCACGACGGGTTGGCCATCTCCGCCATCGAGGACGAAATACTGACCGCCAAGTTTCCAGACGTAAGTATCGGCCCAGCCCACGCTGATTCCCTGATTGCCAGGGATCGCTGGCTCGGTCGCGGTTGCCGGCGCACCACAGGCGAGATAGTTGCGATCATTGTTCGAGGGACCGGGGTACGCCTGATACTTCTCGACATCGATCATACAGAAGCCGCGTTTAGCAGCTCGCCAGACGGTGCCGGTGTCGACACTAACCAACTCATAGAGCGCGTAGTGCCGGAAATGGAAATGGCGATGACAGGTGGCATACTCAAACAGGCCATCATTGTTCGCAAAATGGACATTCGGATCGCCGACGAACAAGTCTGCGGTCCCTATGTTCGGCGTGGAAACCGTGAAGCGTAAGAGCGCGTGCTCACCGGGCGTGATGCCACCTTCTTCGACGCTGCAAAAAGAAGCGGGCAACTTTTCATCACGTACGACCCAATTTTGCAGGAGCCGTTTTTGATCCACGATTAGGTCAGGCATAGCCGGAGGCACTGACGCCTTCGATTTGTACAGAGTAACTGCGAGCGCCGTCGGTAGAAGTGTGAGTGCTGCGAGCAGAGCCAGTCGTTTCATACTCTTTCTCCTCTCAGATTGTGAAAGCGATTGCGAAGGGGGAACAAGCGCGTTGCGGCGTACAAAGTATTTGCCAATCCGCAAAATGTCAATCGGTCTTTACTTCTTTATTTTCCGCCGGTGATATCGTTAGCGCTGAACTTTGCCGGCGGTGGCGTGGGCGCGCCCGAGAACGAAACGTACTGCATGCGCAGATCAGAGAGCAGCCCCTCGACGATCTGTTCTTCCTGTGCATCGAGATTGCCCGCGGTCTTCTTTTCCAACATGCCGAGCACATCGATCCAGTGTTTGGCCGTCTTCAAATCAACTCCCGTTTCGCCGGTGACCGGATGCGGCATCATCCCCAATGAAGCCGCCGCATTTGAAGCGAGTGACATGATCAAGCTGACAAAGCTGGCCGGGTCGTCGAGTGGATCACGACCTGAGGCCCGCGACTGGTCGGGCGTGACCCGCGGCGTTTCTGCCGGTTCAGTTGCCGCGGGTGGCGCAGGCGCGGTCTTTGAAGATTCCGTTTGCGGTGGGGACGCCGGCGGTTGCGGTGCAGCAGCGGCTGATTTTGCCTCGGCTTGTTGCTGTGCCTCTTTCTCTTCCTGAGAAAGTTCGCGGGGCGTCCCGTCCGGATTGAATGGTCGGCGATCGACCACTTTGAATGTGGGTTGTTCTTCAGCCATGGTTTTGAAAAGAGTAGTGCGCCCCCAACGAGCTGACTCACCTGATAATTTTGGGTGAACGTGAAGGGCAAATGTTAGCACCCGGATTTGAATGATGGCAAAGCCGCGATACTTTTCATTCACACCTTGCTTCAGCTAGGTGCCCGGCCGCAAGTGAGAACGGCGAAACGGTTTCAACCGTTTGCCACAAAGCCGTTGAAACGGCTAAGACAAGTTCTCACATCTGTATCCACCTCGCTTAAGCGAGGTGTGAATGAGACACGCGACTCAACTTGAAACTTGAAACTCGAAACCTGAAACTAGTGCCACATGCCGAAAACTTTTTCTGATCTGGTTGAGTTAATGGATCGGCTGCGCGAGCCGGGCGGTTGTCCCTGGGATCGCGAGCAGAGTTACGCGACCTTGGCGCCGTTTCTCCTGGAAGAGACTTACGAGGCGTTTGACGCGTTGGAAGAAGCGCGGCAAGGCCGGCCGGACTCGCTGCGTGAAGAACTCGGCGACCTGCTCTTTCAGATTACGTTTCTGGCTCGCGTTGCGAAGGAGCGCGGTGAATTCACCATCGACGACGTCATCGATCAATTGCACACCAAGATGGTGCGCCGGCATCCGCACGTGTTCGGCGACGTGCAGGCTGACGACTCGGCGACAGTTTTGAAAAACTGGGAAGCGATCAAGGCGGAAGAGAAACGCGAGGCAAAGAACGGAAACGATGAATCGCCTGACGCATCGATTCTGGATGGCGTTTCGACCAAAGCCCCGGCGCTCATGGAGGCCCATCAAATTTCCACAAAGGTCGCGCGCGTGGGATTCGATTGGCAAAACGTCGATGAGATTTTTCAGAAGCTGCAGGAGGAAGTCGACGAACTGCGCGTCGCCATCGAGCAGCACAGGCAATCAGCTGACGAAGCAGATCACGTCCACGTGCGCGAAGAAATCGGCGACTTGCTGTTTGTCGTCACGAACATCGCGCGACACCTGAGCGTGGAGCCTGAAGCGGCATTGAAACTTGCCAACCGTAAATTTCGCCAGCGCTTCGCGCACATCGAGAAGCGTCTGCGCGAGCAAAACCGGAAGTTCGCAGACGTTACGATTGTCGATCTTGAAGAGCTTTGGCAAGAGGCGAAGTTACAGCATGACCGGTGATACCGTTGCAAACTACTTTGCGGCTTTGCCGCCTGATGTGCGGAAAGGCTTTGCCTTTCCGAGGGAAGGACGCGACCGGCACTAGCGATTCACAATCCGTTCAAATTCACCGTGCTGTGGATCGAAGTTAGGCATCGGCACGGTATTCTCCATCGATTGATCGGTCGAGAAAATTCCCGAAACGCGCATCTTGAACTCGTCCGCATTCGTCGCGTTGTGAATCGCTTCCTCGTAAGTGATTTGTCGCGTCTGCAACAACTGAAACAGCGACTGATCGAACGTCTGCATGTTGTACTGTGACGCGCCGTTGGCAATCGCCTCGCGAATCAGCGAGGTCTTGTCTTCGTTGACGATGTAATCGCGAATCAACGCAGTCGATACCATCACTTCCACCGCGGGCACGCGACCCGAACCTTTGGCGGCGCGTACCAGGCGCATCGAAATCACCGCTTTCAAGATCCCGGCCAACTGAATACGAACTGACTTCTGTTGGTGCGAGGGAAACGAGGAAACGATGCGCATGATTGTTTCCGTCGCATCGAGCGTGTGCAGGGTCGACAAAACCAGGTGGCCGGTTTCGGCTGCGGTCAGCGCCGTGCTGATCGTTTCCAGATCGCGCATTTCGCCGACAAGGATCACGTCAGGATCCTGACGCAGCGCGCCGCGCAGAGCCTCGGCAAACGAACGTGTGTCAACGTCAACTTCACGTTGGGTCACGAACGCCATCTTATCGCGATGCAGGAACTCTATCGGATCTTCGATGGTAACGATGTGACCGGATCGCGAAGTGTTGATGCGATCGATCATCGCCGCCAGCGTGGTAGATTTTCCCGAGCCGGTCGCCCCGGTTACCAGAATCAGTCCGCGCCGCTCTTCTGAAATTCGATCGAGCACACCCGGCAGACCCAGGGCGGCTGTCGTCTTGCTCTGATCGGGAATGACGCGCAGCACAATGCTCACGGTGCCGCGTTGCTGAAAAATATTTGCGCGAAATCGGCCGAGACCGCTGACGCTGTAGGCGATGTCGACTTCGGAAACTTCCTTTAGCTTCTGCTTCTGCCGGTTCGACATCATCGAGAACGCCATGTCGAGCGTGTCTACCTGGGAAAGGCGTGGCGCTTCTGCGACTGGGTAAAGCTCGCCGCCGATGCGCATAATCGGAAATGACCCGGCTTTCAGGTGCAGGTCGGAAGCAAAATGAGCAGTCGCTGTGACGAGTAAATCGTCGATCTTTACAGACATATGGGGGACAGAATCCTTGTCTTGCCGTGCGCAAGTTAACGACTTGCGGCTATGAAGCGTTAAAAAAACTTGAGAGGTTTGGGCAAGACTGAAGCTGAATGGTCGGGCGCAAAGCGCTTGGAGCGGACCAAAATCAATATAGCGGGTTAGCTGAAGTAGGGTCAACGACTTTTTAGATTGGCTGAGGCGAGCTGCGAAGCGACGCTCCATGCTGAGCATTTCACGCGAAAACTTTTCTGGATCGCGTCTGCTCGACTTCCAAAAATCAAAAGTTAAATAGCGTTGCCGGAAAGTCGGACTCTGTCGCGCACTCCAAATCTGATATATTCGCCGCCTCGCAAAGATGATCGAGGAACAGAAAGCGCGCACCGAACGCGTGCAGTGGGCGAAAGTCATCGACCACACCCGCTGCATCGGTTGTCATGCGTGCACGACAGCCTGTAAGTCCGAAAATGTGGTGCCCATCGGCGTGACGCGCACATACGTCAAGCACGTTGACGTGGGGGTGTGGCCGCAAGTGCGGCGCGCGCATCAGGTCACGCGCTGCAATCAATGCGCGCACGCTCCTTGCGTCAACGCTTGTCCCACCGCCGCGATGTTCAAGCGCGCCGATGGCATCGTCGATTTCGACAAATCGATCTGTATCGGCTGCAAAGCGTGTATGGCAGCCTGTCCCTACGACGCGATTTTTATCAATCCGGAAGATCACTCGGCCGAAAAATGTAACTTCTGCGCGCATCGGATCGATGTCGGGCTTGAGCCGGCGTGCGTGGTTGTTTGTCCTACGCAAGCAATTCTGATCGGCGACATGAACGATCAAACTTCGTATGTGGCGCAGATTGTGAATCGCGAAGCAGTGAACGTCCGCCGGCCTGAGAAAGAGACACTGCCGAAACTTTTCTACAAAGGAGCGCACCAGGCGACGCTGGATCCACTCGCCGCGCAACGCCCCGAAGCGGGACTGTTCATGTGGAGCGAGCAGCAGCAGTCCGCAGAGCAGGTCGTCTCAGGAAATCCGACTTACAACAACACGTCCGCAGCGGCCTTGCTGAGTTACGACGTGGCGCATTCGATTCCGTGGGACTGGCGAGTGAGTCTGTACACGTGGACAAAAGGAATTGCGAGTGGAGTTTATCTGGTGGCGGCGTTGCTGATGCTGTTTGGATTGATTGAGCACGAAAGCTATCTCTGGTTGTGGTACACGCCGATCATTAGTGGGGCGTTCCTCGGTTTCACTGGCCTATTGCTCCTCTGGGACCTGGAACACCCGGAACGCTTTTATATGATCTTCACGCGAGCGCAATGGCGCAGTTGGCTGGTTAAGGGCGCGTTCATCATTGCGGGGTATTCGGCCGTGCTCGCGCTTCATTTTGTGGCGAGCATCGCCGGCACAACCTCAATTCAACGATGGCTGATGATTGCAGGAATTCCGCTCTCGCTGCTGACTGCCGTTTACACCGCTTATCTCTTTGCGCAGGCTAAAGCGCGCGACCTCTGGCAGAATCCGCTTCTCCCTCCGCATCTATTGGTGCAGGCACTATCGCTTGGCTCGGCGTCGTTATTGGTTGTTGCCGCTTTCGAGAATGCCAGACCACGAGCGCTTGGGATTTACGATCCGTTCGCAGTGATGGTCTCACTCCTGTTTTGGATTTTAGCGATCACAACTGTGCTGCACCTCTTGATGGCTTGGGGAGAAGTCTCTTTGACGCATTCAACGGCACACAGTCGTGTGGCGATTTGGGAAATGATGCGGGGAAGATACAAGCACAGTTTCTGGCTGGGAGTTGCAGCGTCCATCTTCAGCGTATTCTTTTGTGCCTTAGCAATATTTGATTACGCGAGCACGTCAGTCGCGCTTCCGGCTGCGCTACTCGCGTTAATAGGAATGATGCTGTACGAACATGCGTACGTGCAGGCGGGACAGTCGGTGCCGCTGGCGTGATTTGGAGTGCACTGTTACAGAACCGCGAACCGTAGTGAGCGGAATAAGAACTCAACTCGCGGTTAACATCAGCCATGATTGATCGCACTGAGTGGATTAAGCGCCAATTCCGATTCGAGCTTCCGCCCAGCATGTACGGGAACGTCGTTGAACGCGTGCGCGGCACGCCGGCGCGTTTGGAAGATCTGACGCGCGGATTGTCGCCGGAAGTACTAACGCAACGTGACGGCGACAAGTGGTCGATTCAGGAGCAGGCGGGACATTTGCTCGATCTGGAAGAGTTGGGGATGAAGCGGCTGGATGATTTCGAAGCGGGTCGCGACGCTCTGACGGTGGCCGACATGACGAACCAAAAGACGCACGAAGCGAATCACCACGTGAACTCAATTGAGAATATTCTCGGTTCGTTTCGTAAAGAGAGAACGGCTTTTGTCGCGCGGCTCGATTCATATGATGAAGCTTTCGTCGCACGCACGGCACTGCATCCACGGTTGAATGTTCAGATGCGCGTGATCGATCTGGCCTTTTTCATCGCCGAGCACGACGATCATCATCTGGCGCGAATTTCGGAGTTGAAAAGATTGTTCGCAGCGTGAATGGGTAAACGCAGAGTCTTTACTACGTTGGTTAAGCAGCATTAGACTGAGTTCATGGAAACTATTCAATTGACGCTCGATGAATCTCTAATGGCTGAAGTGCAGCAGGCCACGAATGCTTTAAAGATGAGCAACGCGGATTTCTTGAAGCTGGCAGTGGAACGTGCTCTTCGACAGCGGAAAACAATAGAACTCGAAATCCGGGATGCGAAGGCCTACGCGGAAAAGCCGCAGACCGTTGAAGAGATCGAAGAGTGGCGAAGCGAACAGCAATGGGACGAGACATGAAGCAGGGCGAAGTTTACTGGCATACCTTCCGGGCGCCTGACAAGCGACGCCCAGTCCTGATCCTGACACGTAACTCAGCCATTCCGTACCTCGGCATTTCAGTGGCGCAAATAACTTCAACTGTTCGCGGCGCACCATCAGAAGTCTTGCTGACCCCTGGCGATGATGGCATGTTCGAAGAGTGCGCCGTAAACGCGTACAACATCCAGACGATACAAAAGACGCAACTCGGCGAACTTATCACTGAGCTGTCAGCGGCGCGCATGCGCGAGGTGCGTCAGGCGATCGAGTTTGCTTTTGGATTCGATGCTTTGACGTAGTAAAGAGCAATGCTTACCGATTTCGATGAGATTCTCAGCACCACGCTTTTGCTCTCGCCAAACGAGAGAGCGATGCTCGCTGATCACTTGCTAGCAAGTCTGGACGCTCCGACCCAAAAAGAAATTGATGAGGCGTGGGCAGAGGAAGCTGAACGACGAATGTGTGAGCTCAAGGAAGGTAAAGTTGAAGCGATTGATGGCGAGTTAGTGATGGAAAGATTGCGCAGTCGATTAAAAGCGTAAATTCAATTGGAACTCGACGCAAGAGAAGCATCAAATTCAGTTTTTTTAGCCAAGCTGTCGGCGCCTTGAAAGGAGCAGCGAGGAGCGGCGGGATTCGCGACCTCACAATCGAATCGCGAGTGTGCGACAGGAAGTGTCAATGGCAACATCGGTATCGAGAGATGAAACGACCAGTGCTTGAGCGATTCTTCGCGCCCTAAGTAAGACAGCATGAGAGGAAAACACAATAGTTCTTATCCCGGCCCATCGCGTATCCATCTCTCCGCGTTTCCGCCAAAGGAACGCTGGGATGATTGGACTGAGCTTGATTCGCAAGCCTGGCCGCGGCGCAAGGAGCGGCATTATCAACTCGTGCCGACGACTTGTTTCAATTGCGAGTCGGCGTGCGGGCTGCTCGCTTACATCGACAAAGACACAAATCAGATTCAGAAGTTCGAAGGCAATCCCGAGAATCCAGGATCGCGTGGCCGTAATTGCGCCAAAGGACCGGCCACGCTCAATCAGGTTACCGATCCCGATCGCATTCTTTATCCGCTGAGGCGCGCGGGTAAGCGTGGCGATGGAAATTGGGAACGCGTCAGTTGGGATGACGTGCTGGACGATCTCGCGGGACGAATTCGCAAAGCGATTGTGGAAGATCGCAAGGGCGAAATCATGTATCACGTCGGGCGTCCGGGCGAGGACGGATTCACTGAACGAATTCTCGCGGCGTGGGGTGTCGACGGTCATAACTCGCATACGAACATTTGTTCGTCGGGCGCGCGCGAAGGTTATCAACTTTGGATGGGGCTCGATCGGCCCAGCCCCGATCATGCGAATGCGAAAGTCATTCTGCTGATCAGTGCGCACTTGGAATCCGGTCACTACTTCAACCCGCACGCGCAGCGGGTAATCGACGGGAAGACGAATGGCGCGAAGCTGATCGTGATGGATACGCGGCTATCGAATACGGCGACGCACGCTGATCACTACATCGCGCCTTATCCTGGATCGGAAGCAGCGATTCTGCTGGCCATCGCGAATTACCTAATCCAGAACGATCTCTACAATCGTGAGTTCGTGCGGAAGTGGTGGAACTGGGAGGAGTATCTACAGCAGAAGGCAGAAGGCGCAAGGCAGAAGGCGGAAAGCATTTCATCGCCGCAGGGCGGCGAAATATTTATAGAACACAACGCCTCATCACCATCTCTTTCTGCGGATCAGGAAAATGCGCCGCATTTTCCTAATCCGCAGACTCCTTTAACTAACTATGATTCTATAAATATTTCGCGCCTACGGCGCGAGGATGCGGGCGAGGGCGCTCGCGTTCCCCAAAAGGCGGCGCCTCCATCAACGAGCAAACACAGCTTTGAAGAATTTGAACTATCTCTCAAAGAGCTCTACGCCGAATACACTTTCCAATTTGCCGCGCAGGAATCTGGCGTCGACGCGAAAACGATTGAAGCGATTGCCAAGCTGGTCTCGACTGCGGGAACCAGATTCAGCAGTCACAACTGGCGCAGTGTGACTTCCGGCGTGAGTCACGGTTGGTCGGTGGCGCGCGCTCTTTTCATGCTCAACTGTTTGCTCGGCGCGGTGGCGACCGAAGGCGGCGTCTTCCCGAACGCGTGGAATAAGTTTGTGCCGAAGCCGATCCACACGCCGCCGCATCCGAAGATGTGGGGCGAGATCAATTGGCCCCAGGAGTTTCCGCTGTCGATGCACGAGATGTCTTTTCTCCTGCCGCATCTTCTCAAAGAAGGACGCGGTAAGCTGGATACGTATTTCACGCGCGTTTACAACCCGGTGTGGACTAATCCCGACGGCTTTTCCTGGATTGAAGCGCTCACCGATGAAGACTTGATCGGCTGTCATGCGGCGTTAACGCCGGTCTGGAGTGAGACTGCATACTTCGCGGACTACGTCTTGCCGATGGGGCTTGGGCCTGAGCGCCATGACATTCATTCATACGAAACACATGACGCGCAGTGGCTTGGATTTCGTCAGCCGGTGATGCGGGCGGCACGGCAGAGAAACGGCGACGATGTCAACGACACTCGTGAAATAAATCCCGGCGAGGTTTGGGAAGAGAATGAATTTTGGATGGAGCTGACCTGGCGTATTGACCGAGACGGCAGCCTGGGCATTCGCCAGTTTGTGGAATCAAAGCAGAATCCCGGCACGCGTTTGGGTGTCGATGAATACTACGGCTGGATGTTTGAGAATTCAGTTCCCGGACTGCCTGAGAAGGCTGCGGCCGAAAACTTAAGTCCGCTCGACTTCATGCGGCGTTACGGCTCGTTCGAAATCAAAAAGAAAACTGGCGCGCTTTATGAACAGACAGTACTGCACGAAGAACTCGACGACGTGCAAGAGGATCACCTCGGTCGCGTTTTCACCCGTGCCGCTAAGCCTGCATCTCCGAATGTCGTTCCAGTCCCTGGCCCAGACGGCGATGGCGAAGGCCGCCGGCTGGTGGGTATCAAGGTCGACGGCGAAATCAAACGCGGCTTTCCCACGCCGAGCGGCAAGCTGGAATTCTTCTCGAGCACAATCGCCACCTGGGGTTGGCCGGAGTACGCGATCCCGACATACATCCGCAGTCACGTGCATCCGCAGAGCCTCGACACTGACGAAACGATTCTGATCTCAACATTTCGCTTGCCGATTCAGATTCACACGCGCAGCGCGAACGCGAAGTGGCTAAACGAAATTGCGCACACAAATCCGCTCTGGCTGCATACTAGTCACGCGGCGAAGCTGGCCGTGCGTACCGGAGATCTGGTGCGCGTCGAAACTGAGATTGGGTACTTCGTCGTGCGCGCCTGGGTCACTGAAGGGATCAAGCCGGGCATTGTCGCCTGCAGTCATCACATGGGCCGTTGGAAGATTCATGAGACGGGCGAGAAGCAAATGATGGCGACGGTCAAACTCGATCACGCAGGTGATCGTTGGAGTCTGAAGCGTGAAGCCGGCGTCGGGCCCTACGAATCAAGTGATCCGGACAGCTTACGCATCTGGTGGAATGACGTCGGGGTGCATCAGAACCTTACTTTTCCCGTCCATCCTGATCCGATTTCCGGAATGCACTGTTGGCATCAGGCCGTGCGTGTCCGCAAAGCTGAACCGTCAGACAACTATGGCGACATTCACGTCGACACCGCCAAGTCGCATGAGGTTTTCAAGAAATGGCTGGCAGAGACTCGACCAGCCGAGAAGTATTCGCCAAATGGTGAACGGCGCCCTTACTGGATGCTGCGGCCTTTGAAGCCGGCAAGAGAGTTTTATAAATTGCGGCAACCGGCGTGACGAAAGGCGATGCGCCATAGCTTTCCAATAGTTCCGCGCAAAACCACAGCGTCAACACTGAACCTGCCCGCATCCACCTACCGAGGCAACCCACGTTTGATTTTTATCTCCTAAGATTCATCTTCTCAGCCGGAACCAACGGACGGGCGGTGGTGTCATAGACCTGGCCCGTCCGTCAACAGCGATCGCCAAAGCAAAGGAGTTGATCATGCGTCGACTCAGTCTTCTTCTCTTCGTCCCTATACTTTTCTGGTCCGCAATACCGAGCGCTGCGCAACTGCCATCGACGGTGCTGCAAACTGGGTCGTCGATTGAGAGAGACCTGGCTCCGGGACAACCGCAGAATTACTCCATCAACCTCGAAAAGGATCAATTCTTACGAATTGAGATCCAACCGGGCGGCTTGGACGTGGTCGTGCGTGTGTTCCTGCCTGACGGGAAGCTATTGCGCGAAATCACCGACCTGAACGAAGGGGAAGAAGTGGCGAGCATCGAACTCGCGAGCGAATTCCCGGGCATATATCGCTTTGAGATCGCGGCGACGAATAACGCGCCCGTTAAGTATCAAATTAAGATCGCCGAACTGCGCAAGGCCACCGATGAAGAGTTGCGCGCGCAGAAGAACGAGAGCACGCGCAAGGCCAAGGGTCTGGCACTCCTGGTCGAGACCGCGCAGCACCTGGATCAATTCCGGCAGCCGGAAAATCGCGTCAACATGCAGATCGAAGCTGCGCAATTGCTGTGGCCTTCGAATGAGAAGCAGGCGCGACAACTCCTGACCCAGGCGATGGAAACAGTGAAGCAGGTTATCGCCGCCGGTAACGATCCCGACGCGGAATCCGAAGATAGTCAACTGGGCATGAAGCTGCGGCAGGAGGTTATTACGGCGCTGGCGCCACACGATCCCGAGGCCGCGCTGAAGTTCCTGCAGTCGACGCGCCAATCGGCGGACATGACGGCGCAGTACGGCGAGGATCCGGAATTACAGCTCGAGTCGACTCTGATCAATCAGGTTATCGAAGCCGATCCGAAGCGCGCGTTCGAATTGGCTGAAGACATGTTGAATCGGAGTCTCTCTAACCAACTGGTGGAAATATTGAATCGCCTGGCCGGAAAAGATCCGGAACTAGCGGGCCGGCTGGCTCGCGACCTGGCGAAAAAAATAAAGGGCCAGGATCTGATCAAAACGCGCGAGGCTGCTTACCTTACTGCCAGTCTGCTGCAGGTAGTGCGCGTGGGGCAAAAACTCGTGAAAGAGAATGGCGACGGCGCGGACCAAAAGGGTTTTCTCTCTGAAGAAGAGTTTCGGGATCTATTTCTGAAAGTTGTTGGGGACCTGTTGGCCTTCTCGCCACCCGAGCCAACCTTTTACTCACCGGAATTGGACAACGCGCGCGTCCTGGCCGCCACGCTGCGACAGTTGGACGCGGAAGTAAAGACATATGCCGCGGATCGGGTTGAACTAATCGAAAAGAGAGTCTCAGAGTTAGCGGGACCGATCCAGCAATTACCGCCAGAGTGGCTGAAATTTCAAAATGCGGCGAACAGTGACTCAGTAGAAGTTGCTTTGGAAACGATCTCGCAGGCGCCCGTGACTATGCGAGATAACCTTTACCAGCAGCTGGTCACGCGCGTGGCCACCAACG
>DATNEI010000206.1:0-14039 GCA_035606795.1 Pyrinomonadaceae bacterium
CAAACGTTACATCCAGCTTCTCCATCCGTGGTCCGTCTTCAAACGCACCTGCGATGATTCCTTCTTTAACCTTGATCGTGACGTTTCGATAAAGCGTCGCGAAATAGCCGAGCCGGCTTTGATCGTTTCTCGCTCGTAGGATTATTTGATCCAGGTCGGCGAGGATTTCATCGATAGTTTGTGGCGGCATGGGAGTCAATCATTATAAGGTCAAATCCTTGACAACAATATGATCAGCCAATACAGTCCGCGGGCGTTATATCTCACAGCAAAAAGAGGAGACAAGAAGATGCGATTGCTCCGTTCATGCGTCTTTGGCATTGCCTGCCTAGGCTTGGTCCAGTTGATTTCGTGCACCGGTCCGCCGGGACCTCCCGGGCCTCCGGGGCCAGCCGGCTCTGGCGGTGGCCCGCCATACGTTTGGCTTTGTACGCCGGCGAGTTTGGCCAACGCGGGAGGTGGTTCGCGCGCGGACGTGTATGTTTTCAATGGCAGCGGGAGCACCGCGAACATCGCCGTAAATATTTTGGACGCCAATGGAAACAACCTCCAAGGTCATCCTGTACCCAATTCAAATCCGGTCGTAAATTATCCCGGTGAAGCTGGCGCGAGCACGGTCACCCTCGCTTCGGCACACACGCGCGATTTGAATTGGCCAGTGCCGGCGACTGGTCCGAATCCACCGTTCGATGGAATTACCAACGTGGCGGTCAGCGTTCGCGTTACTTCGGATCAGCCAGTCGTGGTTGGCGCAAACTTCCAGTTCAATGGAAACCTGCCGAGCCAGTGCAGCTTGCTGCCGAAATAGCCTCGGCATCACCTATTGCGGGGCTTCGCGAATTTCGCGGGGCCTCCCTCTTTCCACAGGGCGGAGCCGCTCAGAGCTCCATCAGGTCTTTACCGACGACGATGCGGCCTGTGAAGTGCTTGCGCACTCCTTCGGTCCATTGCGCGTCGGTAATTGAAGGATCGTTTCCCGGAACCAGGTGAGTGAGCACGAGCATCTTCACGCCCGCCTGCGCGGCAATCCTTCCGACGTCTTCGGTGGCAGTGTGAGATGCCAGCAGGTGTTGGCGCAGCTTGGTCGCGTCCGGCGCCTGACGAATCAGTTTTTCCAGGGCCGGCAGGTACATCGCCTCGTGAATCAGCACGTCTGCGCCTTTGGCGAACTCCGCCAACTCGGGCGCGTAGGAGGTGTCGCCGGAGATTACGATTGAGCGGTCTTTGGCATCGAAGCGATAAGCGTACGATTGGGTGATGGGTGGATGACGAACGCGACAGCTTGTCACTTTCACATCCGCGTCTTGCATTACCAAACCGGCGCTGTCGAATTCGTGGACCGAAATCAACTTGCGCGGATCCTTTCCGCCCTCATCGGCCAGCCGCGTTTCGATATCGAACTTCTCGTATTCGAAAAAGGCGTCAGTCATTGTTTTGAGACCCGGCGGTCCGTACGAATCGAACTCGTGTGCCGAGCCGGCGACCCAAGCGTTATAAAGCAGCGGGCCGTACTCGAGGTTATGATCGGAATGATGATGAGTGATGAAAATGTAACGCAGGCGATCAAAACCGACGCCGGCCGAAATCAGCTGACGCGAGACGCCATAACCACAGTCGATCAGATAAGCGACGTCGTTAATGACGATGAGCGTCGCGTTGTTACTCCTGCCTGAATTACCCAGCGTGGGACCGCCCTTGGTTCCGAGGAGAATAATGCGAGTTCGCTTGGTTCGTTGCGGGAGACTTACACGTGGAAGCGCAAGATACGATGCGGCCGCAGCGGTCGTGAGCAGGAACTGTCGGCGACTGAACATTGAGTGTCTCTTTGTGTCTCGGTGGCTTTGCCCAAAAAGTTTCACATTATGAGATCTCTGATCCCTTAGTCTTCGCCGCGTAGAGGCGGCTTGAATTTAGCCCGGCCTTTCAAGGCCGGGACAACCCGCGCTACCCAACATCGTCGCGTTAGCGACGACTGAAAGTTTCACTCAATCGTCGCTGACGCGACGCGGTTGGCCTTCTTCTTCTAACCCCGGCCTTGAAAGGCCGGGCTAAATTCAAGCCGTCGCTCCGCGGCAATGCGGAACATCCTTAAGAGCACTCACCACTTTTTGGGCAAGGCCTGTCTCGGTGTGTACTCTGTGCGTTTGTGGTTAACAGTCCTTCGATATGGGCTCACCCACCGAGGCAGGGAGAATCCACCGAGACACGGAATGAATCTGCGGTTATCCCACGGCTTTCCATTGCCACGGGCGATCCAGAGTCTTCATCCACGCATACGCGCAACTTGGCCCACCGTCTTTTCCGGTGCCGGGAATTTCTCCCACCAGCGTTGCACCTGAATCAATCAGTGACGATGTGATGCGGCTTAGAGGGACTTTCAAACGACGACTCCAATCGGTCTTTGTTTGGCCCGCGTAAGTTCCAATATCGATGTAGACGTATCGATCGCCGCGCGCGCCTTGAACAAAGGGTCCAAAGAAATCGGGAGCGCCGTCTTTGCCGGATTTCACGGTGACCGGAAACTCAAACTTCAAATCTGCATTTGGGGCAGAGCGCTGCTTCTGCACAGTTTCGTACTTGCTGCCTTTCCCCTTTTGCAACGCGAAATCGACGTCCGGAGTCGGCCGTTTCAGAATGATTCGAACCGTAATTTCCATCACAAACGCAGGTTAATTACTGGGCTTAGGGAAAATATCCTTCGGTACGCCGGGAAAGGTCTTCATCACATTCCGCACATAGGTGGGACTCGAATTTTCTACTGCCAGCGGGTCGTTGGGATCTTCGGGCACCTTCGAAAGATCCATTACCTTCCATTTGCCGTTTTCAAAATGCAAGAGGTTGGGACCGCCCTCAGCTGTCGGATGATTGTTTTTGTCCAACGGGGTCGTATCGACCCAGCACCAACCGTTATGAACTTTGAGATGGTGCACCTGAAAGCGGACGTCTTCGTTTCCGCGCAAAGCGTCCATGATTGCTTGTCGCTCAGCGCTGCCCATCTCGGGTGTGTGCACTTCGTCCGCCGTCGGCGTCGGCGCGAGGTCAGCCTGCACCGATTGTGTCGCCCCCGCTGACGCCGGTGCCGCTGGTACTGTCTGAGAACTGTTGACCTGAGTATTCGGTGGTTTCGAGGCCGTTGATTTTGTGAGCGAACAGGCTGAAATAATCAGAACACCAATGCCCATCGCGATGAAGACGATCAATTTCATTTGACCTCCAGGGGAATCCATTCAGGGACTTGAATGGCGGTCATCATCGCGCCAACGAATGTGAGAGTCAATGAAGTGTTCGGGAAGTAAGTGTGTCTTGTTTTGACTTCGCGAGGCTTTGCGTCTCTGCGCCTTTGCGTGAGATCTCTTTTTCCAGAGAGGCTGCTCATGCCAGCACGCAAAGTCGCCAAGAAAAACCGCAAAGTAAGACACTAACCGGCGTTAATCTTCGCCGAGTCCGGCGCTCACACGAAACGTGTGACCATCGGGATGACGCAAATGGAACTCGCGCACGTTCCACGGTTCGTCAGTGGGCGGCATCGTCACGGTCATCCCATGCTTCAACGCGAGTTGATGTGCTTCGTCAACCGCGGCAGGCGATGCGAGCCACCAACTCATCCATACACCGCCAGTGTCGTCATCACCGACAAATAGCGGCATTGGTCCACCGCGTGAACCCTGCCCACCCTGACAGAGAAAAATCTCGGATTTGCCGTTGCTGACGCCGCCGAACGTGGGTGGGTCTCCCCAGTCCCAGCCTTTTTCCCAGCCGAGTTTGGTAAACCACTCGAAGCTCTCCATGATGTTCGAGACGTTCAGTATCGGAGTCAGTCCTTTGATGTTCATGATTCAGACGAGTCCTTCCCGGTGCTAGCGTATGCGCTTCGAGACATACTCGCCAGATGGATCGATCTGTTTGAGGGCAGTAATCTGACCGCCCTCTTCCACGAATTCAACGATCACATCGGCGAACTCCGGAATCTTGAACTTCAGTCCTTTGTAAGGCAGGAGAAGTTGATCCGGGGCTCCAATGCGCACCACAAACAAACCGCGCCCCGGCCGGTAAGCCACCTGGAATTTCGCACCGCTAACTGACTCGTAATTTCCTGCGAGGCGTTGCGCAACCGCTTCATCCAGCTTCGCCGCGCGCCGCGCGAAAACGACTTCACCTTCGTCGAGCGAGACGGTCGCCTTGTCGATGTCGCCTTGCGGGTTCGTCGAAAAGTTTATCGACCATTTGCCTTCTTCTTCATCATTCGGCGAATCGAATCGATCGTAATGAAAATGCGTAAGCGGCAAGCCAATCTTATGAAAGTCAAAGCGCAGCGCGTTGTCCTTCATTGAGATCTTCAAAGTGCCGTAAGCGGGATGATCGTATTCGCCGACGTAGTCGTTTAGATCGTGCGACGGCTTTGTGTTAGACACGCGGCCAAAGCCGGCTTTACTGCGCGCTTCCATGCCGGCCTTCTTGTTCTTTAAGCGGATGTCGAGCAAGCGCTGCGTCCAGGGCGTTTCATCCATTCCCAACAGCCGTTCATAGATGTTGTAGGTGATCGGGTTGTAGAGAGGCGCCGTGTGATTGCCGATGACGAAGACGATGACGCCGATGTGTTCGTTCGGCATATAAGAAATCTGCGAGTGAAACCCGGGCAGGTCGCCGCCATGAAAAGCGATCAAGCGTCCACGATATGAAGCTGTCCAACGCCCCATGCCATATGCCTGATTCAGGACTTCCCACCAGCCGCGGGCCTGCGCGCCCGCATTGGGCAGAGCGATCGCCGGTTCGAGCGTGGCGTTGATTACTTTCGGCGGCAGCACTTGTTTGCCTTCGTACATGCCGTTGTTCATTAAGGCGATCAGCCAATGCGACATGTCGTCGATGTTCGAAATGATGGCGCCGGCGGCGGCTAGTCCGTCGGTGTCTTCGTAATAAGGAATCTTGTAGATATCGAACGAGTCGCGCCGTTCGGTGAAGGGAACTCCGTAGTCCGGCTGCTTCAACATGTCCGCGATCGAGTAAACCGTGTGACTCATCCCGAGTGGTTGCAGGATTCGCTCGCGCACGTAATCAGCCCAGGGCTTTCCCGATTGCAGTTGAATCGTGTAACCGACGCCGGCGTACATCATGTTGTTGTAGAGAAAGATTTCGCGTGGCGATTCTTTGGGATCGAGATATTTCAATCGTTCAAACAGTTGCTTTGTCGAGTAATCCGACTTGTACCAGATCGAATCGTGACGAGTGATCCCCGTGCGGTGTGACAGCATGTCACGCAGAGTGATGGTGTCGTTAAGATAACTGTTGTAGAACTCGATCGTGGGGACTGATTCTTTGATCGGGCGATCCCATGTCAGCTTTCCTTCTTCCACCAGCATCCCGGCGGCCATCGCGGTAAACAATTTCGTATTCGACGCGATGGGATAAAGAGTCTCTGCAGTGATCGGCAGCTTCTTTTCGTAATCGCGATAGCCATAGCCTTTTGCGAACACCAGCTTGTCGCCGACGACGATGCCGACGCCTATGCCCGGCGCGTTCCAGTCCTTCATCGTCTTTTCCATGAAGGCATCGAACCCGGCCAGCTTCTGGTTGACGTCGATTGCCGGCGGATTGTTTTGCGCGCGAACTGATGAAGTAAATGACGGAAGAAGAGAGGCTAAGACGATGCTCGCCGATAACAACACCAGACGCCGACTACGAGATAGATACATGTGTTTCCTCCGAAAAGACGATTAGTGCCGGGCAGTAGATAATTTGTTTGAGTCCGAGAGTCAAGCTCTGTTCACTAACACCATAATATTCTGCGTGCCTTGGGCGGTTCTGGGATAGAATCTAAAACGCGGGAGGTAGTCAGAGGATGATGTGGAAGCAAATTGAAGTGACGAGATTAGAAACCTTGCTTGCCTTTCTTTTGCAATTGGATGACTCCGGATGGGGAGACGAAACGCAGGTAGAAATCGTTGGTCCGTACGAAGGTCATGCTAAGAACCTTAGCCGCGAAGTAGCATCGAGCAGGTTATCGCCGCTTTCAGCTTTGGATTACCGTTTGGCGAGTGCACGTTGCGCCGTACAGGCGGCGTTAAAGTGGTAGCGAGGCACAAAGAAACCCGCAAACTTCTAGATATCATGTACGAGGGCGGGCGTTTGACAGGTCGCTACAAAGTGCCCGACCGCAACGACCATCAAGTCCGGCGCGCAATCGAACGAGAGATGCAGGACAAAATAGTTGGCTTTTTTGAGGCACAAAATGGCGCGTTGGTTAAATAGTCGAACGGTTAGGTTTGCGCCGCCCGAAATGCGGCAGCTCATGCCGCTACTTTTGCATACCTAATTACTGGCACTGCTAACGTCTTCTTCGTCGCCCTCGGTTTACGGCTCTGAAGCAGCGCCATCAGATCTCGTCCCACATCCGCCCTAACGACTTTCTCGCCGCATCGTGGACAGATGCCCGTCGGAACAGATTCGATAACGAGCAGCTTTCCTTTCAACCAGTAATCCTGGTTGATTCGTTTCTCCCGCATTTGTTCACCGCACACGTGGCACTTGCCGTAATCGTATTTCTTGTTGTTGCTCATGGTTCTACAACGTAAGTTGTAATGAATAGCAGTTTACCAGTTTCCTTGACTCGGACAATAACTGCTGCCTCACGTTCATCGGTCGTCCTGCCAACTATCTCATAGCGGCCTCCTCTGGGATCGCGTGTAAATCGCCGTCGAACGTTGCCGGTCGCAATTAATCGCTCTATGTCCGCCCACACCAGATTGTCACTTGCCATCTCCTCGAAGAAATGGGGAACCGTAAACTCATATTCCCCGTTCCGAATCTTTTGCCTGATCGCTTGGATTCGCATTCATTGTAAGCGCGATGTGCCTCTACGATTTCTTCGCGTGCCAGGCCGCCAGCACTTCTTTTTCGCGTTCAGGCGTAATGCCTGAGCGAAGTTTCGCTTGCCGATCAGCGGGCTGGCTTTTGAACCATTCGAGTGTTGCCTGGGTGGTGTCGGCGAGCGATCTGAAGGTCAGGCCTTTCGCTAGTGCCTTCTTTGTGCTGATTGTCGAGAAGCCCATTTCTTCTCCACGTGGCGGCACCCATACCGGCATGTCTGACCATGGCCTCACTTTTTGCTGAGCGAGAAAATCAGCGTCAGCCCAGGTGAAAGTCGCATTGGACTTGGTTGCTTGCTTGATGCCGTCGAGCATCCAGCCCATGCCGCGTTTCTCTCTGGGCCCGACCGCATTGAATTGGCCGACTGTGCCCTGCTCAGCCATGCGAATGATCCATTCAGCCAGGTCGCGCGCGTCAATGAACTGCACCGGATCAGTCGGATTGCCCGGCGCCAGCACTTCGCCGCCGCGGTCGATGCGTACCGGCCAATAAGTGAAACGATCACTTTCATCACCAGGGCCGACGATTAAACCGGGACGAACAATTAGAGCCTTGCCCGGAAACCATTTCTCAGCTTCGGCTTCAGACAACGCTTTCAAAGGACCATAGAGCGCGAGATTCTTTCGTAGAGTGTCCGGCGTCTCTTTCATGGCGTCAGCGCCTTCGTACTTCTGCAGCGGAGCGGTTTCATCGGCGCCGGGTTTGCTGACGTCCGAGTACACCGAGATTGTCGAAACGAAGACATAGCGATCGACATTCCCTTTCAAAATCTGCGCGGCATCGCGCACCCACACGGGCAAAGTCGTGGGCACGTCAATCACGACGTCCCACTTTCGGCCTTTAAGCGCGTCCAACTGCCCGTTGCGATCGCCAATTAGTTGTTCCGCTTCTTTCGGCAGAATTCCCGGGTGTGTGCGGCCGCGATTGAAGACGGTGACCTGATGGCCGCGACTAATCGCATACTTCACCTGGAACGGGCCGGTGAATCCGGTACCACCGAGAATGAGGATCTTCAGAGACTTCGGACTTGAGTTCGAGGCGAGCGAAAGACTTCGCGACGAACTCAAGAGTCCCAATCCCACACTTCCGCCCGCGAGTGCGGACAACTTCAGAAATTTTCGTCTACTGGTCGTCACTTGTTAGCTCCTTGGCGCGCCCGAGCGTACACGATGTCCAATCCAGAAATAAAGCGCCGGAAGAACGTGCACGCTGGATACGGGCGAGGATGCCGATTTGTTTCCGCGAGCCGCCTAATAAAGCGAGCCAGAGACTCGCTTGCTTAGCGATGTCTCTGGCTCTACATGCGCGGCCAAGCCGCTGGGAAATGTATTAAAGGTCAGGGGCGCGCGGACGATGCCGAGCCGCCTTTGTTGAGGCCGCGATTGACGAGCATCTTCACTTCCACGCGGCGGTTTTGTTGGCGTCCGGCCGCAGTCGAGTTGTCCGCGACTGCCGTTGACTTGCCGTACCCCATGGGGGTGATGAAACGTCGCGCCGGAATGTGATGATTGATGGTCAGATACTCGACGACTGATTCTGCGCGAGCGCGACTGAGCCGCATATTCTTCGCTTCGCCACCGGTTGAATCCGTGTGACCGGCGACTTCAATCATGTAGCCCTTGCCGGCGAGCGCCTTGCCGGCAAAATCGTCGAGCTGTTGTTTCGCTTCCGGTGAAAGTACCGCGCTGTTGACTTTGAAGGTGACGGCAACAGTCTCGGTCAGATCATAGTCGTCCAGCGCCGTGACGCGTTCGTCTACGCGCGTTACTTCCTGTCGGGCTTCCTGAGCGACTGCGTACAACTCATCGATCTGTCCGGCAATCTTCTGTTGATTCTCTTCAACCGGACCAACCCGCGTATCGGTGGTAAGAGCCGCCCGCATGTCGGATTCTCTAAAGCGAATTTTGTCAGCAACCAGTTGGCCCTGGGAATCTCCACGGCCTTCCACTTCGACGATCAGCCCACGCAGAATATCGGTTACCGGATACTTCTTACCGCCGCTCAGAAAGCCACCGTAGGTTTTTACACTTGTCTGGTCAGTAATCAACACCTGGTAATCGGTGCGCGTTCGATCGCGAATGGTGAATGAGTCGCCATTCCTGTCGATCACGACTCCTCTAAACTTCAATTTTGCACCGCTGGGAACAGGACTCACCCGGCTCGCGGCGGATGCGGTTTGCGTAGTCGTGACTTGCGCAACACTTACGGAAACCGCTCCTAACAATAGAACGATAGCTGAAAGCAGACTGAAGATTTGTAACTTGCGAACTGCGTAAAGACTCATTTGGATACTCCTTTGATTTTTCTTAGGGAAACAGACGTTTACTTCCGGCGCGCCTAACAGGAGTGGCCGTTTGCACGGGGCGTCGGCGCGAGTACCGGAAAGATTCTTTCGCAGTTGGTCAGCAATTGTGTTGCGAAAGACTGATCATTGCGTGGTAATAAATCAGCGAGAGGCCGGCTTAAACGTCCTGGAGCTCTGAACTAAGCAAATTCTTCAGCGCTTTTTGGCCAATCTTCACGAAGTAGCCGCGACAGCGCTCGATCTGCAAGCAGCTTTCCGCCGGTCTGGCAGTTGGGACAATAGTTAGTTTCGTTAGTGGCGTACCGAATGCGTTGAACCTTTGCCCCGCAACGCGGGCAAGGTTCGCGATACCGCCCATGCACAGCCATGTCCTTCCGAAACGCCGTCACCTTTTCCGGAAAGCCGTCGCCGGCATCGATACGCAGACGTTCGATCCAAAGCAGGAGCGCGTCTCGCGTCGCGAGATGAAGCCGTTCAATTTCGTCGGGCGACATCTTCTGCGTTAGTTTCACCGGGGATAGCTGTGCGTGCCAAAGGATCTCATCCGAATATGCATTCCCAATTCCGCTGAAGAGCCGCGGATCAGTAAGCGCTCGCTTTAATGTGTGGTTCTCCGATTGAAGTACGCTTGTAAAAGTTGCGAGATCGACGAACTCATCATTCTGAAACAATTCGACGCCGCCACGACTCAGCAGGCGCAGGTCTTCTGCCCCCTTGACGAGGTGCAGAGACGCGCGCCGCTGCGTGCCCGCTTCCGTTAGCGATAGGCTGCCGTTTTCGAAATGAAAGAAAGCAAGTGTGTTCCTGGGTACCTTAAACGGAGCTTTTCCTGATGGTTCGGCTGCCGCCCCACGTCGCGGCTTTGGTGAAGAACTGTCCTTCCAATGAAGTCTTCCCGCGATCATTAAATGAAGGACGATCCAAAGCTCATCTTCCATTCCAATACAGATTCGCTTTCCCAATCGTCGCAGATCGACTACGTGTTTGCCTGCGACAGCGTCGAGGGGAACCGCCGCAGTTCTCAACAAAAACGGCGAGGCAATTTGAATGCGTTCCAATTCCCGGCCGAGGATTCGCTTCTCGAGCGCTTCAAGATAGACGGTAATGTCGGGAAGCTCCGGCATTAAACCTAGATTAGCTGGAACACTAATTTGTAAGCAAAATGCAATTTGTCAGTCTTCTACGGACTGTGGTAGTTTTCACCAGCAAATTTTTTGCGCTTGCCCGTAAGATAATAATGATTCACTGCATTAGCTATTGCTCACAGCGCGTTACGCTGAAGCGCTCTCTCATCGTTAATGCACTTCTGACCACAAAGGGGAGAAAAAAATGAAATTCGCAAAGCTTCTCGTCGCTTTGGCGGGGACTGTTTTGTTATTGGCCATGCTGGTTCTACCGCAGGTCATCGAAGCCAAGCGAGCGCGCGCGGCGTTGGCCGCGACCCTGACGCCGCAAGGAAACTCAAATGTAATCGTCGGCCATTCGACGCATAACGACACTTCACCGCCGCTGCGCGACATGAAACAGTTGCCGCTGACTTTCAAGCCGCAGAGAGAAGCCAACGAGAATCCCAGGGTGAATCGTTCACACAAAGACGTGCAGGATCCGGTAGTCCAGTCAGCGCCGATTACTGCGGCGATGCCGGGTACCGACCTCAATTTTGACGGCGTTCCGTTTCCCGGGGTCGCGTGCAATTGCGCACCGCCTGACACGAACGGCGAAGTTGGCGCAACCCAGTATGTTCAAATCGTGAATGAAGGTTACCAGGTATTCAACAAGACGACTGGCGCATCACAACTGGGACCCTCGGGCATTGCCACTCTCTGGTCGGGCTTTGGCGGTGTATGTCAAAGCAACGGCAATGGCGATCCGGTTGTGCTCTACGATCAAATCGCCAATCGCTGGATCATTTCGCAGTTCGCGGGGGTGTCGGTGCCCACCGACGAATGCATTGCCGTCTCAACGACCAGCGATGCCACCGGCTCGTACTATCGCTATGGTTTCCACCTCGGCAGTAACTTTTTTGATTACCCGCACCTGGGTGTTTGGCCGGACGCGTACTACATGAGTATGAACGTGTTTAATTCAACGGGCACAGCGTTTCTTGGCCCGCAACCGTTCGCGTTCGATCGCGCCAAGATGCTCAATGGCCAGCCCGCTACCTTCATTACTACCGGCGTCACCGGCGGTTCGGGTGAAGAAGTTTATCTGCCCGCGGATCTCGATGGCTCGACGGCTCCGCCGGCGGGCGCCCCGGCAACATTCGTTGAGTTCCCCGGTGGAGGTTCGTACCGCACATTCCACTTCCATGTAGATTTTGCGACGCCGTCGAACTCGTCGTTCACGCTGTTCGGCAGTCCAGCCGCTGCCGGATTCACGACGCTGTGCGCAGGTACACGCTCATGCGTTCCGCAATCGGGTACAAGTACGAGGCTGGACGGCATCGGCGATCGCCTGATGTTCAGACTGGCTTATCGAAACTTCGGAGATCACGAGTCGGTCGTCGGAAATTATTCGGTCAGTGCCGGGTCAGTGGCTGGCATACGCTGGTTTGAATTGCGGAATGTCACCAGCGGTCCGGTGACGAAATTCCAGGAGAGCACCTATCAGCCTGACTCAACCTGGCGTTGGATGGGTAGCGCGGCAATGGATGGCGACGGCAACCTTGCTGTCGGCTACAGTGCTTCAAGTGGCACAATTTTCCCGCAACTTCGCTACGCAGGTCGGCTAGCCACTGATGCTTTAAATACGCTGGCCCAGGGTGAGGGAACTCTGTTTGCCGGAACGGGCAGTCAGTCCGCTACAAGTAATCGATGGGGCGACTACAGCGACCTTACGGTTGATCCAGTCGACGATTGCACATTTTGGTACACGAATGAGTACTACGCGACGACGACGAGCTTTAATTGGCGTACGCGCATCGGTTCATTCAAATTCCCGGGTTGTGGTGGAAATCCGACGCCCACCCCGACACCCACGGCGACGCCCACGCCGACGGCCACACCAACACCGACGCCAACTCCTTCAGGAGCGCCGAACGCGCCCAGCAATCTAAGCGGAACGGCGGTTTCATCTACGCAGATCAATCTGTCCTGGACAGACAATTCGAACGACGAAACTGTCTTCAAGATTGAACGATGCACCGGCAATAACTGCGCGAATTTCGGAGAGATTGCGCAGGTGGGGGCGAACGTCACCAGCTTCCCGGACACGGGACTCGCGCGCAATACGTGGTATCGCTATCGCGTGCGAGCTTCAAATGGGAACGGCGATTCGGCCTATTCGAACGTCGTTACAGTTAAGACGTCTCCGCATTGATCTCGCGGCCAGCGTTAACTAAACGCGGCGGGCTTCTTTCGAGAAGCCCGCCGATTTGTTTTGTAGCGTGGAACTAGAAGCTAGAAAAGCTTCTGTTGGCCTTTGCCGATGAAGAAATTTCGCTCGCGACGGTCATCCATCACTGTGCGACCGTCGAGTGATTGAGAAATTGCGCGCTCGTGTCTAACGATGGCATTGAAGTTAGCCTGCGGCGCCAGACGTGTTTCGACAGAGCGCGTGAAACGCTCAAGGCGACGCAACGCGTCGAGCTTTTCCCTGCCAAAAGCCTGCTCACTTAGATTCGGCCCATCGCTACCACTCCGGGTTCTGACACTTCTTGCGCGGTCAAGGGCGCTGCGAAGAAAGTTTAGGGATTCATCATACGTTTTCAGCGGAACTGGAAACGGATGTCCATCCTTGCCGCCATGCGCGAATGAAAAGCGGGCCGGATCGTTGAAGCGTGTCGGGGCGCCGTGTATCACTTCGGCGACCAGCGCCAAAGACTGCAGTGTGCGCGGTCCCAGCTTTTCCAACAAAAGCAACTCTGCGAAATCGTGAAGGCCGCGGTCATACGCGGTGGCCAGCACCGCGCCCAGCCGTTTGAGATCGACATCTTGCGCGCGGACGTCGTGATGCGCGGGCATTTTCAAATACCGCAACTCGCCTAGTGTGCGTTCCGGGTTTTCGCCGGCGGTCTTAAGCATCGCAGTTTGCGCAGGCTTCGCGTCGGCATCGACCAAATTCATTATGGTGCCTTGATGCTCGCCGACAATTCCGGTGTGCGGCTGCGACACGAAATCTTTCACGGCAGCCGAATGCCAGTGATAACGCCGCGCCATTCCGGTGCGATCATTAAGACCCTGCTGCACCACGGCCCATTCGCCATCTGCCGATACAACAAAGCTGTGCAAATAAATCTGAAAGCCGTCGGCGATCGCGTTGTTGTCCACCCGGGCAGTCAGTCGACTTGTGCGCACCAAAGCTTCACCGTCGAACCCCCGGCGGTACGCGACCGAACGCAACTCGTTCGGTGTGTTGCGCGAGAATCGGCCGCGCCCACCGCAGACGTAAATACCCAGTTCGTGTGCCCGCGGCGCGAGCCCTCGTTTCAACGCGCCCATCACCGAGGTCGTCACGCCCGACGAATGCCAATCCATTCCCATCACCGCGCCCAGCGCTTGAAACCAGAACGGGTCAGTGAGACGTGAAAGAAATGCCGAGGCGCCGTAGTCCAGAATGATCGCTTCAGTGACGGCTGTGCCCAGCACAGTCATGCGCTGAGCCAGCCATTGCGGCACGCGTCCGCCATGAAGTGGAAGATCCGCAACTCCCGACCGTTTCATGGATGGGATTATAGCCGATTCCTGCAACGTCCGTCTTGCGCCGGAATAGACGTCAAGCAGCCGGCAGACGGATGGTGAATTGCGCTCCGCCTTCCGGCGAGTTTGCGGCGGTCAGGGTCCCGCCATGTTCCGTGATGATTCGGTGCGCTAATGGCAAGCCGACGCCGTGGCCGGAGGCTTTGGTGGTGAAGAAAGGAATGAACACT
>DATNEI010000218.1:0-38932 GCA_035606795.1 Pyrinomonadaceae bacterium
CAGGTTGGCGCGCATTACCTGGAAAAGATGAGCGGCGGCGGCGGCGTTTTGCTGGGCGGCGTTCCCGGGGTGCCCGCAGCGCGCGTGGTGATCATTGGCGGCGGTGTCGTCGGCACGAACGCAGCGAAGATCGCCGTCGGCATGGGCGCCCACGTGACGATCATCGACAACAATCTCGACCGTTTGCGCGAGCTGGACGATATTTTCCTTTCGAAGATTTCCACCCTCGCGTCGAGCGCTTACATGATTCAGGATGCAATCTCGTCCGCAGATCTAATCGTGGGAGCAGTACTGGTGCCGGGCGCGGCTGCGCCAAAACTCGTAACCAGGAACATGCTCAAGGAGGTGCCCAACGGCGCCGTTATTGTCGACGTTGCCGTCGATCAAGGCGGCTGTCTCGAGACCACGCATCCGACGACGCACTCCGCGCCGACGTATTATGTCGAAGGCGTGCTGCACTATTGCGTGGCGAATATGCCGGGTGCGGTGCCGCGCACTTCGACCTTCGCGCTGACCAACGCGACCTTGCCGTACGCGCTGAGACTGGCGAACAATGGCTTGAAAGCGGCGGTGCAAAAAGACGAAGGCTTGAAAGCCGGCGTCAACACCTATGCGGGCAAGCTGACCTACGAAGCTGTGGCGGTGTCGCAGGACAAAGAGTACACGCCTTTGGACCAGTTGGTGTGATCGCGAGTTAAGACTTAGGTTGGGTTAACAGTCTCGACAAACAACTCGTCAGCTCGTTAGCTTTGACCGGCTTGTAAAGAAAGGCGTCGATCGAAGCACTCTTTTCATTTACTTCGCCCTTATCTTCCTGTCCCGTCAACAACACAATCGGAATTTTCGAGAGTTTGTCGTTGGCCCGCAGGAATGTCGCGAGCTGCTGTCCGCTCAATTGCGGCATGATGGCGTCGGTTACCACGACTTGAACGTCTGACGACAACGCGAGCTTCATCGCTTCCAATCCATCCTCGGCGGGAATCACCTGGTATCCGGCCCGCTGCAGAGTCACTTCCAAATAACGTCGCAGCGAACGATCATCTTCGACCAGCAGCACGCAGGGCGGCTGGGCAGAGCCGTCAGTCTTCGCCTCAGTTCGCGATAATCGAGCGTCGTCCATGGTTTCGTTTGGTGAGTTGAATTCGCGGTGAGTCAAGTCAACGTTGATTCAGAAAGCGTGAGATTAAGCTGACGCCCATTCGTTGTCAACGCGTCGCTCAGGGGTTTTCAACGCGTCGCTCAGCGGTTTTCAACGCGTCGCTCAGAAATGGACGGGCACTTTGTTATACTCTGTGGTTCAGCCGCTTCGCGCGACGCTCACTTAGGTGACCCATTCCTGACGAAAGTTCTTCATGTACGAATTTGCAGTCACGCCAGCAGTAACCCAAATCCGACGCCGCGGTGTCGAGATCTGCGGCATTTCGCCCGGCACGATTGCCGCCGAACTCGAGCTTGAGGCCGGTGATCGCGTCATGCGCGTGAATGGCCGAGTCGTGCGCGACTATTTGGATTTCCGTTTTCAGACGGCCGGCGAAACTGAGCTGACCATCGACGTGCGCAAGAGCAGCGGCGAAGACTGGGAGCTGAACATCGAGCGTGAGGAATCCGAAGACTTCGGCATCAATTTCGAGCAGATTGTCCCGCGCCAATGCGCCAACGAATGCCTGTTTTGCTTCTGCAAAGGCAACCCGGAGAGTGCCCGTCCGTCGCTGTTCGTGCGCGACGAAGACGTGCGACTGTCGTTTCTCTACGGCAACTACACCACACTGACTTCGATCACTGAAGACGAAATGAAACGGGTGATCGAACAGCGGCTAACGCCGCAATACGTGTCGGTGCATGCGACCGATCTCGACGTGCGCGCATACCTGCTGGGCATCGACAAGCAGCGCGCTGACATCTCCGGAGAATTGCAGCGCTTGATGGATGCGGGCATCGACATTCACGCTCAGGTCGTGTTGTGCCCAAAGATCAACGACGGTGAGATTCTGCACAAGACGATTTACGATCTCGCAGACCTGCATCCGCGCGTGACCAGCGTGGCGATTGTGCCGCTCGGGCTGACTCGATATTTGAACGATGCGCGCTTGACACCGGTGACGCCGGAATTCTGCGAACAAATCATTCGCGAAGTGTCTGAAATGCAGCGCGATTTGCGCGGTCGTTTGGGGATGACGTTCGCGTTTCTCGGTGATGAGATTTACTTGAAAGCGGGCCAGGCGATTCCACCGCGCAAACATTACGGCGATTATCCGCAAATCGAAGACGGCATCGGCATGGTGCGCAGTTTCGCAGACGATTTCGATAAGCTGATGCGACGACTCAACGATTCCGAAGCACCCGCGTCAGCGAGGACAACCTTAAGTGGCACGATTCTAACCGGAACGCTGTTCGCTCCGGTGCTGCGCGACATGGTCGATCGTTTCAACGAGCGTACCGGATGGGACCTTCGCGTCGCAGCCGTCATCAACGATTATTTTGGCGGGGACGTGAGCGTGGCTGGATTATTGACGGGCGGCGATTTTCTGGCGGCGCGCGAACAGGCGCGCGGCGACTTTGTGATCATTCCCAAGGTTGCCTTAAAAAGCGACGAACCAATCTTTCTTGATGGTCTTAGCTTCGCAGACCTGGAAAGGGAATTTGATGTCCCGGTTCACGCATTCGATTTCCATCAGTTCGCATCGTTTCTGCAAACGAATCTGGCTGCATGTCGGCAATAACCCCAGGCAAAAAAATTCTTGACGTTGGCTGCGGCTGGAACAAAGTGCCGGGCGCGATCGGTCTTGATTCGAATCCGAAAGCCCACGCCGACATTGTCCACGATCTCGGGGCGATTCCTTATCCCTTTCCCGATAACGAGTTCGACGAGATAATTTGCCGTCACGTGGTTGAACACGTGCCCGACGTAATGGCCCTCATCACCGAGTTGTATCGCATCGCGAAACCCGGCGCGCACATCTCGATAGTCACGCCGCATTACACCAACCCCGATTGGGCCACCGATCCGACGCATCGCAATCATTTTAACAGCTACACCTTCAACTGTTTTGTAGAGGACCGCCAGCTCTTTCCCTTCTACACCGAGGTGCGGCTGAAGCCGATCCGCACGCACGTCTCGCTGGCAAATCTGTGGCGTGCGGTCGGCCTGGAGTTCATCGTCAACCTCGACCAGAGCTGGCCGGGGTTTCGCTTCACGCGCAAGTTCTGGGAGTTCTATCTGAGCTCCATTTGCCGGGGAAAAGAATTGCTATTCGAGCTAATGGTCGTTAAGAACGGCCCTTCGGAATTCCAAAAACTGAAAAAAAATCCATAATCTCGGACGTGGGCACCTAGAAGAGCCACTAAACGTTCCAAATCGTGCCGTCTGATGGTCGGAATACGGTTTGCTAATTCCAAGGCACACGTGATTTATCGAATGGGACCAGTCGCTCTCACAACGGTACTTATAGCCTATGTGGATGGTCTTCTCCCTTTCAGAACCATGTTGCTACTTTTTCGAAAAAACGGAGGATTTTCCATGAGACAGTTTGCACCTAGATCCTTTGTGTGGTGCCTCGCGGTGCTCGTGGGCTTGTTGTTTACGGCGGGGGTCGCCGTAGCTCAAGTAACTACGGGAAACCTGCAAGGCATTGTCCAGGATCCGAATAAGGCGATCGTTACCGGCGCAACCGTTAAGGTGACCAACACCGAAACGGGCATCGCCAAGGAAACGACCACCAATGATGAAGGTTTTTACCGAGTCACCAACCTAACTCCAGGCGAGCATTACAAAGTGGAGGTAACCGCCCAGGGCTTTGCGCCCTCAGCGAAGGACAATATTGTGGTCCGGCTCGGAACAGAGAATACGGCCGACATAGAGTTGGGCGTTTCTGGCGCCACTGCCAATGTAACAGTAACTGCGGATACGCCGCTGATTGACAGTGCTCAGAGCCAGCTTTCGACGAACTACACGCCACAGCAACTGACGCAGCTACCATTTGTCGGAGCGATCGATAATCTCGCGCTTCTGACGCCGGGCGTGATCACGCCGGGCGACACGGACTTTGCAAATGGCGTCGGTATTTCCGCCAACGGAAACCGTGGCCGTTCCAACAATTTCCAGATCGATGGCCAGGACAACAACGACAACTCAGTCGCCGGCCCGTCGCTTTCTATTACCAACGCCGAAGCTATCGGCGACTTCCAGGTCATCACGAACAGTTTCTCTGCTGAATTCGGACGTAATTCCGGCGCGCAGATTAACGTTGTCACCCGCTCTGGAACGAACGAGTTTCACGGCGCGTTGTTTGAATTCCATCAAAACTCAGCGCTGAACGCGCGCGACAACCTTGAGAAGAAAGCGGCTGCCCGTTTTGGCTTCCTGGCCAGCAACGGCTTTCCGCAGTTCCAGGGCTTGGCCACTCGATTCTCCGATGGCCCCGGACCTGACCATAACAACCGCTTCGGCGGACGAATCGGTGGTCCGATTGTAAAGAACAAGGCGTTTTTCTTTGCCACGTATGAAGGCAACTACGACCGCGGAGAAGCTGTCGGTGAGGGCCTGACGAGTTTCACTTACTCGCCGACTGCCGAAGGCGTGGCGAACCTGAATCGCATTTTCGGTACTGCGGCAACGAACACCTTGCTAGCGCTCTCGCCGGCGACGGCACAGCATGCAGGCGTTTGGAGTTGCGCACCACCAGTCGAGGATTCGAATGGCGACGGCTTGCCGGACACCTTTCAGTTCTCAACCGCAGGTACCGCCGGAATCAACACACCGGGAAACCTTGCACCACTAGCAGTGGTCGCGGATCCGACGGCCCCGGGTGGCCGGCGAGTCATTTTCGGTTGTGAGGATGTGCGTACCGTGGCCAGCCAGTCCACACAGCACCAATTTATTGGCCGCGTTGATTGGAACCTGACCAGCAAGGACACCCTGCAAACACGCTACATCTACGACAACTCCAAGTTCCCGCTGATTGGCGGCCGTTTCCTCGGTGGCTTTTTCTATGATGAGCCGTCGAAGAACAACAACCTTGGTGTCACCTATACCCGTAACATCAGTTCGAAGACAGTGAACGAAGGCCGTTTCAACTTCTCGCGTTTGCAGGTTGATTTCGGTGACGTGAAGGGTGCAGTACCGGGAACGAACAATCCGGGTCCGGGCATTGCCTGGGCGGGAACGCGCTCTCTCGCTTCCGGCTTCACCGGCGGTATCCTGACGTCCTTCGGAGCCTTGAATAACATCCCGCAGAATCGCGTGGTTGATGTTTATCAGTTCCAGGACACGGTGGCGCAGACGATTGGCAACCACGCGCTGAAATATGGCGCCGATATTCGTCACCAGAAAGTCGACAACTTCTTCTTGCCGAACTTTACGGGACAATATCGCTTTAACAGTGGCGGCGCGGCGCTGCCGGCCAACACCTTCTTCAACTACGGCACCACCGGGTTGAACGGTTCGGCCCGCACCAGTCCGACTGCGTTCGAGAATTTCATTCTGGGCCGGCCCGATCGCATTACCTTCGCGCTCGGCAATCCGCAGATTAAGACTACCCAGAATGATTTCTTCTTCTTTATTCAGGATGACTGGCGCATTCGCCCGACGCTGACCTTGAACCTCGGTCTGCGTTATGAAATCTCGACTACTCCGTTCAACCCGATCATCGATCAGGTGACTGAACGTGAATCGAATGCTTCAACGGCGATCTTCAACACTGCTTTTCCGTTGGCGTTCCGCACCACGAACACGCTGCCGATCGATAAGAATAACTTCGGACCGCGCGTAGGCTTTGCGTGGTCACCGAACCTTGGCTTCGGGGGCAACCGTTTTCGTGATGGCAAGACAGTCATTCGCGGTGGCTTCGGCGTCGCTTACGACCCGCCGTACTTCAACATCGTGCTCAACACCGTGACGGCAGCGCCGTTCGCCGGTGTGGGCACATTGACGCAGACGCCGGGTGGCGTAGGCTCGGTCAACTTCCCGTTCCTGCCGCAGACAACCGCGGCTCTCAACGGCACGCCGGGCACTAACGGCGGCGACCCACGTCTCTTTAACCAGACCAGAGTCGATCCCAACCTTTACAACCCGTACACGATGTCATTCAACTTCGGCATCCAGCAGGAAGTTGGACGTCGCAGCGTGTTGGAAGCTCGTTATGTGGGATCCAGAATCGTCGGTCAATTCCAGACGGTTAATGGGAATCCGTCACTGCGAACGCTGTTAATGGCCGGCGACTATTTCGGTAACTCGACAATGTTCACGCACGGTATTCTTCCCGGCACCTGCACGGGGGCAACCTGCCAGACTCCGACGTCGGGCAACGGTTGGCAGTCACGAACGACGGACGCAACCGGCGCTCGCATTCTGGGCAGCGGCCGTGTCGACCCGAACTATGGGCTGGTCCGGACCCGCACCAATGGCGCCACTTCGACCTACAACGGACTGCAAGTTCGTTTCGACACTCGGTTCACAAACGACCTGACGTTGAACGCGAACTACACCTGGTCCAAGACCCTTGATAATGCTTCCGAGATCTTCTCGACTCTCGGTGGCGGCTCAACGGTCGCGCAGTCGCAAGACCCGTTCAACACCACTAGTGGCGAGCGCGGTCTTTCGGCGTTCGATCAACGACACAACTTCACTACCAATTTCCTTTATACCCTGCCGTTCATGAAAGACCAGCATGGTTGGACAGGAAACCTTCTCGGCGGTTGGGAAGTTGGCGGACTGATCCGAATCGGATCGGGTCGCGCGTATACGCCGAATACGTTCTACGGAATGTATGATACGGGTTGGGAAGGCGGCTTCATCGGAGCCGGCGCCCTGCGTCCGTTCAACGGCAACTCGACCGCCCCGAACGGCACGATCGCTTTCGGCTACGGAGCCGCTTGCGACGTTCTCTTCGGTGGACCCGAGTGCGATTACAATGGTGGCGCTGCCGGTCCCGGTAGCTTCATCGTCTACAACACAGCTAATGTTGGTTCAAACGGCACCGTCGTTTCAGCATCACAAGTGCGCGATCGCGCCCGGTTGATCTATAACGACTTTGGCATGTTTTCCAACTTCGGCGAGCCTCTCGCCTTCCTCGAAGCCTTCAATTTGTTCAAGTCGCCATTTGGCAACGTCGGTCGTAACACGTTCCTGGGCGAACCGTTCGCGCTGGCGAACCTGTCACTCTTTAAGACTTTCAAGGTGACAGAGAATACGAAGCTCGAGTTCCGGACAGAGGCCTTCAACATACTTAACCATCGCAACTTCGGCGTGCCCGATGTAGTCACAGAGGACGCCGCGAAACAATTCGGTGGTACTTTCCAGAATCCTGGTTTCAACAACGGCGGCAACCGCTCACTGCGGTTCGGCCTTCGTTTTATCTTCTAAACTGTTTCGACGGGAAATTCGTTTCCCGCGGGCTGTTTTTGGATGGGGAGAAGGCGACAACCTTCTCCCCATATTTTTTGCTCGTTCTTCTTGATTAGAGAACTAAGCAAGCTTTAAGCTCCTCTCACACTTTTTTCCGAGGTGATCTGATGCTCAACAGAATAGTCGCTGCATTAATCGGGATCGCACTTCTTCTGTCCCCCGTTTTCTCACAAGAGCGCGCGCCGAGCGCACAGGATGAAACTATTAAAATTGCCACTGCGTCCGTCCAGATAGACGTGATCGTCACGGACAAGTCGGGACGCCGGGTGGCGGGATTAACACCGGCCGACTTCCAGGTTGTCGATGAGGGTACGCCGCGTACCATCGATTACTTTACAAACATTGAAGCATCGCACGTTGTCGCGCAGACTCCGCAAACTGCCGCCGGCGCCGGCAGCGGCTCAGGAACGCCGCAGTCTGAGTCGCAGTTGGCAGTGCCCTTTCCGGCGCGCCACATCGCCCTCGTGCTGGACGATCTCAATCTCTCGTACGAGAACTTTGGGCGCGCGCGTCGGGCGCTGACTGACTATATCGACACCAAACTCTCAGCCAATGACATGGTCGCGCTGATCTCGACCGGGGGAACTATCGCCTCGCTGCAACAGTTCACTACGGATCATCAGCGCCTGCTCGCAGCTCTCAAGCGCGTTTCCGCTCAAATTCCGGACTCGGCGCGCCACCTCGATGATCGCTACCGAATGACGGCGGCTGAAGCCATCCGGATCGACGCCGGTGACGAGTCAGTGCTGGATGCCGTCGCTCGTCGCATTCAGACCGAGAGCCTTGCGAACTCTGAGAGCACCGGCAGCCTGGCCCGCGATATCGTCGCTCCCCAGCCGCGTGGCGCGAGGCAATCCGGAGAAGGCAACTTGTTGAAGAACGAGGACCCTGGGAGCGATCCGCTGAAGGCTCAGTTGAAAACCCGCGCCAGGTCGCAGGTGGCAGAGGCGGCCAATCAGGCGCGCATCACCGTCAAGACGCTCACCAACCTGATAAAGGCGATGGCCGAATTACCCGGTCGAAAGATTGCCGTCATCCTGACGGAATCTTTTACTCTGCTGACGGGAACCGGAGAGGATCAGAACCAGCAGATCATTCAACTCATCGATCTCGCGCGGCGCAGCGGCGTTAGCATCTACGGTCTCGACGCGGCGGGACTGCGCACCAACGCCACGGAAGCCAGCCAATACACGACGGGCGAGTCGCTCCGGGCCGCCGACCTGGCGGGCAGTCTCACTCTTACAGACTTCGAAAAATTAGGCGCGCTGCGCATGCTGGTCGCAGGCACTGGCGGCGCGCTCTTCGCCGGCACCAACGACATCGCCTCGGGACTTCAGCGCGCGGTCGAAGATTCGAACAGTTACTACGTTCTGGGATTCAAGCCGTCGGCACTCGACAACAAGTTCCATCGCCTGGAGATAACCGTCAAAGGCAAGCCCGGCGTGATTGTCCGCACGCGTCGTGGTTACCTCGCCATCAATCGCGAAACTGTGAAAGGGACTGACGCTGAGCTTTTGGAAGCGTTGATGAAATCACCCGTGTCCCGTCTCGACTTACCGGTTGAAGTGGTCGCGAACGTGGTGCCCAAAGGGGGTGAGCAGGTGGTCCTCGTCGGCCTGCACGTAGGACGGAATTATCTGGCCGTGCCGGACCCGCTGGCAGCAAGTCAGACAGCCGGCTTCGACGTGATGAGCTACGTCTTTTTGTCCGGCCATGATCAGCCGGTGGGCGGGGTGGTCCGCACGATAACTTACGACTTCGCAAAGGACCCGGACAGCCGCCAAAAATTAAAAACGGAAGGACTGGTGGTGGTCAAAGACTTTACGCAACTACCGCCCGGCTACTATCAGGTTCGCGCCGTAGTCAGGGAAAAGAACACGGGAGCAATTGGATCTTCCTACCAGTTTTTTGAAATTCCTGACGTCAAAATGGTAAAGGAGCCGTCGCTGAGTAGTCTGGTACTGAGCATTCCGGGCCAACCGGGATTCAGGGGCTACAACAACTTCAAACGAACCAGCGAAGTCGAGCTCAATTACCTGATTTACAACCTGCCCAAACAGTACGCAGAGCTGACGCAAAACGTCAAGATTCTCGATAATCAAGATGCGCTGGTGCTCGACAGCAACTTACCGATTAACGGTCAGACAGCTGCGGGCAGTCCGGGAGAGTTTCCCCAAGCCACGCGATTGCGCATGCCCAACGCCCGGGGACGCTTCTCCTTAATTGTCACGTTGCACGACAACAAGGGCAAAATCGATCTCGAACGGAGAACAGACTTCGTGGTTGAATGAATTATTAGCTTCACGGCGATCAAAAAATGAGGTGAACCATGAGCACTATCCTGGCCGCAACATTAATCGTCAACTTTATTCTGGTCATGGCGCCCCAGAATCGCGTCTCAAGCGAAACGCCCGATACGCTTGTCGTCGTCAAAGCGTCCTGGGAAAAACAGAGTTTCCGTCCCGGTTGGGATGACGCGCAGAATTCTGCAAGTGACACGCCGGGCGCCACTACCACGAGTGCCGCACCGCCCGACAGCGTTTTGAATTCAAACGGCACTCAGGGTCCTCCACCAACGACGCCTCGTGGTCCCGAACGTCGCGAGCCGCGCAACAACCGGCCCGACCCCCGCGTGACTGAGAGCGCGAGCGCGGTATCCGCCCCGACTGATCGCGTCAACAAGTACCTCTATCAAATCAAAGTTCTTAATAGCGGAAGCAAAACGGTTGCCGCGATTGATTGGGAGTATCAGTTCTCGACGGGTGATCTCGAACCATCGCGTCATCGGTTCCAAAGTTTCAAAAACATTAAGCCTGAAAGCTCATCGACTCTGACGGGCACGTCAGCGGTGCCGCCGACGCGCATTATTAATGCGTCGAAAACGTCCGACTTAACTTCGCGCGTCGTAGTCCATTGTGTTTTGTACTCGGATGGCACCGCCAGCTGGAGAGCGGGCCGCTCAGAGGCGGACTGTCAGCCGATTAGAAGTCACCGCGAAGATCGTTGACGCTTACGAGCGGATCCCAATCTATCAGCCGCTTGCAAATTGGCTGAGTTCGTCTCACAATTTGTGCGTTCCCTCCCAGGTAATTTCAAAAAGATGCGCTTCCACTATTCTCTTATTTGTGTGGCGTTGTTTGTCCTTGTGGCGATCGCCTTTAGCACCCCGTCGTCGGCCGCGGCCGGTGGCACGCTCACGGGAACAGTCACTGATCCCAAGGGTGCTACGATCGCGGATGCCGTAGTCAGCGTCATCGATCCCGTTAGCAATCAGACTTCGACGGCCGCTACCGATTCTCAGGGTAAGTACAAACTGGAAGGTTTGCCGCCGGGAACCTATGCCGTCACCGTCACCGCTAAAGGCTTTCGCGATGCGCGACGCGAGAACGTGAAGATTGAAGAAGACAAATCCACGCTCGCGGACTTCAAACTCGACCTGGCCGTCGTTGAAAGCGCTGTGACGGTCGCCACCGCGGTAAAGGCGAACACCGAAGCTACCTACCGCCAACTTCGCAAGAATGCGGACGAGTCAGGTGCTTTCAGCGGAAATGTGTTTACCGTAAACAACCTGGTCTTGAAGAAGGATGCGGCCACCTTCACATTGAAGAGCGGTGAGCTCTATTTTTTAGCACCGGTCGAAGGTCGCGTGACCGGCGCAGTCTTTTTAGGGGACGGAGAACTGACCCTAATCCCGCCTACTGAATCAGAGAAAAGTAGTCTCGCCATTTTCATCGATGACAAAGTCCTGACCGAACAGTTCAACGAGTTGGTACTGAGATTTACCGACAAGACTTTTGAAGAGCTCAAAGCATCACCGAACGCGAGCCCAAACGCCACGGGGTCCCAAGCTGGCAAAGCCCGCGACGCTTATCGCGACAAGCAATCATTGATGCGAAAACAGCTGCGCACGAATTTGGATTTGCGCACTTTGATGGACGTTTACTCGCCTAAACTGCCGGGATACTTTCTCGCATTCATAAATGGCAAGCGTTACAGCAAGCTGATTTACCGTGTCGATCCGCTGGGTCTCGCCGAAGTACCGCCGGAAGAAGTGGCATTGATCAGTTACGGAACACAGGACGGGGGAGTCTGGACTTCGTTTCATTTGGCGGGCGAATACGCCACGGGCCGCGCCCTCAGTTCGCAGGATCACCGTGTTTTCGATATCACGCATCACGAAATCGAAACTCAGATCAAAGGCGCGGAAATCATCGCGACTGATCGCATTAGCTTTGTCGCGCTTAGTTCACGGCGCGTGCTTCCTTTCAGTCTCTATCCCAGTCTGCGCGTTAAGACGGTGAAGGATGAGCAAGGCAAAGAATTGGACTTTGTCCAGGAAGCGAAAGAAGAGGACGGCGACTTCGGTGTCATTCTTCCTGCGCCAATGCAATCCGGGAAGAGCTACGTGCTGAGCGTGAGTTATCAAGGTGGCGATGCTCTCGCGGACCTCGGCGGCGGCAATTATTTTCTCATCCCCCGGGAATCCTGGTACCCATCGAATGCGGGAGCCTTGTTCGGAGATCGCGCGATCTTTGATGTGACGGTGCGTTATCCGAGGTCAAATGTCTTTGTAGGAACCGGCGCGCCTGTCGGTGCTGAGACCGAGGAGGCGGACGCCAGGGTAGCGAAGTGGAGCAGTGGCGCAACCGAACTGGCGGTGGCCGGATTCAACTATGGCAAATTCAAGAAGAAAGAACTGGACGACAAGGAATCTGGTTATGGAATTGAGTTTTATGCGAACACGCAACTAGCCCCCGACATGAAGCAGATGGAAGACCAGATCAAGATTGCCGAAATGGTCACTGGCGAGAACATTGAAAACCTTACCGGCGGCGAGATTAGAAGTAATTCAGGTTCGACCACGAAAGGCGGCGACCTGGCAATTAACAGCGCCCAGAATGCTCTCCGCATTTACAATTCGTATTTTGGCCGGCTGCCTTATACGCGCGTTGCCATGACGCAGCAACCGGCCGGCAACTTTGGGCAGGCCTGGCCCACACTGGTTTATATGCCTTACACCGCGTTTCTGGATCCGACGCAGCGGCATAACTTGTTTGGATCATCCCAAGCCGCGGGTGATTCGTTTTGGCAATATGTCGGCCCCCACGAAGTGGCGCATCAATGGTGGGGTCACGTCGTCGGCTGGAGCAGTTATCGCGATCAGTGGATGAGCGAGGGCTTTGCCGAATTCTCTGCCTCGCTTTGGGTGCAACAAGTAAAAGGGATTGGTAAGTTCATCTCGTTTTGGGAAGAGCAACGCAAGATGATCGTCGATCCGCAGGTCGCCACCAAAGGCCGCAAGCCTTATACAATTGGTCCCATCACCGCAGGCTACAGATTGAACACCGGAAAGACGGGCGGCGCGGCCAGATTCCTCATCTATCCCAAAGGCGCATATGCGCTGCACATGTTGCGTATGTTGATGTATGACTCGCGCGACAAAACCGGCGATCCTGATGCGCGCTTCAAGGCGATGATGCAGGATTTTGTGAAGACGTACTTCAATCAGGATGCGTCCACCGAGGACTTCAAGCGCGTCGTGGAAAAGCACATGACGCCGGAAATGGATCTTGACGGTAACCGGCGCATGGATTGGTTCTTCAATCAATGGGTGTACGGAACGGAAGTCCCTGCCTATAAGTTCGAGTACTCCTTGTCTTCGTCAGACGGCAAGACAGTTCTCTCCGGTCGCATTACTCAATCAGGAGTGTCTGATAAGTTCCGCATGCGTGTGCCGGTGTGGGTCGATTTCGGCAAGGGCTGGGTGCGCCTGGGGGCCGCGACGCTGGTGGGAGATTCTTCACTGGACCTTCCCCAAATACCGTTGGCGCAACAGCCAAAGAAAGTGGCGATCGCCGCGCTGAACGATGTGCTGGCAACCGACATTCAGACCAACAAGCGGTAAGCAGCCATTGGGGGCGCGCTTATTTGTTCGTCTCTCTCCTGTATTGATGCATATGGGAAGGGAAATGCTCAACCAACCACTCCTTCAGCACGTCAAACCAAAAGAAAGAATCCCACGACTTCACCCTCTTGGCACTCAACTCAGCCCTTCACAAAACTGGATGTAAATCCAAAAAATCGAAGCCTCCACGCCCCCAAAATTACAAGACACATAGCATATAAGGCATTTCAGGGCAGATCACTGATGGAACAATCTTTGCTGCGTTGTCGGCGATCAGTGTCTAGAGCGACCATTGGGGTTCTGTCGGCGATTCTCTAATTCGTCAAATTGGCAGCCTTATCAGTAATGAAAGTAATTCGGGTGTACACGATTCTGATCGGAATCCTGTTGTGCTGTTCTTTAAGCGCTGGTCAAACACCCAGACCTACAAACACAACATCGGAACCCGCATTCGGCGGACAAGTTGGCAGCATTAAAGGAAGAGTGGTTCTGGAAAACGGTAGCTTTATTTCGCAAGCGGTGCGCATAACGTTGTCGAGTACGCGCGGGACGCAGGCTGGTGTCTACACTGACAACCAGGGAGCCTTCGAATTCGGCCAGCTTAGTCCTGGAGAATACAACTTGGAGATCGAGGGCGACCGGCTGCTCTACGAAGTTAGCAGCGAAGACGTCGAAGTCCGGCGCGGCGCGCCGACTGTAGTCACTATTACCCTCAAAGAGAAGACCACGAGCAATACAACGAGGCCGGTGGGCCGGATCACTTCAGTCTCTGAACTAGGCAATGATGTCCCGGCGAAAGCGCGAAAGGAATTTGCTCACGCGAGCGCGCTCGCCAAGGACGGAAAAGCCGCCGAAGCGATCGAGGGACTGCGCAAAGCAATCGCTATCTATCCGAATTTCATGATGGCGCATAACGACTTGGGTGCGCTGCTGATGGAACAGGGGCGGTTGGATGAAGCGGCCGCAGAATTTGATCGAGCCCTGCAACTCGATAGTAAGGCTTTCAACCCTAATTTGAATTTGGGAATTGCACGCTTGCGACAGCAACGCTTTGCCGAAGCTGTGGCTAGTTTGCGCCAGGCAGTTTCTTTGGACTCTAACGCGCCGGCGGCCAGACTTTATCTGGGCATCGCTTTACAAAATACAGATAGTCTTGACGACGCCGAACATGAGTTGCGCAATGCATACGAGCTCGGCGGCGTCCCGTACGCCGAAGCGCTCTTTCATCTTGGCAATCTGTACATGAACAAAGGCCAGCGAGAACTCGCGCGTCAGGCGTTCGAGGCTTACGTGCGAACTGCTCCGCAAGCGGCATACGCCGCCCAGGCGCGACAGCTTATTAGCGTTCTACGTTAATAATTTCCGTCGGCAAGCCTCGGCCCTTCGGGTGGCTTTGCCGGCATAACAATCAACATTTGGAGGAGACAATGCGTAACACTAGAAAAGCAAGAATTGCGTTTTTTGCATTCTCGCTCTTTGCGCTGGTCGCAATCGTCGCTCTCTCAAGTGCCCCTGCAATGGCGCAAGCTACCACGGGTACATTGAGGGGGACGGTGGTTGACCAGAACGGTGCCGTCGTACCAGGCGCCACGGTTACTGCAAAGAGCGATGCCACCGGACAGGGAGGGACGACCACGACTTCGGGCGACGGCGTCTTTGAATTTGCCAACCTGACTCCGGGCAAGTACACGGTGAACGTTGAGGGTAGTGGTTTCAAGCGGAACGAGACGAAAGCCGTCGATGTGAAAGTCGGTATCGTCAATCCGTTGGACATAAGGCTTGAACCCGGCAACCTCAGCGAAACTGTCACGGTCGTGGCCAGCACGGAAGAAGTGCTGAACACGGATCAGTCTCAAATCTCGCACAGCTTTGAAGCTCGTAAAGTTGCCGAGCTGCCTTCGAACTCAGCGGGCGGTGGAATCGACACCATTGCATTGCTGATTCCGGGCGTGGCCCAGAACAGCGGCGGCGGCACCAACACTAACGGCACGGGCCTTTCAGTTAATGGTAACCGTGGTCGATCGAATAATTTTCAGATCGACGGCGCCGACAATAACGATCTATCGGTGGGCGGTCCTAACCTCTTCATCGACAATCAGGATGCGGTCCAGGAGTTCCAGGTAATCACCAACAACTTCTCGGCACAGTATGGCCGCAACCTCGGCGCGGTGGTTAACATCGTCGGCAAGAGCGGCACGAATGATTTCCACGGTACCGCCTTTGAATTTCACCGTGACCAGCACAAGCTGGACACGCTGAACAACATCGAGCGCGCGCGTGGTGATAAAGATCCGACTCGTTTCTTGAGCAACGTATTCGGCGGCACCGTCGGCGGTCCCATTTGGAAGAACCACGCATTCTTCTTTGGCGCGTACGAAGGTATTCGTCAGCCGGCGACCTCTGATGTCGTTTCGGGCGGCCTCGCGATTAATGCAGCCGACCTTCCGAAACTGACGACTGCGTTTGGCGGCAACAATCCGGTAATCAACGCGATCGTCGCTATGAATCCGAGCGTGCTTCCTTTGGGAACGGCTCAGCCTCGCACTGATTTGAACAATTGCAACGCCACCACTCTGAAAGCGGTTAACCCGACTGATCCTGCAGCACCGTGGAAATTGTGCAACCGGGATTTTATCGATTTCACCAATCCCAACACGGGCGTAACGCAACGCGTCGAAGGCTTTTTGATCGAACGCATTTTCCCGAGTCCCTATACTCAGAACGAGTGGAGCGTGCGCGGCGATATGAAAGTCACGAGCCGCGACAACTTCTACGTTCGCTACTACAAACAAACTGGCGTTACCAAAAACAGCACTCAGGTTAGTTCAACGGCCGGCGAGTTTGGCGACGTTGCGTTCGATACGAGGAACCTGGGAGGTTCATACTTCCGGCAGATCTCTTCAAAAGTAGTTAATGAGTTTCGCGCCACACGTACGAATCTGTTTGTAAGTTTCGGCGGCGGCTGCGATCCGAAGGTTCTCGGGTGCGTGCCGAATTCTTCGGAGATCGACAACTCGCAGATCGAAGTGATTAACCCTTCCGGCATCACTGGCGTGACCCTCACGGGTAACGCGTTGCGCGCGATGGGAACGACCGGAGGCCTGCCGCAAGGTCGCGACACTACCCTTTATGACTTTGCCGACAACCTGTCAATGACGCGTGGAAACCATTCGCTGATATTTGGCGCTGAAGTGAAGTTTACGACGGCCCACGTACCGTTCCTGCCAAACTACAGCGGCTCATTCACGTTCAACACCCAGCAGCGCGTATTCAACGACGCGCCTTCGGCGGTGAGCATCGCACTCGGTAACCCGAATGTGCCTTACACCGAGTGGGACCAGTATTATTTCTTACAGGATGATTGGAAGATCAAGCCGAACCTGACGCTGAACCTGGGCGTGCGCTACGAGTACACCGGTCAGCCAATCAACGACTTGAGCGAATCAACCCGGCAACGGGAGAGCGGCACCAAGCCGTTCTTCAATCCTGCGCTTCCGGTGGACCAGCGCATCGTGCCGCTTACCAAACCCGATTACAACAACTTCGCGCCGCGATTTGGGTTTGCATGGTCGCCTCGGTTTGAGCATGGGTTCATGCACAGCTTAACCGGGACCGATGCTACGGTAGTTCGTGGTGGATATGCCATCGCATACGACCCGGCGTTCTATAACATCCTGCTGAACGTGGCGAACTCGTCGCCATTCTCGATCGCGCTGGCTGCCAGTGCGGCACAATTGCCGGCTACCAGCCCGCTGATTCCCATGCCTAACACGTTGTTCGGCGCTGACATTCGGAACGCCATCACCAGCGGCGGCGTGCTCGCGGTTGGCAAACTCGATCCGAAATGGCTCGGTCAGACCATCGTGGCGAATGATTTTCGCTCTCCTTATTCGCAGCAATGGTCGTTCGGCATTCAACGATCAATCGGCAAGAACTACATCGCTGAAGTCCGCTACGTTGGCAATCACGGAGTCGGATTGTTCCAATCCGTCCTGCAAAATCCCTTCATCGGTGTGGCCGGCAACTATGTGCTCCAACCGGGCGTGCCGACCACTGCCGTTGGGTTACCGATTGCGACCACCCCGTGCAGTGTGGGCGGCAGTAATACGGCTGGTGCGGCCCCGAATTGCATCGGTGGCTTCTTTGGCTTTACCCGCAATGTCACTGTAAATGGCGTTACCACGCCAATCTCTTTCCCGAGCTATGCGTCTCGGTTGGCGCCGGGAGCGGTCGGCCTTAGTTGCGTTGACAACGCTGCCACGCTCGATAACGAAGGTGCTTGCAACGGCCGCATCCTCGCCCGCGGCGCAATCACTTCGCGCGACAATAGAGCGTCGTCGAATTACAACTCGCTCCAGGCGCGGTTTAACGGCCGGCTTCTTAATAACTCGCTGAACCTCGGAGCGGCCTACACCTTCAGCAAGACGATCGATGACTCGAGCGAGGTCTTTGCTTTCAACGGAGAGAGTTCAATCTTTCCACAGAACGCATTTGACAATCAGCCGGAGCGAAGCGTTTCGGCTCTTCATCGCCCGCACATTTTCTCGATGAACGGCATCTACGACGTTCCTTTTATGAAGGAGCAGCATGGAGTTGTTGGGAAGATTCTGGGCGGCTGGCAAATTAACGCGACGCACGTGATCAATAGCGGACGTCGTTACACAGCGGGGCAGAATCAGAATGCTGCCAGGCTGGGAAATGGCCCCAGCTACGTACAGGGCGGCTCTGAGGCTCTGAGACCGTTTTACGGCAATCCGAACGCGCCGCAGAACACGGTCGCCATCAGCCAGGTGGACGCGTTCTTATACGGCAAGATCACCAACGTCACGAACGTCAACGGGTTTATCTCGTTGAATGCTCTGAACAACGGCTCCATCGTAGCGGTGAATCCCACAGTGGACACGCGCTTCATCTACAACGGTCCATACGCGGACAAACTGTTCGGCACTCCCTTCGGCGATGTTCCGCGTTATTCGCTCGTAGGACCAATTCTCAACCAAACGAACTTAGGCGTCTTCAAGAACGTCAAGGCCATGGAGCGTTTGACGATCCAGTTGCGCGGCGAGTTCTTCAATGTTTGGAACCATCCGAACATTGGTTACGGCGTGACGCGCAACAGCTCGTTGCCGCCCAGCGAACTCATCGACAATGCCTCTTTGGCATCGTCAGAGTTCGGGAACGATGCCCGCATCCAGCTGGCCCGGCGCGTTGTTCAGGTTGGCATCCGCTTTATCTTCTAAACTTCGACGTCCCGCAGACGTCTAAAACAAAAAGGAAGAGTCCGCAAGGGCTCTTCCTTTTTTTGTGTGCGTAGGATGTCTACGATTATTTCACCACTGTGAAATCTACACTGCGAGCGAGAGTTCGCATTTTCTTATCAGCCAACTGGTCCGTGACGAGGATGGTGAGTGTATAGCGGCCGGGCGCGACTCCGGCCACAGCCACTTGTCCAATCTTCGTTACCGGTGAGCTACCTGAATAAGGTATCGCTTGCTCAGGTTCGCGGTAGAGCACGTTGCTGCCCTGGCTGATGATCGTCTGCGACGTGACTTGCGTCTGACCATTCGAAATTTTCGGGTTGTAAACCAGCGCCGCATACCGCAGTTCCTCTTTTGACGAAACCTGTCGCACCGCGAGGAGCGGGACCGGAGGGGTCTTGGCCGCCGGGTCAACCGCAAAAAGGAAGACGCTACTCATAGCCAAGCGACCGTTGGTGATGTCGGGTATCTCGGCGTATCGAGAGATCGTGCCAACGTATCCGGTTGAAGCTTCGCGCACTACGGCGCGCACCTGGAAATAACCGGGCGGCAGATCGGTGTTGGCCGAATACGTCAAACCAGTTTTGAGTGCCTCCTGATACTTTTCCGGAGACAGATCTGTGTTTATCGTTTCGCTGAACCCGCCCCGCACTCTTCCCAGATAGTCGTAAATAAAGCCAACGACGTCGAATGAGGTTTGATACTTGCCCTCGGCGCTCTTGGTAAAGGTCAATTTGTTTGCTCCGACGGCGAGGTGAATATCCAATCGATTTCCAGTCTTGCCCGTTCCCGGCTTCAGATTCAGAATCGCCGCAATATCGATATCACGTCGCGCGATAGGCGATTTCGCGGCGGCCACAATCTCTTCTTCTTTGGTGCGAGCGGCGGCTGCCTTTTCTTCGCGCGCTATATAGCCCCGGTGCGAGTAGACGCGCGCGCCATCACGTTTGACTTTGACTTCAATCTTGCGCGGCTTGTTGTCGAACTTGTCCGCCGGCGTATAAGCCAAAAGGTAGTAAGCATTTGAACGAGCGAGAACTTTGTCGAGACCACTCTTGAAATTGTTAGTGTTTACGATCGAGACTCCTCCCGTCGCCTCCGCGACAGTACCGAGGCCCAAGTGCTCGCTGGCGCCGGCCAGGATCGGCCCAAACATCTCGTCAGCTCCACCACCTCGGCCAAAGGTGGGGTCTTCACTTCCTAACGCGCTGCGGCCGGGAGTTGCGGTGAAGCTCGCTACTCCGGGACTCGCTTTCAGTCCGCGCGGATCCATGGTGCTGATTGCGACGCCGGCGCGCATGGCATGATCCGCTAACAAATTCAGAAGGTGCGTCACGTTCGAGTAAATGGTTCCGGTGCTGCTCGCTTCAAAGATTGGAATACCACCGGAGACCAGCAGAAGCGTTTTGCGCCCGGGAATCTCCTTCAGACTGTCGATCACGAAATCGGCGGTCGAAAGAGACATGAGGCCTCGAAACAGCCGCTGAGTATCTTCATTGGGATCATTTAAGTTGACGATTCCTTGTTCTTCAGCGCTCAGGTCAGAATTGCCAGTGCCTTCACCGCTCGCTACCGAGGGATTGCTACCGAAGCGATCGGGCGTCGTGTTGTTAAAGGCATTGAACGGCGTCACGGTGATGGTCAGCGACGCAATGGCCCGGCGCAACAATTGCCGATCGGAAGTAAATTGTTGCAGCAAACCCTTACCGCCAACCGTTCGAATAATGGCAACTAAATCACCGTCTCTCATTTTGTTATTAACGAAATCGAGCAGCATCTCGCGCACGGTCGGCATGTCTTCGAACGGAATGGTCAGATCGTCGACGACGAACGCAACCACTCGCTTGAGTTCCTTTGCGGACAGGTCGCGGGGAACCTCAGCGCCGGGGGGCAAAGATGCCGGACGATCACCCTCGCTGCGGCGCCCTTCTTCGGTGCTGACAAACTCCATGAATTTGATGTCTTGTTTCTTTCCGTTCTCGTATAACTCGAAATCTTCGAGCTTGAGATCAGGAACGGCTTTCTCGTTCTTGTCCACGACGACGACATCTGTTTGCACGAGAGCAGTCGTGATGCGAAGAACCTCATCCGGTTCCTGCTGTGGTTTTTGATTTTGGGCGATGGCCGCGGGGATGACGATCACAATCGCACTGACCAATAAAATCATTCTATGCATAAGGGCGATCTCAACTTTCTTGCACGGAAGTAGGCGACGCTTAAGCGCATTATATGTGACTTTGATAGCCGGTCACTACTGAAACAGAGAGCGGACAGTGTCTTAATTTCAGCCCTCTGCGGTTTCTCGGCGTGCTCGGCGTCTCTGCGGTGACTGTATCTGGTGGCTAATTCACCGCTGAGCCGCAGAGAGCACAGAGACCGCGCAGAGAAGAAACGAAACTAAGCCACTACCAGAGAGCGCGCCGCACGATGGCCGCGGCCATCACCAGGTAGCCAGGCCGGCCGCACCCCGCAACCAGGGCCTGACTTTGCCGAAGCGCATCCGCTCGCCGGAAATATTCTTCTCAAACGGCGCAATGAATTGATGGAACTACCGGCGTCCCGGACCCGATCTTTCCCTTGATTCAACTTTCCAAAACCAGCATCATGCTGCGCGATGAATGGCATCCAGAGTCAACTTGCTTTAGCTCCTCTCGGCGCGGGCGACTTGATTGATCGCGCCGTCAGACTCTATCGCCGCCATTTTCTTACACTCATCAGAATAGCTGCGCCGCCAGTAGTCGTTTCCGCGGCCGGCTCGACGCTCACAACCATCGCGTTTCGCGCGATCGGCGCCACGCCCAGCAGCGCGCGGCTATTGCTTTACCTGTTAGCCGCCTTCGGCGGAGGAATCGTGATCGCCGCGGGATCGTTGTTCAGTTTGATCGTCATGGGCGGCGCGACCCGCAATTTGGTCGCACACTTGTTGTGGGACGAGCCCGTCAGTTTTCGCGCGACTTATCGCGCAGTGAAGTCGCGATTTTGGGGATTGCTGGGAGCCAGCATCCTGGTGGCGCTGTGGTTGGGTTTTTGCGCGTGGCTGTCAATCACTGGTTTCTATCTGGTGTTTATTCTACTTGTGCTGGTGGGCGTGGCCATCGCCCAGGTAATGCCCGCGTGGGTGATTGCAGTTGTCAGCGTCATCGGAAGCGTCGCCGGGGTTGTGCTCGGGTTGATTCTTTTTTTCCTGATGGCCGGTCGGATGGCTTATGTGCCCCAGGCGATGTTGGTCGAAGGCCGCACCGTCGGCTCGGCCATCGGCAGAAGCTTTTCACTCGCGAGCGGCAATGTGCGCCGGCTGATGGCGATGACATTGTTTACATTTTTCGCGACCTATTCGGCGCTGGCTCTGTTGATAATTCCGCTGGGTTGGTATGGCTGGGCCAATGGAGTTGACGTCACCCCGTTCGGAAGTCAATGGCCGGCGTGGTATTCAATCGGCTATGAAGTGATCCTGCAATGCAGCCACATTTTGCTGGCGCCGATTTGGATGCTGGGGCTGTCGCTGCTCTACGTTGATGAACGCGTGCGGCATGAAGGCTATGACATCGAACTGATGGCGGCGCGCCAGCTTCCGCCGATGCCCGAATTGCCCGGAGTGATGTCGCCGTTTGCCCCGGCGCTGGTTACGCGACGGACGGCGCGATTTGTGCCACCGCCGGCGCCCATGCCTCCCGCAAGCGTTCTGGGACTTCGCTGATGATTTCGCAGATGCTTCAGAATTTGTCCCGGAAAAAACTGTGGGCGGCCGCAATCCTGGTGGCCGCGTTCGCTGCGTTTGCGCAGGCTGCCACTGTCGCCGATTACCGCACGCGAATCTCGCAGGCAGCCAGCGTCATCCAGCAGCTCGAGACGCCTGACTACTACACGGACGATTCCAGCCAAACGACTGCACTGGTTCAGAGCGCGCTGGCCAGATTGCGCCAGCTGGTTCCGGAAACTGAAAGCATCACCTTCAATAATCAGTCGATCGACGTTGATAACAAATGGTTTCACCAGGCGCTCGCCGAATACGAAAGAAAAAGAAAAAGAGGTGAACACGACGCCGATTTGATTCACAGCACGCGTGAAGAACTGCGGGCGCTTATCCAGCGCCTGGACGAAATGAAATCCACCGCCGCGACTGATGACAAAGATGCCAGTAAAGCGCGCCTGGCCGAGATTCTGCGCCGGCCCGAATACGACAAAAGCGCCGTCCAGGAGAGCGCGCTTGAAAAACTCTGGAACCAGTTCATTCGCTGGCTGTCAAAGCTGTTCCCGAAATTCAAACCACTCCAGCCCGGCACTGGTCGCAGCTTGTCGAACATTGCGCAGGTCATTGTGCTCGGTTTGTCCATCGCGCTGATCGCGTTTCTCATTTGGAAATTCCTGCCGCGTTATCTGCGCAGCCGTCGTAGCAAGAAGAAAGCGTCGCAGCGCGAACCGCGCATCGTCCTGGGCGAGAGGCTGGAACCGGATCAGAGCGCCGCCGACTTACTCGAACAGGCTGAAGCACTCGCGCGCACGGGCGATCTGCGCGGCGCGATTCGCAAAGCGTACATCGCTTTGTTGTGTGAATTGGGCGATCGCAAAGTCATCAGCCTGGCGCAACACAAAACCAATCACGATTATCTGATGTCCGTGCGCACACGGAGTTCTCTTTACGAATCATTGCGCAAGCTGACCTTCAGCTTTGAGAGACACTGGTATGGATTTGTCCCGCCGGCTCCGAATGATTGGGACGAGTTTAGGGTTGGATGTAGAAAGGCAGTAACGACTGAAAAGTGATGAAAAGTAATGAGTGATGAGTGATAAGTGATAAGTGATAAGTGATCCCTAAGCATTTCCGATTTTTGATTGCCGATTGCCGATTTGAAACCAACGCGGCTTTCAGACAGCGCCAATTGGCAATCGGAAATCGGCAATCGGCAATATCTTTATGCGTCAACGCTTAATCATCGTTGTCACCTTCATCGTGGTCGTGATCGTGCTGATTGCACTTAACGCCGCGTCGTACGTGCGCGTAGAGCATGTCGCCGATTCTGAAAGCACGCCCGATCGCTCAACCTTCAATTCAGGAGCCACGGGTACGCAGGCGCTCTATGACTTTTTGCGCGAATCCGGTCATCAGGTAGTGCGCTGGCGGGAAGCGTCTTCTTCACTGCTGACCGTAAGCGGGCCCAAGCCCTCTACCTTTGTGATCATCGGCCCGGTCCAGGTGGGGTATTCAAAGCGCGACATACAAGAACTGCTGAGTTGGGTCGAAGCCGGAGGCCGGCTGGTAATTATCGATCGTACTCCCGACTATCGTTTGGTGCGCCCTGCCAATAATTGGGTCATCACATCTCAGGTTGTCAGTTACCCCTGGCAGGATCTGGATCCGAACAACTTTGACCAGATGACGAGCGGGATGACACCGATCAAACCTGCGCAGCCGACGGCGATGGCCCGCAATGTGGAATCAGTGATGCCGTCGCGTTTCATGGGAGCGCTTCATATTTCCTCGTCCAGAACAGCAAAAGAGCCAAGTGCTACGCCGACACCGGCCGAGGATGACTACGATTCGAATGACTACCAGCCGCCGAGCAAGCCAGAGACCGGAAGCACGTACAACCTCAGCAAAGACAGGGCCTCGCAAGCCCCAGTGGTGCACCTGCGTCATGAGCGCGGCGCGCTGCTCGTCGATTATCCGTATGGAGCCGGACGCGTTGTGCTTCTTTCGGATCCCTTCATCGTCGCCAACAACGGCATTGGCCGCGCCGACAATATTCTTCTCGGCCTCAATGTGGTTGCCGGCGGCGGGGGGTTGATTGCTTTCGATGAATTTCATCAGGGCCGCGCTGCGACTCACAACGCGCTGTTTCAATATTTTTCCGGTACGCCGGTAATGGCGATTTGTGCGCAGCTGGCGCTGATCGGAGTCGCTATCGTCTGGTCACGTGGTCGTCGCTTTGCGCGGCCTTTACCACTGCCGCAGGTCGATCGCAGATCAAAACTTGAGTTCGTCGCCTCCATGGCTGAGTTGCAGCAGCGGGCCCGGGCGCATGATCTGGCGCTCGAGAATATTTACGCCCGCGTGCGACGCGTGCTGGTGCGTTATGCGGGATTGAGCAACAGCAGTCCGCGTACCGAGATTGCCCGGCGCGTTTCCATGCGCTCCGGCATCGATCAGCAGGAGCTTGAAACGTTGATGCGAAACTGTGAAGATACGATCAACGGAGCAGCGACCAGCGGAAGAGACACTTTGCGAATGGCGCAACGTCTGCGCGAAATTGAATCAAAACTTGGCTTGCGGACGCGTGGACGCGACGCGAAACAAGCCGCTGAAAAGAACTGATCTTTGTACTTTGATCTTTGTACTTTGTTCAGGCATTCCCAGTACAAAGCACTAAGCACAAAGTTCTAACCAACCTCAAGGCGAAGTAACACACTTACCAACCAATGCCTGAATACGTTTCCAACACCATCGCACACATCACAACTGAGCTGAGCAAAGTAATTGTGGGCCAGGCCCAGCCAATCGAACAGATTCTGGTCGCGCTTCTGGCTGAAGGTCACGCGCTGATCGAAGGCGTGCCCGGCACCGCAAAAACTCTAACGGTCAAGACGCTGGCGCGGATCATCAATGCCGGTTTCGGCCGCATCCAGTTCACGCCTGACTTAATGCCCTCGGACATTACCGGGACGAACGTCTTTAATATGGCTTCGTCCAGTTTCAGTCTGCGGCGCGGGCCGGTGTTCACCGATATCCTGCTCGCCGACGAAATCAACCGCACGCCGCCCAAGACGCAGGCGGCGCTACTCGAAGCGATGGAAGAGCGGCAGGTGACAATCGACGGTGAGGCTTACGCGCTGTCTCCCATCTTCACCGTGCTGGCGACGGAAAATCCGATCGAATACGAGGGCACCTATCCACTGCCGGAAGCACAGCTCGATCGCTTTCTCCTGAAGATTCTTCTGCCTTATCCGTCGACAGAGGAAGAGCAGCAAGTCGTCGCGCGTTGGGACTCGGGATTCAATGCGCGCCGATTGGATCAGGTAGAGATCCAAGCCCTTCCGGATGCCGACGCGATTTCGCGCTGCCGCTCAGAAGTACGAAATATGCGGGTCGAGCCAGGCGTGCAACGCTACATAGTGGATATCGTTCGCCGCACGCGCGATCACGCAGCGGTGCATTACGGCGCCAGCCCGCGGGCCGCTGTCGCGCTGCTGTTGTGTGCGAAGGCGCTCTCGGCAATTCGCGGCCGGGACTTCTCAACACCCGATGATGTGCGCGACGTCGCGCGGCCGGTGTTGCGGCATCGTTTGACGTTGCGCGCGGAAGCGGAACTCGACGGCGCCACACCTGATTCAGTCATTATCGATATTCTGCAAACGGCTGAAGTGCCACGCTGAGGTGTCGGGTGTCAGGTGTTAGATAGGTGTCGGGTGTCAGGTGTCAGGTGTCGGTCAAAACAGTGATTAGCCTTTCCGACTTAAGAGCGTGGCAAGCTGGTACGCTGAGTCACAGCCTTTGAAAAGGACGTTCAATCTGTCACCCGTTACCTGAAACCCGAAACCCGAAACCCGAAACCTGAAATCTGAAATCTGATACCTGACACCTGACACCTGACACCCGACACCCGTTACCCAACACCCAATCATGCGTTTCGTTTTCACCAAACTTTTCTATGCGCTGCTCGCGGTGGCGCTCGTTCCCATTTCGCTTTCGTGGGGCCGGCCACTTCTGGCGTGGGTTGCGGTTACTTATGATCTCATCGTCATCGCGCTAGCGGTTTTCGACGCATGGAATCCAGATAAATCGGGACTGCCGAAGGGCGTCCAGATTGAACGTCACTTTGGTGGACGCTTTGCGGTGGGCGCTGAAACAGACGTGCGCCTGGAAGTCGCGAATCATACGCCGCGCGATATCTCGTTTACCTTGAAAGACGAGTACCCCCCGCAGATGCAACTGTTCGGCAGTCGCGAAGTGCGTCTGGACGTCGAAGCGCAAACTAGCGCGACCTTTATTTACAGCTTAAAGCCACCCAAGCGGGGACAATTCTCATTTGGCAGGATCGTCGTTCGTCACCTTTCGCGCTGGCGACTGGTGTGGCGCCAGACAACCGCGGGCGAACCCGTCACAGTCAAGGTCTATCCCAACATGCGACGCGCGCGTGAAGCAGAACTGAAGGCGCTCGGCACGCGCTCGTTCGTCGCGGCGCGGCGCAAATCACAGTGGCGCGGAGAGGGTCGCGACTTTGAGTCGCTGCGAGACTACGTACTGGGCGATGAGATGCGTCACATTTCGTGGACCGCGACTGCTCGGCGCGGGAAACTCGTCACGCGGCAATATCAAATGGAGCGCGATCAGACAATCCTGATTGCGCTGGATGCCGGGCGTTTGATGACGGGGCGGCTTGAGAATGAAACCAAACTTGATCTCGCCGTGCACGCCACGCTGGCGCTGATGTCGGCCGCAGCGCGCGCGGGCGACAACGCCGGCCTGCTGGTTTTCGGACGGCGGATTAAAACTTTTCTGCCGCCAAAGCGCGGCGCGGAACATTTGGACGCAGCCCTTGAAGCTTTGCACGCGGTTGAGCCGGAAATGATCGAGCCCAGCTATGCGCGCGCTTTCGAGTTTGTGTCGGCTAACAGCCGGCGCCGCTCGCTGGTGGTGGTGCTCACCGATTTGGTTGACGAAGAAGGTTCGAGCGAGTTGCTTTCGTCACTAAAACTTCTCAGACCGCGTCATCTGCCGCTGGTCGTGACGATCGGCGATCGTGATTTGAAAGCAGTCGTGCGCGAAGCGCCTGAAAACGAAGCAGAACTCTTCACGCAATCGGTGGCCGAAGAAATCATGTATCAGCGTGAAGCGGCTTTGCGTTTGGTTGAATCGCAAGGTGGATTGGCTTTGGATGTGACAGCGGCGGCGCTCGTGCCGCGGCTCTTAGAAACCTATCTGCGGGTTAAAGAAAGAGGACTGCTCTAACCTCTGGGTAAAAGGGGGAAGAGGGTAAAAGGGGAAGAGGGGAAGAGGGGAAGAGCGTAAAAGGGGAAGAGGGTAAAACGGACTAAGCTTACTTCAACTGCTGCGGCGGGGCGTTCCGAATTGAGTTCATTTGATTGAAGAGATACTTGCTCAGCGTAATCGCATTCTGTCGCAGGCGATCATGCTGCGCTTCGGTAAAATAACCAACTTCAAGCGCAACGCGAAGCAAACTCCTCGTCTCGCCGGCTGAACCTTTCGCGATATTCAGGAACAGCAGGTATTCCTTTCTCGAAGAGCGTTCAAATCCTTCGGCGATATTGGTTGGGATCGAAACCGCTGCTCTCCTCATTTGATCGCGAAGGCCGAAATCGCGTCTCAGATCCCCTTGATTCGTGATCATGTAGACTTCCTTCACGAATTCGATCGCCTTTTGCCAAACAAGTAAGTCTTCGAATGTACGAATTGTATTTCGTTGCATGTGGGAGTCTCCTTTCTCCGACTGAAATTGTTTCTAAATTTTCCCTCTTCCCCTTTACCCTCTTCCCCTTTTACCCTCTTCCCCGTTTCCCTTTTTTACCCCGGCGTGTCAACTTCTCGTCCTGCTAACAAGAGATACGAATACAAAGCGACTCCGGTGATTCCCGCAATCGCAAACTTAATCAGCGGATTGATGGGCGCTGGAGAGATGAAACCTTCGATGATGCCCGCCACGACCAGTAAGGGAATGCATCCGACAATCAGCCGAACTGCTTCCATGCCGCGCGACTTCAACGCATCACCGCGGGTCATGTCGCCCGGCATCAACAGAGCGGTGCCGATCAAAAGTCCCGCGCCGCCGGCGATGAAGATGCAGGACAATTCGATCACTCCGTGACCGACGACGAAGGTTAGCAAGTCGTTTCCAAAGCCGGCGCGATAAGTCAGCGCCATGATGGCCCCGAACATCGCACCATTAAATGCCAGCACGTACAGCGTTCCGACACCGAACATGGCACCCAGCGCGAACGCATAAAAAGTGACCTTAATGTTGTTCGTAAAGATTTGGGTCGAGCCAATCTGGTTCGCCTGATTCAAATCCTCCCACCAGTGCGTCCGGTTGTTAATCACCATTTCGCGGAAAAATGGGCTAATTCCTGCGAATTCCGAGAAATCCGGGTCGTGCCGCGTGCCGAAAAACGCGATCCCACTGAACACCCAAAACACCGCAAACGCTACCGCTGTGTAACGCCACGTGCGCCGAAAGCTCTGCGGGAAATCGCGGGCAAAGAAGTTTCGCACCCGGCGCCCGCCCTGGGCATCGGCGCGATAGATTCGGCCGTGCGCCCGAATCACCAGGCTGTTGAGATAATTGATCAGACGCGGGTCGCGCGACTCGGCGCGTGCAATCGCCAGGTCCGACGCAGTGCGGCGATAGATGCGGCCTAGTTCGCGCACCTCTTCGCGATGCAAACGCCGCAGCTTTAATCCATCAAGCTGTTGCAACAACTGCTCAAGCCGCTGCCAGGCGTTTTTGCGTTCGTTGATGAAGCGATCGATGGGCATTTTAGATTTGCGATTTTAGATTTGCGATTTTAGATTTAGAATCCAGCGACACCGTGTCAATCGCAAATCAAAAATCAAAGATCGAAAATCCTCTCGTCGAGTGTGTACCAAACTTCAGTGAAGGCCGCAAGGCCGAAGTGGTGGAACAGATTGCGCGTGCGATTGCCGCCATAGATGGCGCCACCGTCCTCAATCGCCACATTGACGCCGATCACAATCGCTCAGTAATCACCTTCGTCGCGCCACCCGAGGTGATCGTAGATGCGGCGCTGCGGGCTGTGGCCAAAGCAACTGAGTTGATCGATTTGGACGAACACAAGGGAGAACATCCACGCATCGGCGCGACTGATGTGCTGCCGTTCGTTCCCGTCAGCGGCGTGACGATCGACGAGTGTGTGGCGTTCGCTCACGAAGCCGGACGGCGAATCTGGCGCGAGCTTTCCATTCCTGTTTACTTTTATGAGCGGGCCGCGCTCCGGCCTGACCGCGAACGCCTCGAGCATGTGCGCGGCAAAGGGTTCGAACATCTGCGTCAGGAAATCGCGACCAACGCGGATCGCCGGCCGGACGTCGGCGAACCAGGTTTGCATCAGACCGCAGGCGCGATCGCAGTTGGCGCTCGTCCTTTCCTGATCGCGTTCAATGTCACGCTCGCAACCAACGACATAATGATCGCGCGGCGCATTGCGCGCGTCGTGCGCGAGCGCGACGGTGGCCTGCCATTCGTGAAAGCTCTGGGGTTCGAACTTCGTTCGCGCGACGTTGTGCAAGTGTCGATGAACCTTACCAACTACGAACAGACGTCGATCGCGCGCGCCTTTGAAGCGGTGCGTGAACAAGCCGGCCGTCTGGGCGCCAAAGTCCTTGGCGCGGAAATCGTGGGGCTGGTTCCTCGCGCCGCCCTGGATCGCGAGGCGTCCTATTTTCCGCTGTTGGAAAACTTCACCGAGTCGGTAATTCTCGAAAATCTGCTTACATAAATTGTCAGCTTTCGACTGCTCGCTGCACCACGTCTGCGCGATCCGGCGAAGTGGTCCACCATGCATTGCAATTACAAGAAAACTTCTTCTGGACAGCATGGTATGCTTTGTTTATTATTTGTCCCCCCGCTCGGCGGCGAGCGGCTCCCCACAGAACGCCAGCCAGGGTGGCCGGCTTCCAAGAGGTAACCATCGCGTGTAGTTCGTCGTAGCCAGTGCGGTTGCTGCGACTTCCCGCTGTCGAGAATATGGAGGGTTAGTTTCAAATGCTCAGAATGGGAAAGAATCCGAACGAAGATAAGAGCCCGACCCCGGCACCACCGAGCGCCGACGCTTATTCACCCCGAAACTATTCGTCGTACCAAAGCGGCGAATTCAAGCCAACCGAGGCGGCAGTAACGCCGAGGGCCTTGAGCGAAAGCGAAACCATCGCGCGCGAAATCAAGGACGGCACCCTGAGTGGGTTTGTGGGCAGCGGCACGAACGTCACCGGCGAGGCGGCATTCAAATCGCTCTTGCGCATCGACGGCCATTTTTCCGGTCGCGTCAGCTCACCTACCGGCACGCTGATTGTCGGTTCGGGTGGACAAGTCGATGCCAACGTCGAAGTTGCCATCGCGCAGATTCAGGGCACGGTCAACGGCGACATTATCGCGAGCCAGCGCATCGAGCTTGGCCGCGCCGGAAAAGTGAATGGCAACATTCAGACACCGTCGCTGGTCATTGAACAGGGCGGCGTGTTCGAAGGTAGTTGCAAGATGATTCAGCAGAAAGCGGCGACCGAAAAAGCCGCACGCATCGAACGTAAAGACAACATCATCGACACACCGAAGCTGGAGATCAAAGACGTAACCAGGAAGAGCGAAGATGGCAAAGTCGCGGCCATTGCAGCGGTAAGCTAATCCTCAGCTATCGATTTGCGGATGTATAAAAAGGACGGGCACACAGGTGCTCGTCCTTTTTGTTTATCCTTCTATCGATTGAATCCATCTCTTCTCGCGCACGAAGCGCCAGCAGACATTGCCGAGCTCGTTAACAAACTAATTGGGAGCTCGCCTACCGTGTGTTACTTTTCATGCTGCGAGACGAGGTCCTGGAGTTCTGCCTCAAGCATCCCCTGAGTTTTTGAGCGTTGGGCAGATTCGGTATGGGCCTTCGCAATCATCTCTCTAAGCTTTGCGAGGTGATTTTCCTCTTCTTCGGCGCGAAGACGCATCTCGTCGATTTCCTGTTGCGCCTCCGCGACACGGTCGCGTGTCTCCTGCAGGTGATCCTGCTCTTTCTGTGCCCGCAGTCTCACTTCCGTTTCCAGATTGAGCCGTTCCTGCTCGGCGCGACGGCGGCCCGCCTCACCCGCGGTTATCCGCTCTTGGATCTCGTTTAGCCTCCGCGCCTCTTCATCTGCTGCGGCGCGCGCTACTTCGACTTCTGCACGTCGCCGTGCTAGTTCGTCGTTTCTTTGCTGCAGGGCACGCTCTTCGGCTTCGATCCGCAAACGTTTCTCTTCCGCGCGCCGATCGGCTTCGGCCCGCAGCCGTGCTCGCGCCTGCTCGGCTTCCTCGTTCTGAGCCCGTTCCTCAGCCAGCCGCCGCTCGTCTTCCGCGCGGGCACGCTGACGAACTTCCTCATCGGCCTTGGCCATTTCTTCCCGCGCCCGCTTCAAAGCTTGCTCGTGCATTCGGCGCTGGGTGTCGGCAACTTCGGTCAATTGTCGCTGTTTTTCGTTCTGCTCTTTGAGACTGTCTATTTCAACTTTTAGCCGCGCTTGCTGCTCAGCTTCCTGACGAGCTTCATCCATCACCTTTTGACGCGTTAGCTCGAGTTCTCGCAGCCGGTTCGTCTGCATCTCCGCCTGCATGCGAAGTATTTCCTCGACGCGAAGATGTTCCTCCTCGGCCAAACGAAGCGCCTCATGTTCCGCGAGCCGTTTAGCTTCGATTTCCAGAATCCCTTTTCGATGCAGCGCTTCAGCTTGGCGAATGGTTTCGATTTGGGCGAGCAGCTCCCGTTCACGGACGCCGCGTTCGCGCGCTTCTGCCTGCATTCTCTCCCGCAACGTTTCCAGATCTTTCAGTCGTTGCACTTCAGTTTCGGCGCGCGCGCGGGCCTCGTTGATGCGCTCTTCTTCCTGCGCTGCCCGGCGGCGGGCCTCTTCCTCGAGATTCTTCAGGCGCAGCCTCTCCTCTTCGGCGCGCAAACTCGCGTCGTTAATTCGTTCCCGCTCTTCAGCGGCCCGGCTCCGTGACTGCTCCACCACGCCGAGCCACGAGTCTCGTTCGCTCTTCAAGCGAGCTTCATCTTCGTCGCGCTGCCTGGCAGCCGCCTCAATCTCGGCTTCAAGCGCTTGTTTGGCCTTTCGTAAAGATTCCGTGGCGGTGATCTTTTGCAGCTCAAGTTCTGCCCTGGCTTGTTCTTGCTCATCGAGAGCGCGACGCAACGCGTCGATTTCCATCTGTAAGGCCTGCTCTTTCGCTTTTTGATCGGCCACTTGTCGCTGATCCTGTTCTCGCAAAACAGCAAGATCAGCCATGCGGCGGTCATATTCTTCGGTACGACGCTGCGCCTGTTCCTCTACGGATTTTTCACTCTCAGCAGCCCGCCGGCGCATCTCATCAAGACGACGGCGCTCATCCTCGCTGCGCATCCTGGTTTCAGCTTCGAGTACTAAACGTTCCTGCTCGACCTGCCGGCAAGCTTCCTCCTCAACCCGAATGCGTTCGCGCGCTTCGCGTAATTTCTGGATTTCCTCTTCGGCATTCTTACGCGCCGCATCGACTTCGGTGCGGAGAGTCAGGATCTCGTCCGTGACCTGCTCCAACGCGTCGACCTGCCGTCGTAACTCTTCCTGTTGGCGTTGGTGGTTCGCTTCCGCTTCCGCGTGCAACTGCCTCAAGGTCTCCAGCGAACGCTCATACTCTTCGGCAAGTCTTTGATGTTCTGTTTTCTCACGCCGTATCTCGTCGGCGTGCTCCCGTTCCAACTCGATTTGACGCCGCAACTCGGCTTCCAACCGGATCGTCTCTTGTTGCACCAAAGCCCGGTTCGCTTCGTTAACGCGAACCTCTTCCTCAAGCGCGGATATTCTATGGGCGTCTTCCTCTGCGACCAGGCGCGCTTGTTCAATTTGGGTCTGCCGCCTTTCGAGGTCGGCACTCAAGTGCGCGAGCGATTCCTCTTCCGCTTGCAGCCGGGCTTGTTCCTCTTCCAGGCGGCGCCGGGTCTCGTCAGCGGATCGACGGCGGGCTTGCTCGAGCAGTTGACGCTCTTCAGCCGCGCGACGGTATACGTCTTCGAGACGTTGGCAAGCTTCTTCGGCGCCCAGTTGATCCAGCGCCGAGTCCACCCTTGCGGAGGCAGTGTTCGATGTTGCATCGAGCCGCGGTGCGGGTGGCCGCGCACCACCTGCTGGGCCGGCGGCAGACTTAATTGCCAGGGCGGTTTCGATCTGATCGATCGCATCAGAAATCGCTCTGTCCACATTCGGATTGGTCTCGCGTTCGAGCAGGCTACGCAGCGGTTCCAGGGCAGACGGATTCTCCAATTCGGCCAGGGCCTCAACAGCCGTCGCGCGCACCTCCGGCGCATCGTCAGAGAGCGCATCGATCAAATAGCCGGCCGCAACCTGGCTACGCACACTCGCCAGGCTCTGGACCGCATGGACGCGTTGCGCGACAGAAGTCCCAAATCGAAGATCGCGAATCGCAGTGACTAAAACGTCAGCGAGGGAATTTGTTTCAAGATCACTCATGGGAATACAGCTGGCTCAGAGGGCTGCGATTCACCTCTTGTCTGCGCGTCTTTATAACAACATATGGCATTCTTTACCACAAACGTGAGAGTCGAATCGCGGATTGGTCGCATTCGTACACCACGACATATCTTAAGAAAATGGTTATTGAACCATCGATCCCAAACAAAATGCCGTCTGCAGACCGGGGCGACAATTGTGATTCCAGCTTGTACAATTTCATCGAATCGAAACGGGTATGTTTTCCAAGACTTTGCATTTAATTTGCACCGCAATGCTCTGGTGGCAAATCAGCGGTGCGGCGATCGCGCAGAGTTCGGCGTCACCGGTGTCTGCTTTTCAGACCTCGCGAGCGGCGCTGATTAAGATCGTTCGAGCCGAGGATGAGAGGAGATGGGACGATGCCCTTAAGCAACTCCTCGCGGATCCTGATCCGGCTGTGCGGAAGCGTGCCGCGCTGGCCGCCGGGCGCATCGGCAATGAAGGAGCCGTCCCGGTTCTGACCGAAATGCTGCTCACCGATCGTGACAACGAAGTGCGCCAGATGGCCGCATTTGCGCTTGGCGAGATGGAGTCGGCCGGCGGGGCATATGCGCTGGTGGAAGTGCTCAAGAGAAATGGGCAAGAAAACGCGAGCGTGCGAGCGCGGGCTCTAGAAGCGCTGGGAAAAATCGTCGCCGCGATGATTTCCGCCCCGGCTGCGACCGACCCTGCCACCAAAGCGATCGATGAGGACCGGCTGGATATCCTGCGCGCCACCATCGTCGAGGCGCTGAGGTTTGAAGACAGCCGCCGGTCACGACCGGATCGGCTGACGATTCTGCTGGCCCTGACCGCAGTCCTGCGCACCAAACCGGATGGCGTCGGTAAGTTAGTAGCTGAGTTCCTGCATTATTCCGACTCGAGCATCGTCGCTACCGCGCTGAATACACTCGCGCGACTGCATTTGAAAAACGGCAACGACCAGGCGCTGGAGTTACTTGCCAAGCATGAAGATCCAATCGTCCGCGCAAATGCCGCGCGCGTCCTGGGCGTAACAGAAGACAAAGCTGCTTTCGATGTTTTACTCGATCGCGCACTGCATGATTCAGACGAGCGGGTAGTCGTCAGCGCGATTAGAGCTTTAGGTACTCTTAAGGACACTCGCGCGGCAGCGCCCCTTGTCGAACGCGGAGAATATCTGCTGAAGCTTGCAAACGTAAGTCGCCGATTTTCCATCGAGCCGCGAAATGAAATGCTTGAAGTTGCGACCACCTTAGGCCGATTGCTGCCAAACACTTCGACTGGGCGCTCCGTGGATCTACTGAGAAAGATGCACGACGTAACCAAGGGTGAAGCGGTCGAGGTGGAAGTCGCATTCGCGCGAATGATACCTGGAATCTATCAGCAGCAGTCTTACAAATCTGAGGTGCAGCGGTCGAATACTACCTGGCGGCAATTGGCGCGGCGGGCGCAGGGTTTAGCCGCCATCAGAGAGGTGGTCGTCGGAGCCGCGACCGGCAGCGCAGGCGACAACGCATTGAAAGCTGCCCAGGCTGAATTGCGTGACTTGTTACAGCGCTCAGCTACTAAGCCTTTGGCGGTTTCTGACATTCTGCAAGCGTATATCCCAACACTTGAAACTCAACCGGCGCGGACTCTGTTGGTCAAGTACCTGAAGCATTCGGACGTAATCGTTCGTGCGACGGCAGCCGAACTCCTGGGAAAGCAAACTCCCGGAGCGGAAAATACGCGCGCTCTAGCCGAAGCGCTGCCGCCGGCAGTGCACGACGTAGACAACGATGCGGCGCTGGCAATTCTCGATGCGCTGGCAAAACAGAAGAACAAAGAAGCGAATGACGCGATCACAAGGGCGCTCGATTCGAAGGATCATCTGATTCGACGAAGAGCAGTCGCGCTCTTGAAAGCCAATGGCGTGGGAGACTTTTCGGATCGCATTGGCACCGTGCAGACGCGCAACACTGACGCCGATTATCGACGCGCCATCGCGCGCATAGGAAAGAAGCCGACCGCGACGGTAGTGACGACGAAGGGATCATTCACGATTGAATTTCTTCCTGACGATGCACCGCTGAATGTAGACAACTTCATCCAATTGGCGAAGAAAGGTTACTTCAACGGCCAGACGATCCCGCGTGTGGTGCCGAACTTTGTAGTGCAGGCCGGTGACCCACGCGGCGACCAGAATGGCGGGCCGGGCTACACGATTCGCTGTGAGATAAACGAAGTGATGTTCGAACGCGCCGCGGTGGGCATGGCCTTGTCGGGTAAAGACACGGGCGGGTCGCAATGGTTCGTCACGCATTCGCCGCAACCCCACCTCGACGGCGGCTACACGGTTTTTGGACGCGTCGTGCGCGGCATGGAAGTAGTCGATCAGATCACGCGCGGCGACCGGATAGTCAGAGTTGTTGTTAATGAGAAATAAGCGGCAAAGAGGTAAGAGCCAAGAGCTAAGGGCAAAGCGCAAGGAGCTAAGGTGCGTCATATGCACGTTTTCGCGTTCCCGCAAGCTCTTCGCACTTCGCCCTTCGCCCTTTGCACTTTGCTCATTGCGCTTTGCCCTTTGCGCTTTGCTCTTAGCCGGCGTCGTCCTCTGTGGTAAGAGTGCGTTAGCCCAGCCGCGCCCACCTTCGCCGCCGGAGCAACGCATTCACTACAAAATCGATCTCTCGCTCGATTTCGAAAACCGAAAATACGCGGGCAGCGAACAAGTGCGTTGGGTGAACCGCGAGAATCGAGCAGTCGGCACACTGATTTTTCACCTCTACTCGAACGCGCGGATTCCCGGATATGTCGCGCCCAAGCAAACTTCGGACGAGCCGCGACTCGAAATCCTCGAGGTGAAGAGTGCTGACAATCCCGACCTGTCGGGCCCGTTGCAGTTTGTGCTCGATGATCATGACGAGACTCTGCGCGTGAGCCTGCACCAGGATGTCCCACCGGGCAAAGCTGTCGAAGTCGTAATTAAGTTTCGTGGTGAAGTTCCCGAAATCGATCCGGACGAAACCGGACTGGTGGCGCACGTGATGCAGCAAGTCAGCGCCGCGATTGGCGGTGCGCGCGAATTGCGCCGCGCTCGCGACATCAATTTTCTTTGTCGCGGAGTGATGCTGCTCGGCACGTGGTATCCGGTGCTGGCCGGACGTGATGGCGACGAGTGGTTGCGCAGAATTGAGCCGGGCATCGGCGACGCTGTGGTTGCCGACGTGGCCGATTACGAAGTGAACATCGACACGCCGCAAGGCATTTCGCTCTTCACACCCGTCGAGCCGAAACAAGTTGCCACGCAGGAGGGAAGGGCCGTATCCAATTTTGTCGCTGAGAATCTTCGAGACTTCGCGGTGATTGCCGGCACCAACCTGCTGTCGGAACAACGAGTCATCAGCGGCATCACGATTCGCTCGATCTATCGCAGTGAACACGAAGCTGCGGCGAAGCGCGCGCTGAACATCGCGGCGAACGCCACTGCGGTTTATATCCGGCGGCTGGGGAGCTTGCCGATGCAAATGATCAGCGTGATCGATGCGCCGCTGGTTGCCACCTTAAGCAACGCTGAGTTTTCGGGTTTTGCCGCGATCGCCAGTGCGTTTTATGTGAACTTTGATTCGCCGGCGGTCAGCAGCATGCCGGACATCATTCGCGAGCAGAGGGCTTCAGTCGAAGAGAGTTTGGAATGGACCGTCGCGCACGTCATCGCGCATCAATGGTGGGGCGCAACCATCGGCAGCGATCCCGGACGCGAGCCCATACTCGACGAGTCGCTGGCAAACTGGTCGGCACTGGTTTATTACCGCGACATGTACGGCGAGCAAAAGGCCGACATCGCTCTCGATGAACAGCTTCGTGGTGTCTATAAACTTTATCGCACGTTCGGCGGCGAAGACATGGAAGCGAACCTGCCCTCGAGTTACTACCGCAACACCTTTCAATACTCCGCAATTGTCACCAGCAAGGGCGCGTTGATGTTCGAGGCGCTGCGAAAACTGCTGGGCAATGAAAAGTTTTTCGCCGCGTTGCGCAGTTACTATGACGCCAATCAATTCGAAATTGCCGACATGGATGATTTGCGCAGCGCGTTTGCCGGCGCCTCAACCCAGGAACAGCGGCGCTCGGTTAGTCGTACATTCGATCGTTGGCTGGTCGGGAAGCGAGGCGATGAGGACATTGCGCCACCCGATCCGAAGCTGGCGGCGGAACTTGGCCTGCCAACCCGAGACCCCAAAAATGGAAAGAATGTGTTTTCCCGCGTCGGCAAATTCTTTTGGCAACAGATGACGCGCATACGATAAGACGGACTTTGAGCTTTGTTCTTTGTTTTTTGATTAGCGACTGTTTCGACCGAATTACGCAATACCCTCTTCACATCAAAGCACCAAGTACAAAGCACTAAGCACCAAGCACCAAACACCAAGTACGAAATGAAACGTCAAGACCTGGAAGCAATCGCCCGCGAGCGAGTCCTCAAACCGTCGACAGTCCAGATCGCCCGCGAGCTGGAAGTCCTGGGCCAGATCATGGACGACCAATTTCGCATTCCCGTGCTGGGCTGGCGGTTTGGACTGAATGCGATCATCGATCTGATTCCGGAGTTCGGCGACATCGCCACTACGATCGTCGCGCTCTACATCCTGGTTTCGGCCGTTCGCTATCGCGTGCCGAAGATCACCCTGCTGCGAATGGGGCTGACGATTGCGATCTATTTCATCGTCGGCATGATTCCGTTGCTCGGTTACGCGTTTGATGTCTGGTGGAAACCGAACGTCCGCAATTTGAAACTCTTGCGCGAGCGCGCCACGGTTTCAGCGGAAGAAGCCCGCCGCGGCCGGACCAGCGATTGGGTTTTTGTCGCAGTCATCGTCGGAACAGTGTTAACGCTTTTCGCCGGCTCGATCGTTTTGACGATCACTATTTGGTGGTACATTGCCACGCACTTGCAGTTCGGGACCTAGAGTGGCACAGACTTCAGTCTGTGTTCTCAATCGACAAAAACAGAGACTGAAGTCTGTGCCACAAGATCATGGAAAGCGTAATCGCTGTCGCAGAACTAAAGAAGACCTACCGCCCGAAGGGGCGCAAAGGCGTCGAGGTCAAAGCGCTGGACGGGATTTCATTCGCAGTCTCGCGCGGCGAATTCTTTGGATTGCTCG
>DATNEI010000107.1:0-69128 GCA_035606795.1 Pyrinomonadaceae bacterium
AAGGCTTCAGTAACTCGAAATGCGGAGATGGGCACAACTGCCGATCTCCGCATTCAAACGAATGCACCCAGTTCGGATCGGTTTACTGCGGTGTCGTCAGCGACGCCGTAGCTGGGTTCTTGCTGTTGTACTCAGTGATGAACGCCCGGGTGATGTCTATCGAATCCGCGGCGCTGACAATGCCTTGAATCTTGGTCACGTCCAGAATCAGAGTGATTCCGCGCGCCTTGGCGAACGCATCAAGAGCCTTGCCAATATCTTCGTAAATCGGTCCCAACGCCTCTTCCAGACGTTTGTTGAAAGCCGTTTGCGCGTCTTCACCCTTGCGCTGATAGTCCTTTTTCATTTGATCGATCTTGTCCTGCTGCTGCTGGGTGACTTTTGGATCCTGGACCGGTGCAGCTTTCTGCAGGGCGGTGGTGGCGCTTTCGATCTGCTGTTGCAGGCCCTGCAGCTCAGTCTGTCGCGGCTGGAACTCTGCGTTAACTTTTTTCAGGGCCGCAACGAACTTCGTAATTCCGTCTTTTTCGTTGGCAAATGCTGAACTATCAATCAAAGCGACTTTGCTGTCCGGCACATTTACTGCCGTGGACGACGCCGTCGATGAGGGGGTTGCGGTGGGCCGAGCCGGAGCGGTTCCCGTGCCGCTACGCGGCTGCGCGAATGCCGAAACGGCCGTTACTGCCACGAACAAAGCGACCGCGGCTGTCGCACGAAATATCTTCATAACCTGTCGAAATACTCCTTAAAAATTCAAAGGCGATTTGAACTGACTCTTTAGTTGTCCTGTTCGCCAGTTTGGTTTGCCTGCGCGATCCGTTACCGCTGCAGGTCGGAAATTAACTAGAAGGTGCGGCCGACACTAAACCTAAAGGTGGTTTTTTGCTCGTTGAAAATGAACGGAAACCCATCAATGAACTGGTCCTTCCGCGCCCGTGGATTATAAGCATAAATGAGGCGAAAAGGCACGTTCAGAACGGGCACTTGGAAACGCATTTCCCCGCCAATACTAGCCGCGAAATCGCCGATGCCGGCGAACTTGCTCTCGCTAAGTCGAGCCACGGTGTTGGTTTGCGTCTCGCCGCGGACAAACACCGGCTGAAATCCGAACGGCATTTGCGTAATTGGATCGAGGATTCCCGTTTGTGCAGCATCCAGTTCAGCCTGCGACACAAGGTGATTATCGCGAGCCACAAGGCTCAAGAAAGGCGACACAGCAAACTGCGGATGCACGCAGAAAACGGCCGAACTCAACGACACCGGAGCTACCCCTCCGGAAAGACGCGGACAACTGATGAATCCCACGGTTTGCAGGAACGGTTGATCGGCGAGGAATTCGCTCGAGTAGCTTTGGTCGCCTTTTGTTCTCAGGTTGAACGACGATCCGATGTCCGCGAAAAGTGCGGCCTGAACAATTTTCCCGAATACCGGAATGCGATATTCGAAGTTTCCGAGCAACTGTGTGTCGCCGCCAATGCGCGTCCACACGCGGCTGAGTTTCACCACGTTGTTGCCGGTGGAACCAGTAAACACTCCCACGTTTGCCAATGACGCAGGCAATCCCGTGTTCGCAGTGGCCGTGCCCGACGCCTGCGTAGAGAGGACGACATTGCGCGTGGTCAGGTAAAAATCGAGCGGCGCAAAGGGGCTGAGGCCGCGCGGGGGATATCCGCGAATGGAAAATTCGTCGCCCAGGAAATATCTTTCGTAAATCGGAACGCCATCGACGAAGGCCAGCGAGTTGGCGTTTTTTATCTTGTCGGATATTCCAAACCAGGATCCGGTCGTACCAGCCTGAATGCGGAAGCCGAACACATGTGGGTGATCGGTCCTCTTGTTCCGCATTGGATAAAATTGCGTGTACTCGATCGACGGTTGATAGGTGCGCACGTCCCCAAGCAGACCGGCTACTGCGAGTCCAATAGATAACGAACGACCTGATGTCGGATCGATGCCGCCTTTATAATCGCGAGCGTCATACACGAAGGTGCCGGTGATGCGGCTGGTGAGAATATTCGGCTGCCGGTAAACGACCGGAATGAACTGATCAGTGTTGCCCTGGGCGTTGACCGGCGGGTCTTCTGTGCTGGACTGGCTGAAAAGGTACGAGAGGCCGACGCGCGAAAACTGCGTAAATGGACGCTTCCGATAAAATTCGGACAGCGGCGCGCTGGCGAATATCGACGCACCGAAAGACTTGCGCGTAAAAAGGTTTTCGGAACTGGTATTGAAGAAATCGACCGTCGAACCAAACAGGCCCTGCTGGGCGTTGACGTTTTGCGATAGCGAGGTACCCTCGCCAAAAAACTTTTGCGAATAAGCAAAGATCGAGAAGCCCGCGGTGATGGGCCGGTTCTTGATGTAGGGCTCAGTGAACGAGAAGCTGAAACTCCGCTGCCGATTGCCGGCAGCCAAATCGATTGACAGCACCTCGCCGCGGCCGAACAAGTTATTCGTCGAGTAGTGCAGTCCAAAGAAGGATCCGCCGATTCCCGAAACACCGCCGTTGAATGAAATCTCCTGCCGGCCTTTTTCAGAAACTTTGACAGTCACATCAACCAGCGCTTCTTCTTCGTTGGTGCGATAGTCGGCGTCTTTGTCCTTATCGATTGGATTGAAGTAACCGAGCTGATTCAGGCGCGTGATCGAGTATTCGAAATAGCTTTGGTTGTAGATGTCTCCTTCATTAATCAGCACCTCGCGCCGCAGCACGTTATCGCGCGTGAAGGTATTCCCGGTGAACTCCAAACGTCGCAGCGTAAACTGTTTGCCTTCGTCGATGGTGATCAGAAAATCCGCTACGCCTTCCTCAGCATTCTGCGGATTGTCCTTGAAGGTTGGCTGAATTTCCGCCGTGTACTGAATGAAGCCCTGGGCGCCGTAGGCTTTCTTTAGATTCTCGTACAAGGCCTTGCTGATAGCTTCGCCGTTGGCCACGTCGCCTTTGTTCAAACCAATGAAACCTTTGATGAGCTGCTCGGAAAAGATCGAGTTGCCTTCAATCTTTAAGTCGCCGACGCGATAAAGCTTGCCTTCGGTTATGGGAACGGTAATGCGAAGCGTCTCGTCTGTTGACGAAAGAAACGGCACCGGCAGGATCGGGAAGCCGGTACGATGACGGCCCAGCCCTTCTATGCGCGGCTCGCCGTGACGCGCCTGCAAATAACCTTTCGAGCGCATGTAGTTGTCGACGAGGTGGAGATCGTAATCGAGCTTCTCGCGGTGCAGAATGTCCTGTTCTTTGAACCGCGAGAATAACCCCGACTCTTTCACCAGCTTCATCTGACTGCGCAACGTACCGCTCTTGAAAACCTTGCTCTCAAATTGAATCTCGGCCACCCGGACACGGTCGCCTTCTTCAATATTGAAAGTGATCGCGCTGGAAGTTGCGGAAACCTGCTCAACGTTCGCGCTCACCACAGCGTTCGGGTGTCCCTTCGCCGATAGTAGTTCCTTGATGACGCGTTCAGCAGCTTTGACTTTGACCGGATCCAGGATCGCCTCTTTCGAAACCCCCACCCGGCGCTCGCGAAAAGTTTTCAAGACATCCGATTCGGGAACGCTGTGCAGTCCTTCGAATTGAATGTCACGAATAATCGGGAGTTCCTTGACGTAGAAGGTGACGATCACGCCGCCGCGCGGCCCATCTTCGGTCGTCACACGGGTCTCGACCTTGTCAAAGAATCCGAGCGAGAGAATCGCCTGCAGATCACGCTCGACCTGCCCCGGGTTGAAGGCATCTCCGGGGCGGGTCTGGACCCAATAAAGGATGTCATCTTTGCGCAGACGACGATTCCCAATGATGTCAACGCTTTCGACGAGACGTTGCGAAGGTTGCTGCTGGGCGGACGCGGATGTGGCGAAAGCCAGAGTAGAAATGGCGATGATGGCGTTTAGAACGGCAAGCCAAACGACGCGATATGAATGCATAAGTGCCGGTGTCAGAAGCCCGCGCATCAGCAAGGGCTATTTTGGCGAATCGGCCCCTCGACGATCATAGCGAACCTAGCGCCTTTTGATATTAATCAGCGTTTACTTTCGGGAAAACCGTAACACAAACCGCGGCGTCACGCAGCCTGGGGAGCACTTGGATTCACCGCCGCCTTCGCTAGTTGCCAGTTTCCAATCGCATAAAGCGGCGCATTATAACGGGAAAGGAAAGTCAAAGTCCAAAGTGGGGCGCACTTTGGACTCGTAATTTCCTGCCGCAGATGTTGTTTTATTGAGTTAAGAGCAGATCGCTCGATTGTTCTCGTCCTTCTTCGTCGATCATGATCGAGCGGAAGTTAAGCGCCCCGCCTTCAACATACATCTCCACCAGCGAAGCCTCGCCCAACTGTCCCTGAATCAGCGCCTCAGAGAGCGGATCCTCGACGTATTTTTGCAGCGCGCGTCGCAACGGCCGCGCTCCGTAAGAACGATCGGAGCAGGTTTTGTCCAGAATCCAGCGCTTCGCGTCGTCGGCCAGGCGTACGATGAAGCCGTGATTGGTCATCGTATTGTTGATTTGATCGATCTGAAGCTGCAGCACGTCGAGCAATTCTTCATCGCCCAGCTCATCGAACACGATTATCTCGTCGAGACGATTGATAAACTCAGGGTTGAATGTCTGACGAACAGAACTCATCACCATCTCTTCCATCTTCGCGCGTGAAGTATCGGCTGAACCCTGAAAACCGAGCGACGCTTTCTTTTGAATGAAGCGCGCGCCGATGTTCGAAGTCATGATGATGATTGTGTTCTTGAAGTCGACGGTGTTGCCCAGCGCATCCGTCAGAATGCCGTCTTCGAAAACCTGGAGCAGGATGTTGAAGATGTCCGTGTGGGCCTTTTCGATTTCGTCGAACAGCAGCACCGCGTACGGCGAGCGCTTGACGCGCTCAGTCAGTTGACCGCCTTCTTCGTGCCCAACATAGCCGGGCGGTGAGCCGATCAGCTTGGAAACAGAATGCTTTTCCATGAACTCGGACATATCGAAGCGAATCAGCGCGCGTTCGCTGCCGAACAAGAATTGCGCGAGCGACCGGGCGACTTCGGTCTTGCCGACACCAGTTGGGCCAAGAAAAAGGAACGACCCAACCGGACGATGCGGATTTTTCAAGCCGGCCCGCGAACGCCGAATCGCGCGCGCCAGCGCCGAGATTGCCGGACGTTGCGAAATGACTCGCTTGTGCAGCTCGGCTTCAATCCGCAACAGCTTCTTCGATTCTTCTTCCTTGAGTGAAGTAATCGGAATGCCGGTCCAGCGGGCGATGACTTCCTCAATGTCGCCGCGCGTAACTTCGCCGATGACCACGGGATCTTCTTCCTCGATGGGCGCCTGGGCCCGGCCGTAAGTCGCGCGTTCCCATTCGGTCAGCGACACATTCAATTCGTCAAGGTTTCCCTGTTCTGCGCGCACGCGAAGTTTTACGCGGGCTCCGGCTTCGTCAATCACGTCGATGGCCTTGTCCTGCAGAAAGCGATCGGGGATGTAACGGCTGGATTGTCTCACCGCCGCTTCCAGCGCGTCTTCGGCGTAATGGACCTGGTGGAAACTTTCGTAGCGTTCGCGCACGCCGCCGAGAATTGCCACGGCCTCGCCTTCGGAAGGTGGCGCGACTTTGACTGCCTGGAAGCGTCGTTCTAACGAGCGGTCGCGCTCAATCGACTTGCGGAACTCGCCCGGAGTGGTCGCGCCGATGCACTGAATTTCGCCACGGGAAAGCGCCGGTTTCAAAATGTTGGCGGCGTCCAACGATCCTTCCGCGGATCCCGCGCCGACTAGTGTGTGTAACTCATCGATGAAAACAATGTACTGCGGATTATCGATTAGCTCACGCATGATCTGCTTCAGGCGCTCTTCGAACTGTCCGCGATACTTCGTACCCGCGACGATCAAACTAATGTCGAGCGAGAGGATGCGCTTGTTCTCAAGAAACGATGGAACTTCGCCGCGCACAATTCGCTGGGCCAGGCCTTCAACGAGCGCTGTCTTGCCTACGCCCGGCTCGCCAATTAGCACCGGATTGTTTTTGGTGCGGCGACAAAGAATTTGGACAACGCGTTCGATCTCGGCTTCGCGACCAACCAACGGATCGAGGCGGTCGTTAGCGGCGTCTTCGGTCAGGTCGCGCGAGAACTCGAGTAAATGCGGAATGTCTTTGCGATGCCGAGCGTCAGCGCCGCTTTGTCGCGCGATTTCGTCACGCACGGCATTCAGGCGCAAGCCTCGCTCAAACAGAATATGTGCAGCCATCGAACGCTCTTCGCGCAACAACCCGAGCAGCAAATGCTCCGTGCCAATGTGTCGATGCTGCAGGCGATCTGATTCCTCGTGCGAATAATGCAACACGCGTTTGGTTTCAGGAGCCAGCGGCAATTCAACTGAAGTCGGGATTCGTTCGCGCAACAGCGTGCGGCCTTCGATCTCTCTGCGGATGGCCTCGATGGTGATTTGGGCCCGCGGAAAAAAGCGACCGGTCAGCGTTTTGTCCTCGCGCATCAAGCCCAGCAGCAGATGCTCAGGCTCGATTGCGGGAGCTCCAAACTGCGAAGCCTCGTATCGAGCGAAAAAAATCACCCTTCGCGCTTTTTCCGTGTAGCGTTCGAACATTTGTTTAGATTTTTATGATTGCCGCTGCGTGTTTAATCCCAAAATCACCACGCGCGGGCATTATAACCTAAGCAACAAGCCCCTAGAAGTATCATATTTCCTGACCGGTTCATCACTTAAACTGTGGTTGCGACCGGAATTCGTCGTCGAAAGAATTCTGATGCGTCTCCGAAACAAATGGGATCACCTACTCGCGGGCGTTCTTGGAACACACTCAAACTTCTCAACTGACGCATGACTCGTCGCTTAATCTGACCCTGTCATTCGTTCAACCTGACCGGACGCAGGCACGGGCAAGTGTTGTTTCATGTCGTGCTTAATCCGCAATAGCTCAACAACTTACATGAATCCCTACGCGATGGCACGCGCATAGCTAAAGAAACGTCGCCCGTGGAGTATCTCCTGGAGCTGGTCGACCCGATCCGACCAAACATTACAAGGATGATAAAAATGAAAAGAACCCCCGCTGCCCCCGCCATCACCTGGCTGACTCTGGCCGCGCTGCTCATTACGACAGCGGCCACTTTTAGATTCAGCCCCGCGGCCCGCGCGCAAGTCTCGGAATCGATTGCGACGGAAAACAGTCGCGCGATTCTTTCTAAATACGCGATTGACCTGACACAGCTTGCCGCACAAGGAAAACTCGAGTCGTTGCAGGGCTTCGATGCCGAAATCAATCGTGTCATGGCTGCTTTGGCGCATTCATCGACCAAAGCTCCCGTCATTATCAGCGAGTCGGACGTAAATCGCGCCGCGGTAGCACGCGCGATCGCGATGCGAATTGTTTCAGGTGACGCACCCGAAGCATTGCGCGGAAAACGCGTGTTGAGCTTGAACCTCGATGCGCTCGCCAAAGACGCGAAGACGAGCCAGGAATTCGAACGCCGCCTTCAGACGGTATTCAAGGCTGCCGCACAGACGAACGGTGAAGTTATCCTGTTTGTCGATCAACTTCATCAATATGCCGGCACGCGGGCCACCGCGACGGCCAGTGCAACTATCAAATCAGCGATTGTCGCGAACAGTATCCCGGTGATCGCAGGCGCCAGTCCGGAAGCTTTCAATTCCTACATCGTCACTGACGAGTCAGTCGCCAAACTGTTTGAATCAATTTCGCTCGACGGCGCCGCGGCCACTGCGACCAATTCAGATTCTCGTGACAAACGAAAGAGTCCAATTGATGAAGAGTTCGTCGGTGAGAAGATCGCGCCTGAGATGCGCGAATTGATTCGCAGCGCCGGACCGAACGGCCGCGTTTCGGCAATTCTTCAAGTTAGTGACGTAAACAATCGCGAAGTTCGCCGTTTGCTCGCGCGCAGCGGCATCACTCTCGGCGAGTCGATGGTGGCTCTTGGCGCCATGAAAGTAGATTTGCCCGTCAATGCGATTGAAGGGTTGATGAAGAACGACTCAATGAACTTCATCTCGCCCGACGTGACGTTAGAATCCTTCGGCCACATCACCGCGACTACCGGCACTGATCAAATACGCAATTCGCCGGGACTCCTTGCCGGCTTGCTGGGCGCCTCAGCGGTTGATGGCACTGGCGTGGGTATTGCGGTACTTGATTCAGGTCTCGATACCAGCCACGGTGCATTCACCACGGGAACCGCGCGCATCAAGTTCAGCAAGGACTTCACTGGAGAAAACATTACCTCGGCGGATCCGTATGGGCACGGAACGCACGTAGCGGGCTCAGCCGCCGGCGCCAGCTATTCAGACGGAACCAGATACCAGGGCATCGCTCCCGGGGCAACTATCATTAACCTGCGCGTACTCAACTCGAAAGGTACCGGTACAACTTCGGGTTTGCTGAACGCGCTGAACTGGATTCTCAGCCCGGCTGATCCGACAAAAGCAATCAGCTCAACCAATCCGCGCAACAAGGACAAGTACAACATTCGCGTCGTCAATATGAGTTTGGGCGCGCCGGCAATTAGCTCCTACAAGAACGATCCGATTTGTCGCGCCGCTCGTGCCTTGGTCGACGCGGGAGTTGTAGTGGTCGCGGCTGCCGGTAACAACGGCAAGGACGCGAACGGCCGAAAGATCTACGGAGCCATTCACGCTCCCGGCAATGAACCTTCCGTAATTACGGTGGGCGCCGCAAACTCCTTCGGCACCGATGCTCGCAGCGACGATAGCGTAGCGACTTATAGCTCGCGCGGGCCAACCCGCAGCAAGTGGACAGATGCGGGCGGAGTTGTCCATTACGACAACTTGCTCAAGCCCGATTTAGTCGCCCCAGGAAACAAGCTGATCTTTGCAGAATCAGACGCCGGGAGTAGTGGACTACTTGGAACTGGCTTGTTGGGTAGCGCTGTAACTTTGAATTATCTCGTCGACACTTATCCGTATCTGGATTCGGGTATTAGCGATAATGATAATCGCCGGCTGATGTATCTGAGTGGCAGCTCGATGGCTACGCCTGTTGTGACTGGCATCGCGGCACTGATGCTGCAGGTTAACCCCAAACTCACACCAAACCTGGTCAAGCTAATCCTCATGTACACCGCCCAACCGCTAGCGGGCTGGAACATGCTCGAACAGGGTACCGGAGAAGTGAATGCTGAAGGTGCGTTACGCTTGGCGAAAATCGTGCGGACAAATCTGAGCGCGGCGACCCCGCAAGGCGATCCGTTGCTGACTACGACCACGGCACCGGATCCCCATACGACTATTGCGGGTCAGAAGTTTACGTGGTCCCAGGGAGTAATGTTCAAACACTGGTATGCGAAAGGCACGAATCTGATTACGAAATATCATACGTACGACGCGCTGGGTGTAGTACTCGGCGATGGCGTCGTGCTCGGCGATGGCGTCGTGCTCGGTGATGGCGTGGTGCTCGGTGATGGAGTGGTGCTGGGTGACGGTGTAGTTCTCGGCGACAGCATATTCACGAGCGCCGGCGTCGTTCTCGGCGATGGTTCTGTCTTTTGCAGCGGCGTCGTGTTAGGTGACGGCGTCGTATTGGGCGATGGCGTTGTCTTGGGCGATGGTGTCGTACTGGGTGACGGCGTCGTGCTGGGTGATGGCGTCGTGCTGGGTGATGGCAATCTCCAGGCAATGTCTCTGCGCGCAATGATCTACGGCGACAGCGGGCCGTATATGCATCCGTAATTTGACCGCCTTAAGAAGACCTGAACTTTTCAGGAGCCCACCTACAGCCGTCGGTTTCACCCCGCAAGATCGTCGCTCCTCTCGCCCTTCGAACCGGAATTCATCCTTAGCTGAATTCCGGTTTTTGTCTCTGAAAAACTTCCACTCTCCGGCTCTCCCGTCCTTATCTAAAGCGCGCTAACAGAATCGTGAGTCATCTTCTTAATCTGACCTTTCCATCGTTCAACCTGACCGGACGAACCACAAGCAAGGGCCTATTTATCGAGCGTAATCCGCTATATTTCAATGACTTATGCGAATCCAAAGGGATGGCACGCGCATAGCTAAAGAAGCAGCGCCCGTGGGATTTTTCCCGGAGCTGGTCGACCCGATCCGACCAAACATTACAAGGATGATGAAGATGAAAAGAACCCCTGCTGCCCCCGCCATCACCTGGCTGACTCTGGCCGCGCTGCTCATTACGACAGCGGCCACTTTTAGATTCAGCCCCGCGGCCCGCGCGCAAGTCTCGGAATCGATCGCGACGGAAAACAGTCGCGCGATTCTTTCTAAATACGCGATTGACCTGACACAGCTTGCCGCACAAGGAAAACTCGAATCCTTGCAGGGCTTCGATGCCGAGATTAATCGCGCCATCGCTGCTCTGGCGCGCTCATCCACCAAAGCGCCGGTTGTGATCAGCGAGTCGGATGTGAATCGCCTCGGCTTAGCGCGTGCGATCGCACTGCGCATCGTTTCGGGTGACGCGCCGGACGCATTACGCGGAAAGCGCGTGTTGAGCCTGAACCTCGATGCTCTTGCGAAAGACGCGAAGACAAGCCAGGAATTCGAACGGCGCGTCCAGGCCGTATTTGATGCGGCCGCAGATGCCCAGGGAGAAATCATTCTTTTTGTCGACCAGCTTCATCAGTATGCGGGCACGCGTGCCACGGCCAGGGCTAGCGCAACGATCAAATCAGCTATTGCCGCGAAGGGCATTTCGGTGATCGCAGGCGCCAGTCCCGAGGCTTTCAACTCGTACATCGCCACCGATGAGTCGGTCGCAAACCTGTTTGAATCAATTTCGCTTGATGGTGCGCTTTCAACCACAGCGACGTCTGAAATTGCCAAGGACAAACGCAAGAGTCCAATTAACGAAGAGTTCGCCGGTGAAAAGATTGCGCCTGAAATGCGCGAGTTGATTCGCAGCGCCGGACCCAACGGCCGCGTCTCGGCAATTCTTCAAGTGAGTGATGTAAACAGTCGCGAAGTTCGCGCGTGGCTGGCACGTAATGGCGTTTTAGTAGGTGACAGCATGGCGAACTTGGGAACGATGAAGGTGGATTTGCCCGCTCGCGCGGTCGAAGCCCTGATGCAGAACAGATCGATGAACTTCATTTCGGCGGATGTAAAGATCGAGTCCTTCGGTCACGTCACCGCCACTAGCGGCGCCGATCAAATTCGCAACGCGCCGGCGCTACTAGGCGGCTTGTTAAGCGGGACAGCCATTGATGGGACCGGCATCACGATCGCAATCATTGATTCGGGCATGGACCTCAGCCACGTTGCGTTTCAGCCTGGCGGCCGCGTGAAATTCAAAAAGGATTTCACTCCTGAAAATAAGCCTGATAAGGATTTCTACGGCCATGGCAGTCACGTCGCAGCATTGGCAGCAGGAAATTATACGAATGGAACAGGCACTAGCTATCAGGGCATTGCCTACAATGCCAGCTTCGTGAACCTGCGGGTGCTCGACTCCAATGGCGTGGGCTCGACCTCAACGCTACTCGCAGCACTGAATTGGTTCCTGACGCCGGCCGACCCCAGCAAACCACTCAGTAGCTCAAACCCATTAAACAAGGACAAGTACGCGATTCGCGTTGTAAACATGAGCCTGGGCACCCCCGCTGTGAGCTCATACCAGAACGATCCCATTTGCCGCGCCAGTCGCGCTCTCGTTGATGCGGGCCTGGTCGTAGTCGCCGCCGCCGGCAACAGCGGCAAAGATGCGAACGGAAACAAAATCTATGGTCAGATTCACTCGCCCGGCAACGAGCCATCGGTGATTACTGTCGGCGCCGCCAACACGTTCGGCACTGATTCACGTGCTGACGATGTCGTAGCGACCTATAGCTCGCGTGGTCCAACTCGCAGCTATTGGACGGACGCCAATGGCGTCAAGCATTTCGACAACATTCTGAAACCGGAACTGGTCGCTCCTGGCAACAAGCTCATCAATGCCGAAGCTGACGATGGGGGCTCCAATCCCAATAACCTGGTGAAGCAGAACCCATCACTCGATGCGGGTATCAGCACTTCGGACAACAAAAGGATGATGTACTTGAGCGGCACTTCAATGGCCACACCGGTGGTCGCGGGAGCAGCGGCCCTGATGCTGCAAATCAATCCGAAGCTGACACCGAACATGGTGAAGATGGCTTTGATGTACACGTCAGATCCGCTTGCCGGAGCGAACATGCTGGAACAGGGCACAGGCGAAGTTAACGTTGAAGGCGCCTGCCGTCTGGCGAAAGCAATACGCACCGACCTGACGTCAAGTACAGCCCAGGACAGTCCAATGCTGACGACTTCTGCTCCGAATCCGCAAACGACGATCGCGGGATACACGTTCACGTGGGCGCAAGGGATCCTATTCAAGCGCTGGTACGCGAAAGGCACCCCCCTAATCACGAACTATCAAACCTATTACGCTCAGGGCGTGGTGCTGGGTGATGGCATTGTGCTTGGTGACGGTGTCGTACTTGGTGATGGCGTCGTGCTCGGGGACGGTGTGGTGCTCGGCGACGGAGTTGTGCTGGGCGACAACATTTACACGAGTGACGGCGTCGTCCTCGGTGACGGCACTCTGTTTTGCAGCGGTGTCGTGTTGGGCGATGGCATTCTGCTTGGTGACGGGGTCGTACTGGGCGACGGCATTCTGCTCGGAGATGGCGTAGTGCTAGGCGACGGCGTGGTGCTGGGTGATTCAGCAGTTCAGGCCATGTCGGTCCGCGCAATGATCTTCGGCGACCTGGGCCCTTCAATGCACTAACAAGCTGGCGCGCTCACGGCGCACTAACCTTTCGCAAATCTTTACCCGATTAGGAGACACGAATGGCAGTTACCATGATGAAGGCCGAACTCGCTGTGCCGCCGCAATTCTTCGCGTCCGAATTTGCTTGCGAGCAATTGTTCCCGGGCGATGAGTCCGAAGTCCTTGAATTCCTGGCGAACCGCGCAATTCATACGGTCTACATGGCGACATTGATTCGCGACAACGGCCTCGTCAGCCCCAACAATCGGGGCGCTTTTTACGGTTGTCGCGACCGCGCAAAAAATTTGCTAGGCGTAGCGCTCATCGGACATGCTACTATTGTCGAGGCGCGCACCGATTCTGCGGTTGCCGCCTTTGCCCAACTGGCTGCCTACAGCCACCATGCATCCCTCATTCGTGGAGAACGCAAGACGGTCGATAGTTTCTGGGAGCATTTTGCTGCTACCGGTCAAACTTCGCGCCTAATCTGTCGCGAGCTTCTCTTTGAAAAGAAAGACGTCACGCCGCTTCCGGAACATCTTGCACATCTGCGTCCGGCGACCGCGGATGACATCGAACATGTGCTGGAGGTTAATGCCACGCTCGCTTTGGAAGAAGGGGGCATCAATCCCTTCCAGCGCGATCCGCTGGGCTTCCGCGCTCGCACCGCCCGCCGCGTTAAGCAAGGTCGAGTGTGGCTCGGCGTCAAAGATGACAAGGTGATCTTCAAGGCCGACATCGTCGGAGACACACCTGAGGCGATTTACCTGGAGGGAATTCACGTTAGTCCCGAAGAGCGCATGAAGGGTCACGGTAAACGATGTCTCGCGCAACTATCGTCAACGCTGCTGCGCCGCACTAAGACGATTTGCCTCGCCGTCAATCAACGGAAAGCCGACACCGTCGCGTTCTACGTTAAGGCCGGTTTCGACTTCCATAGCGAATACGAAACGATCTATCTCGGTTAACACTTTTTCTGAACTCTAAAGTTGGTCCATTCATCCCCCGCAAACAATAGTCTGACTCTGTCCACGGCTTATCGCTGTGTCGTAGTCGTCTGCGGTGTGGCCGCCACCATCTATGCGGCCACGTCCATGCCGCTGCCGAAGTTGGATTTGCGCTTTCTGCTGTTGGCGATGATCACTGTGATCGTCAGCTCACGCTTCGCGGTTAAGATTCCGCGCGCTAACACCAACGTTACTGTCTCCGACACATTCATATTTCTTGCGCTGCTTGTCTACGGAGGTTTTGCCGGAATTTTTCTGGCGGCTGCTGAAGGCTTGATCTCGGGGATTCGAATCACCAAAAAACCGCTCAACGTCGCATTTAACGCCGCGATGATGGCCTGTTCGACCTTCCTAACGGTGGTGATCACCAGATTTTTCTTCGGCCCGATCGCGGACCTGCGCTTCAAAGGTTGGCAACACTTCGTAGCAGCCGTCGGCGCGATGGCGCTCGCCCAATATTTCATTAACACCGGCATCAGCGCCACCGGTCTGGCGCTGAAAACACACGAGGGCATCCTTCGCACCTGGCATACACACTATCTCTGGACCTCAATCACCTACATTTCGGGAAGCATCGTCGCGGCCATCACCGCGAATTCGTTCGAACGCGCCGGCTTCGCGATTCTGATTGTGGGTACGCCGGTCATCTCGATCGTTTACTTCACCTATCACAAGTATCTCGACGAAATTAAGGCCAGCGCCGAACAGGCGGAACAGGCCGAGCGCGAACGCGCTGAAGCGGAGGGTGCTCGCGCCGAAGCTGAACGCGCGCGCGCCGAACAGGCCGAACGTCACGTCGAAGAACTGAATCGCCACATCACCGAACAGGAACGCATCAGTGTCCAGCTCCAGGAAAGCAAAGATCACTTTCGCCACGCGGCGTTCCACGACACGCTCACGAATCTGCCCAATCGCGCGCTGCTGGCTGAGAATTTAAAGTTCGTGATCGAGCGTGTGAAGCAGCACGAGGATTATCAATTCGCGGTGCTCTTCCTCGACCTCGATCGCTTTAAGAACGTGAACGATAGTCTGGGCCACTCGATCGGCGATCAACTGCTGATCGCGATGGCGCGACGGCTGGAACACTGCATTCGCGACGCCGATATGGTTGCGCGTCTCGGCGGCGACGAGTTCGCGATATTGCTCGACGGTATTTCCAGCGCTGCCGATCCGACGAACATGGCCAAGCGTATTCAGGAGAAACTCGAGTCGCCCTTCAACTTAAGCGGCCACGAGGTGTTCACCACGACCAGCATCGGCATCGCCATGAGTTCCGCGGGCTACGATCACCCCGAAGCCATCCTGCGCGACGCCGACACTGCGATGTATCGTGCCAAAGCGCAGGGCAAAGCTTGTTACGAAGTCTTCGACAAAGGTATGCACGCGCGCGCGGTGTACCTGCTGCAAATGGAAACGGACCTGCGGCGCGCGCTCGATCGCGAAGAGTTTCGCGTTCACTATCAGCCGATTGTTTCGCTCGAGAATGGACAGCTCGCCGGCTTTGAAGCGCTGATTCGTTGGGAGCATCCGGAGCGTGGCTCTGTGAATCCCGGCGACTTCATTTCACTGGCCGAGGATACGGGACTGATTGCGCCGATTGGCATGTGGGTTTTGAAACGCGCTTGCCAGCAGCTGGCGAAGTGGCAGTGGCGATCGCACGCGCACCGCAATCTGTTCATGAGCGTCAATCTTTCCAGCAAGCAGCTGGGACAGACCGCGCTGGTAAGTGAGATTCGCGAGATCTTGCAGGAGACGCACGTTGAGCCGCGCACTCTGAAACTGGAAATCACGGAAAGCGCCGTCATGGAGAATGCTGAGACGGCCGTACAGCTTCTCCGTCGTTTGAAAGCGCTGGGCGTGCAGCTGAGCATCGACGATTTCGGCACCGGCTATTCGTCACTCGGCTACCTGCACCGCTTCCCCGTCGACACTCTTAAGATTGACCGTTCGTTCGTCGGCCGCATCGGCGAAGCTTCCGAGAACATCGAAATCGTTCGCACGATCGTCTCACTGGCTGACAACATGGGCATGGACGTGGTCGCCGAAGGCGTGGAAACGCTGGCGCAATTCGGTTCGCTACGCTCGCTGAATTGTCAGTACGGCCAGGGTTATCTGTTCTCTCGGCCGGTTGATGCGACCACGATAGACGGCTGGATTTCCCGCACTCCCGATTGGCAAGCAGCGCTGTTTCCGCAGAGCGACAGCAAGGTTATCCCGGTCGCTGCACCCGTCGTGCAGTTGCGATCAGCTTAGTCACACTGCACTAAAAACACTTCTTCACTTCTTCCGGTCGATTCTCAGGCAAAAGATTTTCGAGATGTGGTTGAGCAGTCGCTCCGGCATCTGCGCTGGGGCGAACTTCGTAAATTGTCGCCGCGATCTGCTTGAAGTGAAACTGCGACTCGAGTTGTGCGAGTTCGCGAATCTCTCCGGCTTGCCACGAACACGGTTGCCACCAGCGCGAATCGATGTCGAGAAAAACTCTGTGGCCGGCGCGCAGGTCTTCTTCGATCTTCTGCTGCAGCTTTCCCGCCGGAAAGCCCGCGCCAATACCAATGTGCTCCCACTGCCCGATGCCGATGCCGCGCCAGTAAGTCACCGCCACAGTGGCAAAGCCCGCGACTACTACGCCATCGCTGGGCAGCAGACGCAAGCGCGCACTGTAGTCCTTCGCGAACTCGAGCCGAGCACGATAATCATGAATCCGCGTGCGTAGGAGAACTCCCATCGCTAACGCGATGCAAAGTATGAGCGCAATTAAGACTGCGATAGTTCGGCGTGGACTCTTCAGTTTCTCAGACCCGAAATTCAACAGGAAATTCGCGACAAGTGGCGTGGTCGCAGGCAGTCCGGTAACGAAGTAACGCCAATTGATTACGGTGCTGTAGTAAAGGATCAGCGTCGCATTCGCGAAAAATCCCACGCTCGCCGCGAGCAGCAACAATGTCCACCCGCGCCGGCGCCATTCGTAGACCAGCGCGGGCAGCAAGGCGACCAGAACGACGGGTGAAACCAGAAAGAAATAGGCGAAGAACGGCTTGAGGTTCGCGAGCGCCAGTGGATGCCGGGAAGCTTCGCTGCGCCCCGACTCAAGCCAGACATACCACTGTGTGCGATAGTCAGCGCTTGACGCGAACCAAACAGCAAACGGTCCCACCGCGAAGAGAACAAAAACGAGCAGCGAGCCTGCGACTATAGCAATCGTCCTTCGATCGAACTTCCATCCGGCAACCAAAGGCGCGAGCACGAGCCAGGGAAAGTAAAACGCATTCGTCTCGCGCAGATTAACGGCCAATCCCAGCAGCGCTGCACCTATTAAGATTAACCAAACGCGCTCGCTTCGTAGTCCGCGCAAATGAACGATCAGCGCTGCCGCCAAAAGCCAGACCGACGGCACCTCCGTCATAACCTGGCTGCCGTAAATCACAACCACTGGACAGACCGCGATGAGAAGCGCGGCGACTGTGGCAGCCAACAACGACGTCGTCAGATCGCGCGCGAGAATCCAACACATGACGATGGCCAGGGGAACTTGCGCCACGACTGCGTACTTGAACAGCAAGTAAGCGTGCTCGGGACCAACTCCGAAAACTTTGTGCGCGCACGTGTAGAGCACGAAGTTGAAGAGCGTGAAGAGCGAACGTCCCAGCGCCATCGGCGACGGCTGGCCGTGCAGAGACGCAATCGTGTAATCGAGCGCGTCCCAATCGCCGATGAAAGGATTCAGATAAAGCAGGGTGAGCGCGAGACCGAGCAGCGCCGGCGGCAGCCAGAATGAATACGAGTACCAGAAAGAATTCCGAGGGGGAACAGTTGTTTCAGCAGAATCTGAGACAGACACCACGAAAGATTTAATTACCGAGAGGCCCCGAAGAGATCTGATGCAATACCGGCGGTGGTTCAGCAGAAGACGCACCTTTGCGGCGCAGGGACCTGAGCGGCCTGACGTACTTCACGTATTTGCCGGCGGCCGGACCAAACATCTTACCCATCGTCTCAGCATCCATCTCGTCGAACGAGTGCAGGAAGAACGGCACCCGCGCAGCCGCAACGATCGCAATCAGCTTTCGGACCGAGGATACATTTTTCTTTGCGATTGCCGCTGACATCCCACGACGCCATCCGCGATGAAGCCAAACAGTTGTCCGTGACGGTGCGGCAGTTTTCCGATCGCATCATATTCAGGGTATGCGTCGTATCCTCAACCAAGTGCGGGTACTTTGCTTTGATCGCGATGATACGATCAATGACTCGATCACGCTCTTCGTAATTCAGCCAGAGCTTATCCGCTTCCGGTTGGCCGTGCATGTAAGTATAGAACTCGAAGATGATGCCCGCGGTGAGGGGTTCGTTCTTCCATTCTTCAACGAATTGTTCCAGGTCGCCTTCGTTCTCGCGCGTTAACACGGTCGCGATGCCAATGCGCAAGCCGCGTTCAGCCGCGTCGCGAATCATGCGCTTGATGCGCTGATAGGTCTTCGCGCCACGCAAGCGATCGTGTCGCTCTTCAACGCCATCGACTGAAACTTTGAAATTGACGTGCGGCCAGTCAGGAATGCGAATCGTTCCGTTGGTCACTACCATGTTGCGGCGAAAATACTTCGAGCCCATCTCAATGATTTCCTGGCGCATCAACGGCTCGCCGCCGACCCAACTGCACGAGAAGAAGGAAAAGCCTTCCGCTTTCAATTTGTCAAAGAAGGCGCGCCAACGCTCGACCGCGAGATTCTCGGGCTGCTCATGCTCGAAGAAGTAACAATGATGACAGCGCAGATTGCACTGGTTGGTCACGTCAACGGAACAGACGGCATCCTGCGGAATACCCATCAGCGCAAAGCGCGTCAGTTGATAGAGAGGATTTGTTTTTCGAGCCATTGATTAATGCCGTGATTTGAGGATTTGCCCGCCCGTGCCGCGGCTTTGATGCGAAGCGCCAGTCTAATACAGACGATCGAGAACGAAAAGCTGCTGTCTATATGGCCTACTTCGGGGGACCGGCGTTAGAGCAGTACCTCACTGCTTTCCATCTGTTCGCAGTCGCCGAGTTCGATGCGCTACACTACGCCGTCTTTCTCTTCGCGATGGCCCGGCACGGAAAGCTGCAAACAAACCTCGAATATTGGCTGGCGCGAATTGTGCTGGCGCTGTTTGAACTGCTGCCGCTAGCGCTCGCCATTGGACTGGGACAACTGTTTGGACGATTGGGCCGCGGGTTTGGGAAGTTGCGCCGCACCGGTCAACGCAATCTGGCGCTGGCTTTTCCGGAGGCGGACGCTGAGCGACGACAAAGACTTCTCCGTGGATGTTTTGAAAATCTTGGCCGATCGCTCGGAGTTTTCAGTCACTTTCGCAGAGAATCGCCCGACCAGTGGCGCAAGTTCATTGAGTGTGAAGGTCTCGACAATCTACAGGCTGCGCGCGCCGGCGGGCGCGGTGTGATTCTCTTCACTGGTCACATCGGCTCATGGGAGCTGACCAGCTTTTCACTTTCGGTGTTTGATCGGCCCTTAAAGTTTCTGGTGCGCCGGATTGAGAATCCGAAGGTTGAAGCGCTGGTCGATCGCTTTCGCACCTGGCGCGGCAATCGCACCATCGACAAAATGTATGCGGCTCGCGAGATGCTCCAGACCCTGCAAAGCGGCGGCACGTTGGGTATTCTCGTGGACTTGAACACGCTCGATCGCGAAGCAGTGTTCGTCGATTTTTTTGGCGTGAAAGCGGCCACCACCTTTCTTGTGGCCAAGCTGGCATTGCGCACGGGCGCGGCGGTGCTTCCAGTGTTTGCGCCCTGGGACGATGAGCGGAAGAAGTTTCGCGTGCAGGTGGGCGAACCATTGATGTTTGAGCGCACCGCCGACGAAAGCGAAAATATCATCCGGCTCACGCAAACGATGACCACGAAAGTGGAAGATTGCGTCCGTCATTATCCCGACCAGTGGCTATGGATTCATCGCCGCTGGAAGACGCGGCCTCCAGGCGAGCCGGAAATTTACTGAATAATTGCAAAGTGAAAAATGTCCGCCGCTTCCCAAGTCAATTCTCATTTGCACCGGGCCTACGCGTTTCGAGATCTGTCTGACTACTCTTTCAAAGATCGTCTTCTGATCAGGGCCGCCGGTCTGGTGTTCTTCACCGTTATCAAGCTTGTGGGATTAACAATTCGATTCGAGGTTGAGGGTTGGGAAAATTGGGAAGCAGCCACGCGCGACGCTCAGGTTCCCATTTACACGACCTGGCACAACACAATTTTTCTCTCAACTTATTTTTGGCGAAAGCGAGGAATAGTCTTGATGAGTTCCCGCAGCTTTGACGCCGAATATATGGAACGAACCATCAAGCGGTTCGGGTTCGGGACTGTGAAGGGCTCGTCAACCCGCGGGCACACTGGCGCCACCGTGGAAATGATCCGTTTGATTCGGGCAGGTCATCCAGGCGGCTTCACGATCGACGGTCCAAAGGGGCCTCGTTACGTAGCGAAGATGGGAGCGGTCTTGGTTGCCCAAAAATCGGGACAACCGATTCTTCCGTTCACGATCGCCACCCACAAGTGTTGGGAGCTGCAGAAAACCTGGGACCACACGTGCATCCCCAAACCATTCAGCCGCGCGCGGGTGGTAATTGGGCCGCCCATTTCAGTCCCTGCTGGGCGGGATGAAAACTTGCTGGCGAGAAAACAGGAAGAGCTGCAGCAGTCGCTGGACCACCTCGAGCGCCAAGGCAAGGAATGGCGGGCCGCCGTTTCGTGAAGGTCAGTTCGTGTAGTACGATTGGCGCACCGCAAGTTCCAAGTTTCAAGTTCCAAGTTTCAAGTTTCAAGTTCGGTTCTGACGACTCGAAACTCGAAACTTGAAACTCGAAACTGCGGTAACGCGGAGGTCCGATGATCAACCAGGAACGCATCAAAAATCTTCTACTCGAACTCGTGCAGATCGATAGCCACTCGCGCAAAGAACGCGAGGTCGCGCAATGTATCAAGAAGTACTGCGAAGAGATGGGCGCGCAGGTCGAGATCGACAGCGCGGGCGAAGCCGTCGGCGGCAACACCGGGAATGTCATCGCACGATTTCCCGGCACCATCGGGAACGCGCAACCGATCATGATGTCGGCCCACATGGACACCGTCGTTCCCGGCGAAGGGGTCAAGCCGGTTATCGAAGGCGACATTATTCGCACCGACGGCACCACGGTGCTCGGCGGCGACGACAAGAGCGGCTGCGCCGTGATCATCGAAGTCATTCGCTGCCTCCAGGAGCAAAAGATTCCCCACGCGCCGATTGAAGCAATCTTCTCGATTTGCGAAGAAGTCGGATTGCTCGGGGCCAAAAACGTGGATGTTTCGCAGTTGAAATCGAAGTACGGCATTGTTTTCGATTCCGACGATCCGGGCTTTCTGTTCACGAAGGGACCCAATTCCAATCACATGGAGTTCCGGATTCATGGCCTCGAATCGCACGCCGGCGTCGCGCCGGAAGAAGGCATCTCAGCCATCAAGATCGCCGCGGAAGGTCTCGCCAACATGAAACTCGGCCGCATTGATGAGGAGACGACGGCGAACATCGGCCAGATCGAAGGCGGTATGGCCACGAACATCATCCCGAACCTGGTAGTGCTGAAAGGCGAAGCCCGATCACACAGCGAACAGAAACTCGAAGCACAGACTCAACACATGAAGAAGTGTCTCGAAGATGCCGCGGCGAAATACGAAGTCACCGTCGCCGGAAAGACGACCAAAGCTTCCGTTGAGTCGCATGTTGAACGCGACTACTCTTCAATGGATGTTCCCGACAGCTCGCACGTCGTGCAGCTCGTCCTTAAAGCGGCCGCACGCATGGGCCTGGACGTGAAAACGATGGCGTCCGGCGGCGGCTGCGATGCGAACGTCTTCAACCGCAAGGGCATCGAGTGCGCGAACCTGGGCACCGGTATGCGCGCCATTCACACGGTGAAAGAATGGCTCGACGTGAAAGACATGTACGCGTCGGCTGAGATGACTTTGGAAATCATGAAGTTAAACGGCGAGCTGGCAGCGAAAGCGTCGGCCACCGGCGCGTGAAGCCTATTACACAAGGGCCCTAGCAGCGGCTAACCGTTTGTAGGAGGTAGGCCAATGATTCGATCAAACCTGGTTACTACCGCAGCCTTGCTTTTGTTTGGGTTGGTTCCTCTTGCGGCTCCAGCGCAGCAAGAAGCGACTTTAGGCGTTGAAGTAGTGCAACCTGCCAATCCTTCTTTCATGGCTATTGGTAGTCGTTGGAACATTGATCCGCCGCCGCAACTGCCGCGCAGTAAATCCTCGAAGAACTCGATCGCGTTAACCAAGATTACGATCAGTCCCACATTCGAATACGGCGGAGTGCGTATCGCTATCGGTGGCATCTTCGACGATTCGTGTCCGGCAGACGCACCCGGTCCGAAGTACGGTGAGAAAGAGAAACCCATCGCGAGCTATTTTGCCAACGAAGGCGAAACGGTGGTCGTCAAGGAATTTGAAGATTATGGCCGTGAGAAACTTGTCCTGCGCGTCAAGCGAGGTAAAGAGTGGCGTCCAGAAGAGACAGTGACTTCAGGCTTTCCGCAACTCGTTAACACCGTGCAATCAATCGTACTGATCAATGTTCAAGCCGAAAGCGAGCCTTCGGAGTTTCTCTTAACGCTGCAAAACGCTTCAGGCAAAGACGTAGTCGGACTCTCGCTAAAAATGTCTTCGTTCGAAACGCAAACGTGGACGCCATTTTCGAATAAGCCTCTGATTCGCGCTTACGCAACGATGAAAACGCCTATTCGGATTCAGGGCGAATCCAGCATTTCAGTGAAGAGCGTTCTGTTCGCTGATGGAAGTTACGATGGAGCTGTGGTTGACGCCGCGGAAATGGCTGCTCGCCGGCTGGGGTCCAGGATTCAAAGGTCCAGGCTGTTACAACTGTTGTTGGACCAGCCACGAACCGGCGAACCAAATGAAATCCTCGGCCAGCTAAAACAGAAGATTAACGATTGGCGCATCGATGTGGATCCTACAGACATCGACCAGATCCAGTCGCAATTTCCCAAGCTGCCCAAAGAGAACGGCAGACCGTGGATCGCCGAACAAATCATGTACGGACTTAAGATGGCGCGGAGCGACGGCGCCCACCGGGTTGACGAGATCGATCAAAAGCGGCGCAATCAGGCCATCTTTGATTGGCAGGATGCACTCAAGAGCCTTACCGATAAGGTCAGAGACTCGACCGTTTCGAAATAAGACTGGCTCATGCCTCCACGGTGGACTCACATCACCATTAACTGTAGCGACCTTGATCGTTCAATCGATTTCTACACTTCATTTTGCGGTCTAACCATTGTTCGCGATCGGCGGCCCGAAGGACGGCACAACGTCTGGCTCGGTCCGCAGACTGCTCCGGGCGAGGATCCGGTTTTTGTTTTGGTGGTGATCCAGGATGAAGTGAAGGCCCGGCTGGATCACTTCGGTTTTCAGTGCGACTCAAAGGAAGAAGTAGATCGACTGGCGCAACAAGCGCGCGAACAGAATATTCTGGTTGAGCCGCCAGCCGACATTGGCGGTGTCGTTGGATACTTCACGATGGTGCGCGATCCCGATGGACACCTGGTTGAGTTCACTGCCGGTCAACCATTGAAGGGTTTATGAGATGACTCGATCTGTCGCGGCATTAGTGATTGCGTTTCTAGCTTTGTCCGCTGCGGCGGTGGCCCAGTCTCCGTATACGATCAGCGGTGAATTGCGAGACGACGCGGGGCGACTTTTCGCTGGCGGCAACGTATGCGCGCTGCTGAAAATCCCGAGCGGCCTCAACGTTCGCGACAAAACGTGCGCGGTATCTGATAGCCAGGGTAAATTCACCATCAACATAGCGCAGCCGGGAACATATCAGGTCATCGCCGACAAAATGTCCGAACACTATATGCCCACCTACTTGCCGTTTTACCGAGTTTCACGACGACCGGTTACGGAAGTGATTTTGGGCCAGGGAACCGAGAATCAAACGGCGACAGTCACGATGCCCCCTAAGAGCGGACTGATTACCGGCAAAGTCATCGACGAAGCGACTGATCGCCGGGTCCCCAACTTTGTCGTCTGGGTCTGGCAAGCTCGCGATCCCAACGCTCGTACTCACCTGGTGGTAAATGGCCAATCGGGCATGTTCCAGCTACCCGTGCCGCCGACCGAACCTATCGGGATACGCGTAGTGGCAGATGGCTATGAAGATTGGGTGATCGCAGGAGGAATGCTGGTTTCAATGGCTGGCGCCAGGAAAGGTCCGGGTGCTTTGGTCGTTCCGGCGGGACAGAAAGCTGACTTCGCGGTATACCTCAAGAGAAAGACGCCGCCGCCCGATGATACCTCGGATTCAAGCAGGTTACCGGCGCCAATTCAACTTTCACCGGCAGACAGTCAAGTCTTCGATATTTTTCCACGACATACGCGGCTCGAATGGAATCCGGTACCGGGCGCGATCTCTTACGCCGTCGAAATCGAATCGTGCTGGCCACGCGGTTCTGAGGAAAAGAGGCGACTTCCCGATGATGGTGAGTGCATCAACCCGTCGTCATATGAAGAGAAGTACGGCCTGCATGAAACGAACTACGAATTCATCTTTAAAGGAGCGCAGCCCGGCCGGTGGAGGGTTTGGGCAATAGATTCGAACCACAAACCTGGAATGAGGAGTCCTTGGCGAAGCTTCACTTATTTGAAATGATACGCGTGTTGCAATTCGTCCTGCTCTGGCCATAATCACTTCCCATCATGATCCGTCCTTTTCGCGGTGTTCATCCGCAAATTCACGAAACCGCATTCATCGCCGACAGCGCGCAGATCATCGGCGACGTGCACATCGGCGAGCAGGCTTCCGTCTGGTTTGGCTCAGTCGTACGCGGCGACATGTTCTACATACGCATCGGCGACCGCACGAATGTTCAGGACAACTGCGTGCTGCACACGCGCACTGGCGAGAAACCGACCATCCTCGAAGAAGAAGTCACCATCGGCCACAGCGTAACGCTGCACGGTTGTTACATTGAACGAAAGAGCCTAATCGGAATCGGATCGATTGTTTTAGACGATGTGCGGGTGGGACATGAATCGTTGGTGGCGGCCGGTTCGTTGATTTCTCCCGGCACGATCATTCCGCCACGTTCATTGGTGATGGGCATGCCGGCACGAGTGAAACGGCCGTTGTCTGACGAAGAAGTCGCCAGCCTCGATCGCTTTTGGCAGAATTACGTTGAGTATTCGGCCGTTTATCTGCGCGATGAAGCGTAAGGTGATTAGGCGAAGGAAAGCAGTTCTTGCTGTGGTTGAGAGCTTGAATGCGCTGTCATCCATCCGATCACATCGCCCATTCCAGCAAGATCCGCAGAGGAAAGAGGGTGGGCGCCCTTAGTAATCAATTCTTGATTACCTCGACCAATCTCAGCGCTCGCACGAACGAACAAAGGACACCAGCCCGCCGTCAAGGCCTCGACAGCGCCCGCCCACGTGCCCCCTTTCTCATATTCGCTCGACACTACGACTGAATAATCAGAAGCGCCGTAAATTATCTTGTTGCGGCCCATCGCCCCACCAATTGAAAACCCGTTGTCAGGTCGATAAGGTGTTACTAAAACCAGTCGCCCGTCAGCGATGAAGCCACGCACTTCGTTCTGTCGGATGGTCTTAGTGAGACTGTCCGCCAGCACTCCAATCGCGCAGCCACCTGCGTCCAGCCCACCTTGCATCGCGATGCGATCCGTCCCGCGCGCTCCTCCGGACACTACCGCCACTGAGGAGCGGGCACATATTTCTCCCAGGCGGCGCGCAAAGGTTGCCCCCTCGTCATCAATGTTGCGCGAGCCGACAATCGCAATTGCCGGGCGACTGAGAATTGACAATTCGCCGGAGCCGAACAAAACCGGCGGCGCTTGATGTTTCATCGAATCCTTCAGTCGTACAGGATATGAATCATCAAGACGGGTCATGCACCAAATGCCACTCGCAGACATTTGTTCTAGTTCCAGCGCAACGGCACCCCCGCGATCGAGCAGCGCGGCAATGCGTTCAGCTTCCGCCTCAGCGATTGCGAGATGTTTCGACAGATCTGCGGTAGACATTCCCAGCAGCGCACCCGGACGGGCTAACTCCGACTCATGAATTCTCCGCGCGAGCGCGTTCCACTCTTTAAGCGTCAGCGGCGATACCGTTGATTCAATGCCGTCGCTCAAGCCCAACCGCGAACACAGCATGACAACGGCTGCGGAATCGTCGGTTAGTTGTGCGCGCGTATCGATCATGAATCACCCGCGGTGGCCCTGGCTAAAACGAAAGGAAAGACCGGACCGCTGCCGTTTATCCGCAGTAACGCTGCGATCATGGTCAATGTCCAACCTGAATCAACCACATCGTCAACCAACAGAACCGGCGCTTGGAGGATATCACGCTCGACCGAGAACGCTCCTAACAAATTGCGCAATTGTTGGGCACTGTTCTCCATAAGTTTTTGCGGTTCCGTTTCGCGGGTTTTCGCGATGACAGGTGCGAAAGAGAGATTCAAGATTCTCGCCAAGCGTTTGCCAAAGTCTGATACCAATGTCGGTTCACGATTCGAAGGAACACAAGTAATCCATTCCGGAAATGGATCGGGCCGCCAGCGCTCGCGTATCAACCGCGCGGATACTTCCACCAGTTCATCGCTGAAATGTTTTGCCTGGTACTTGCCGTCCGCCACCACTCGTCCCCAGCCCGCGTCCCCGTAAATGGACAGTGAGCGTCCGGGTTGGGGGCGCAAATCTTCTGGAATTCTTGTGCTTACTCTTCCCTGCTTCGTGAGGCCGACGGCATCCGGCATAACTTCTTGAATGTCATCGAGCGCCGCGACGGGCCATTGTTTCCGCGCGTCAAAAATAACGTCATCACCGCGCAAAAACTCAATCGCTTCGTGAATCAGCTTCTGCGGGATTGTTTGCCGGTGAGTACGGCCAGAGCAATTCATGCATTTTCCGCATGGCGAAGGCGCCGGATCGTCCAACGCTAGCGCCAGAAATTCCATCAGGCAGCCAGTGTGATCGACGTAGCCTTTTATCTCCTCCAGTTCGGCACGACGGTTTTTGGTCACCTGCTCCGAATGCAATAAATCCAGATGCCACGCATTGGGAGTGCGGATGAACGTCCTGCCATCTCGAATAACAGCACCATCCACTTCCAGTAGCTTCAGAGTTTTATCGATCACTCCACGTCGATAATTCATTTGCGACATCAGTTCATTGACGGTGACGCCAGACCTCTGCTCAACCGCCTGTAATACTTGCGACATCACCTTAGCGGGCGGAAACGCTGAACGAATAAAGTAGTCCTGAATTTCGTCGTCTTCGCGGCCGCTCAACAGAATGCCGTACGCCTCGTCGACCGCACGGCCGGCCCGTCCGACTTGTTGGTAATAAGCGATGACTGAGCCGGGTCGCTGAAAGTGGATGACAAAACCCAGATCGGGTTTATCGAAACCCATTCCGAGTGCTACCGTCGCCACCAGCGCTTTGCATTCGTTGCTGATTAACCTCCGTTCAGTCTCCAAACGCTCTTCATTGGCCAAATCCCCATAGTATTCAAGTGCGTCGATTCCGTTCTGCCGAAGCCACCCCGCAACTCGACGCGTGTCTGGAATTGTTAAGCAATAGATAATGCCGCTACCGGGAAGCTTCGGGACGAACTCAGCCAGCCACGCGAGGCGCTCGCTCTGATCACTCAGTTTGATGTTGAAGAGTTTCAGCGACCCGCGCGTTAGTGGGCCGCGCTGTACCTGAAGGTTTGGAATCTGAGCGACGACATCCTGCACCACACGATTGTTTGCAGTGGCCGTGGTGCACACGACCGGAACTTTCGCCGGCAGCATTTGCAGGATGCGGACGATGCGACGATAGTCCGGGCGAAAGTCATGGCCCCAATCAGAGATACAATGCGCCTCATCAACAATGAAGAGGCCGACGCTGTTTTGGATTCGCGAGAGCACGCTGCTGCGGAACTCAGGATTCGCCAGTCGTTCCGGAGAAATAAGAAGAATGTCGCATTCGTTTCGTGCGAGCGCCGTCTGTGCGTCGGCCCATTGTTCGAGGTTTTCGCTGTGGATGGTAAATGGCCGCAAGCCGATGTGGCGTGCTGCATCGATTTGATTTCGCATCAGCGCCAGCAGGGGGCTGATCAATAACGCAGGTCCTGAGCCGCCATCGCGAAGAATTTTCGTCGCTAAAAAGTAAACGATGCTCTTGCCCCAACCGGTGCGCTGGACTACGAGCACACGTTGCTTGAGATTTGCGGCAGCATGAATCGCATCCCATTGGCCTTCACGAAAAGATTTGTCGGCGCCGAGCATCTGGCGTAGGAGCGACTCAGCTTCGGGTTTGTTCATGAGGATTTTCGCCGTGGGAGGGCTGATGGTTAGGTCCGCTTCTCTTGCGCCACCTCTTCTGTCGGGCCTCGCGGCATCAACTCGCTCTTATATCCACAGCCTTCTGCGTCTGAGCAGTACTTGGTGACACCCTTCTTCGTAGTCTTCTCGAGTAAGAATGGCTTGCCGCATTGCGGACACTTCTCTTCAATCGGTTTGTCCCAGAAGACGGACTCGCACTTGGGATAATTAGCGCAGCCGTAGAAAACTTTTCCGCGCCGGGACTTTTTCACCACCAGTTCACCGCCGCAGCCGGGCCGCGGACACTTAACGCCCGTAGTTTCCTGCTTGATGTACTTGCATTTCGGATAGTTCGAACAGGAAATGAATTCGCCGAAGCGTCCTTGCCTGCGCACCAGTTGCGCGCCGTCCACGGGACAGTTCTCATCGATGGGCACCGGCGGCGCGGACATTTTTCCGCTCTTGGAAATCTTGCGAATGTTCCGGCATTCGGGATAGCCCGAGCAACCGTAAAACGGTCCGAACCGTCCGCGTTTCAGTTGCATCTGCTTCCCGCAAAGTTCGCACGCTTCGATCTCTTCTTCGCCGTCTCCCCCCGCCGCGGTGGCTTCCGGAGCTCGCACTGGTTCTGCATCACGCGTCGCGCCACAGTTGTTGCACTTGAGATACTTTCCAAACCGTCCCAGCTTCTGCACCATGCCGGGCGTGTTGCACTTCAGGCAGACTTCGTCAGTGGGCGTCTCTTTCTCTTTGATGTCCTTCGCGTATTTCTCGAACTGAGCAAGATCTTTCTTGAAAGTTTTGTAGAACTCGCCAATCGCATCAGTCCACTTGAGCTTCCCCTCTTCGATCTCGTCGAGTTCTTCCTCCATGCGCGCGGTGTAGGTCTCGTTGAAGAGATCGTCAAACCCGCCCTCGATCAAAACATCGTTCACCGTTTTGCCGAGCGCCGTCGGATGGAAACGCCCTTCTTTCTTCTCGACGTACTCGCGATCCTGGATCACTGTCATGATCGCGGCATAGGTCGAGGGGCGGCCGATGCCCTTTTCTTCGAGCGCCTTCACCAGGGTCGCCTCGGTGTACCGGGGCGGCGGCTCAGTGAAATGCTGCTCGGGATCGATCTTGTTGAGTGTTAACGTTTCGCCTTTCTGCACTAAAGGCAGAGTGCGCTCATCTTCCTCGTCGTCAGCCTTTTCGTCGCGACCCTCCTGGTAGACTTTCAGGAAGCCGTCGAACTTCAAGACTGATCCGGTGGCGCGGAACACAAATCGTCCGGCATTAATATCGATTGTGGTTTGATCGAAAAGCGCCGGCATCATTTGCGACGCGACAAAGCGCTGCCAAATCAACCGGTATAGTTTCAGTTCTTCCGGCTTCAGATATTTCGCCAGCGAATCCGGGGTGCGCGTCACATCGGTAGGTCGAATCGCTTCGTGGGCGTCCTGCGCGTCTTTCTTCGAGCGATAGTGCACTGCTTTTTCCGGGAGATATTTTTCCCCGTACTGTCCCTGGATGAATCCGCGAACTTCGCCCAGCGCCGTCTCGCTCACGCGCGTCGAGTCGGTACGCATGTAAGTAATCAGCCCCACCGAGCCTTCTTCGCCAATCTCCACGCCTTCGTAGAGGTGCTGCGCGATCATCATGGTGCGCTTCACCGGGAAGCTGAGTTTGCGTGAAGCTTCCTGTTGCAACTTTGAGGTGATGAACGGCGGAACCGGATTGCGCTTGCGTTCTTTGGTGGTGACCTCGTTGACAACGAAAGTCTGTTGTTGCGCTTCGGCGACTATCTCGTTCGCCTGCTGGTCGGTGCCGATCAGAATCTCCGACTTCTTCAAATCCTGATCGAAACCACTGGTCTTGACAGTCTTGTCATCGACTTTCAGCAAGCGCGAGTCGAACGCTGGTGGTTGATTGCCACTGAGGTTGGCGCCAATGGTCCAATACTCGGTCTTGACGAAAGCTTCGATTTCGCGTTCGCGCTGGACCACCATGCGCAAAGCCACGGACTGGACGCGGCCCGCACTCAGACGTCCTCCAATCGTGCGACAGAGCAGCGGCGAAACTTTGTAGCCCACGAGGCGATCGAGTATCCGTCGCGCCTGCTGTGCATCAACCAGGTTTCCGTCGATCTGCTTCGGATGGTCGAACGCTGCCTGGACCGCGCGCTTGGTAATCTCATTGAACATCACGCGAAAGGCGGGCTTGGCAGGTTTCTTCGGAACGATCTCTTCCGCGAGGTGCTGGCAGATCGCCTCACCTTCGCGATCGGGGTCAGCGGCCAGATAGATCGCATCGACCTCTTTCGCAGTCTTCTTTAGATCTGCAACGATCTTTTTGTTATTACGCTTTTTTGAATCAGGAATGATCTCGTATTCCGGCGCGAAGTTGTTTTGAACGTCGACACCGAGGCCCTTCGAAGGCAGATCTTTGATATGCCCGATCGAGGCCTTCACCACGAAGTCCTTACCGAGATACTTATTGATCGTCTTCGCCTTGGCGGGCGATTCGACAATTACGAGATTCTTAGCCATTGAACTGGTACTCCGGGCGGACACTGATGAAAATTCCTGCTCCGAAGGTTGCTTTTGTTGGTAACTCCTCAGGGTTTGAGCGCGGATGAAAATAGCACTAAGAACGGCGGTAACGTCAAATCGAGTCAGAAAAGAGCCGGAAAACGTTGAGTCAAAGCCACGACCGATTACAACCGCCGCACGAAGCACTTGCCCGGAAGCGCCCGAATCAGCTCACGCATTTCCAGCGTGAGCAACGCGGTGGTCAGTTGCGTGATCGATAGCTTGGTTGTTTCGGCCAGTGCGTCGATCTGTTGGGGCGTATCGGTCATCAACAGTTTGAAAATCGCGCGTTCGTGCTCACTTAAATCAGTTGGAGTCAGGGCGAGTTGATCAACCAGCTCGCCTCTTTTCTTTTTCTTGCTGGGCGGCGGCAGCAGTTGGGCAGCAATCTCAGCCGGCAATTCACTCGCAATGTCCTGCCATTGCTGGACGAGCTTGGCTCCCGCGCCTTTGATCAAATAGTTCGTGCCGAACGAATTGCGCGAAGTGATGTTCCCCGGGATAGCGAAGACTTCCCTGTTCTGTTCCATCGCCAGCCGCGCCGTAATCAAAGAGCCGGAATTCTCTGCCGCTTCCACCACCACTACTCCTAAACTCAATCCACTGATCACGCGATTGCGATAAGGAAAGTTTTCGGACACTGGTGGTGTGCCGAGCGGAAATTGCGTCACCAGCGCGCCGCCTTTGTTCAGAATTTCAAGTGCCAGCTTGCTGTGGTCGCGCGGATAGAATTGATCCAGGCCCGTTCCCATCACTGCCACGGTTTTGCCGCCGCCTTCCAACGCTCCGCGGTGCGCCGCCGCATCAATGCCGCGCGCCAGGCCGGAAATGATTGTCACCCCGCGTTGTGCCAGTTCACGCGCCAACATCAGTGCGGCGTTCTGACCGTAAGTTGAGCAGCGACGGGAACCAACAATCGCCACACAGGGCCGCTCGAGACATTCCGACCACGCGCCCTTCACGTATAGCGTTACCGGCGGATCGTAAGTCTCGCGCAACAGCGTCGGGTAGACGCCATCATCCAGGACGAGAATGTCGCCTCCGAGTTTGCGGACTCTTTCGATTTCCGCTGCGGCGCGTTCGTGAAGTTCGCGATTGGCGATGCACTCGATTGTCTCCGGCGTCAAACGCAACAACGCCAGTTCACGACGAGGAGCATCGAAGACCGCTTCCGCTGAACCGAAGTGTTCCAGCAGACGCGCAGTCACACGTGGACCAACACCGGGAGTCATATTGAGCGCAATCCAGTCTTTCATTAACTTGAGCAATCAGCGGTGAGCAGCAAAGTGGAAGTCTGGGAAGCGAAGACCGCTCGATTGCGCGGCACGAAATATCACGTCGCTGATTGAGCGTCAAGCAATTCGTGTCAGAACCGCGAGCGGTAGCGACCGGATCATTTGGCTCCTGAGCCAAGGAACGTTCCCTTGTTTTCACCAAACGCGCCTGCTGATCCGGTCGCTACCGCTCGCGGTTCTGACACATACGCGTTCGACAAATTCCGGCTGAAGTCGGTACTCTATACGCCGCTCAATTCACTCTTTGCCACAATTGGAGGCGCATCTGTTCTGGTGAATGGCGCGGTCTTCAAAACCGTTAGTGAGACTGCGAGAGCAGGCTCAGGTAGGTTCGATTCCTACACGCCTCCGCCAATTTCTTTCGCCCAAAACCCAATACCCCGCGTCTGACTAGCAGCTGAAGGACGTTTAAGAGGAGAGACAATGAAAAGCTACTTTAGACTTACGCTTGCCACCGCATTCACCGTGCTTCTTGTGGCTGGTTATGTCCAGGCACAGCCGCGGGTTGCGCGCGGTCGCGTCTACACAAAAGGTGACGTTGACCGCATCATCAAACGCGTCGAAGACAGTACCGACAAGTTCAAGAAAGAATTCGACAAGGCCCTCGATCACAGTCGCTTGAACAACACGAATCGCGAAGATCAGTTAAACGAATATGCGAAAGACCTCGAGCACGCGACTGACGACTTGCGCAAAGAATTCGATCGGAGTGACAAGTGGATCGACAATAAAGAACACGTCCGAAGATGTCTGGAACTCGCCAGCAAGATCAATGTCGCCATGCGCAACCGGCGTCTCGGCCCGAAAGTGGAAAGTCGCTGGGCGAGCGTGCGCTTCGATCTGAACACCTTGGCGGGCGTTTACAATCTGCCGGTCGTCGCCTCTCCCGAGTATCGTTAAGGTGAAGCAGTTCATTCTTTCGCCCTGAAACCCACATAGTCACGCTCGTCGATGCGGTCAAACAAACGACCAACAATCGCGAGCGTTACCTCGACTCGCGACCTCTTTCGCGAAATCATCCCAGCGGCAAGCGCCGCGCGGTCCGCGAATGACTCTGCGCATCGTGGCCGGATATGATCCTGACGGGAACTCCTATATAGTGGGCCCGCTCAAACACCCTTCTTTTCCTGCCTTAGTTATTTGAGCGGTTACTTACCCGCGTAAGCGACTAGAAAAGACGTCTCTGTTTTAGCGGTCCGTTGAGATCGTTACTCTCCGTGTATCTGAAAGGATCGACGATTAAGCAGAAGCAATTATGAAAGCACTGAACATCACTTTTGTTTTAGTCATCGCCCATTTTGTTTTTCTGATCCCCCAGGCGGTCTCTTGTCAGACCGAACGAGTTGACATTATCGAATACACGCCGCCCAAGGGTTGGGCCAGGACGCCAAAAGACGGCGTCGTGATCTACACCGACAGCAACCAGAGCACGAATGCGCTTTGTGTTCTTTCTGTTTACTCGAGTTCACCAACCGCCGGCAGCCCGCAAAAAGACTTTGCCAATGAATGGAATGAATTGATCGTCAAGCCGTTTAAGGCGGATACAAATCCTAAGACTGAAATTCAGACGGAAGATGGCTGGACATCAGTTTCAAGCGCCGCGGAGATTGAATCGGACGGAAATAAATTAGTCGTAATCATGACGGTCGTGAGTGGATACGGTCGAGCAGCGAGCGTTCTCGCCATCCTCAATAACCAGGCATACCTGCCTCAGATCGATGCGTTCATGACCAGCATCAAGATGGACAAAACCAGGGTCCTGGCCGGCACGAACCCGGCGCTTCCGCCGGCATCGACGCCTGCGCCAAAAGGCAATTCAGACTTTCTCGATTTCGATCCGTTTCCGGACAAGCCTTACATCCAGCCGCAGAAACCGCTGATCGGCCGCTTGCGAAAAACGATAACGACGAACGATCTCGCCGGCACGTGGGAAATCGGCGGGGCCGCCGTGCAGGAATATGTCACTTCCAGTTCGCAATCTACGACGAGCGTGTCTTTCTTTGGGAAGAAATACTTCATTCGCGCCGACGGCACATACGACTCGAAATTCCAGGGCCGGGCCAGCAACACGACGATCCGTGAATCGGACAGCGGCACGGTCGTTCTGTCTGGCGGCTTCATCACTATGAAGTCCAGACAGAACCCCGCGATGCGTTATCAGTTTGTTGCCTACATGAGCCAGCCAAACGGGGCGGCGGTGCTCTCGCTGATATATATCGGCGACAGCACGCCGTTGGACGGCGCGGCGCTCCGCGCCAACTGCGGCCATGCGAACGGCTACGTCTCTTGTCTGAATGGAGAAGAGTGGGTGCGAATTCCGTGAGCGAATCGAAAGCCAGTTTGAGCGGAAGTTAAGAAGAGCAGATGCAAAAGTTTCTGTGGATAATTATTGGTTTCGTACTTGCTGCTCTGGCAGCAATTGGCAGTCCGCAACCCTTGGCGGCGCCGGCTACGATTGCTAAGGGCGAATGTGACTGCAGCAATCTCGGGGCATTGCAGATCGAACTGCGTAACGCTGTGGGTTTGCAGCAGGCCTTCCAAGCGAAAATTGCCGACTTACGCAAGTTGGACCACGCACCCGCTTCCGACGAATTCAGCAGATTTGCCGCCGCGACTGCAAAAGGCTTCAAGCGACCGCCCGGCGACACTGGGCCGGAAGCGGTCGAGTACACACCGTACGGTGACTCGGTAGACACGGGAATATTGGAAACGGAAAAGAAGACAATGAAGGCGGAAAAGGAGAAAGAAGAAACGGCGCGAACAGCTTTGCGGACTCAGTCGCAATGCGAAACAGGAAATCGATGATATGAAGCGTGGCGCGAGCTGCGACGGAATCGCCAAGGCCGTCGAGGCCCATGAGGGCGTCCATTGGAGTTCTTTCGGCAAAAACCCTGCGCCCTGCGTTTGAATGTAATACCGCGTTTTTTCTCGCCTTGACGTCGCCCAGCCGCTCTCCTATCATGCTATTTTTCGAACGAACGTTCGAATGGTAACAAACACGGCATGATTAACTTTCAAACTTCACCCGACCAATACCGGCACTGGAAACTTTCATTCGACGGTCCGGTCGCGCGACTATCGATGGACGTACAGGAAGACGAAACGCTCGCCGATGGCTATAAGCTGAAACTGAATTCCTATGACCTGGGCGTCGATATTGAACTGGCAGATGCGATTCAGCGGATCCGTTTCGAGCACCCGGAAGTTCAGGCCGTCATCATCACGAGTTTGAAGCCGCGTATCTTTTGCGCCGGCGCAAATATTTACATGCTCGGCACTTCATCGCACGCGTTCAAGGTGAACTTCTGCAAGTTCACGAACGAGACCCGCTGTGCCATTGAAGACGACTCACGCGCTTCCGGACGCCGCTACCTTGCGGCCTTGAATGGAACTGCGTCGGGCGGCGGCTACGAATTGGCCATCGCCTGCGATGAAATCTATCTGGTTGACGACGGCAACTCAGCCGTTTCCCTTCCCGAAGTTCCTTTGCTGGGAGTTTTGCCGGGCACCGGCGGCCTGACGCGCCTCGTCGATAAGAGAAAAATTCGGCGCGATCGTGCTGACGTCTTCTCAACGCTGGCCGAGGGTTTGAAAGGCAAGCGTGCCAAAGAGTGGGGACTGATCGACGACACGTTCACGACGAGCAAGTTTCAGAGCTCCATCGATGATCGTGTGGCGCAAATTGTTAATTTACGGTCTGACACAAAGCAAGCATCCCCGGTGGGAATTAAGTTGGGCCCGCTTACTGTAGGGGCAGGGCTTGTCCCTGCCCGCAGTGATTCGGGAGAACGGGCGGGGACAAGCCCCGCCCCTACAGACGACAGCCGCGAATACAAATACGTCTCACTGAAGTTTCACCGCGATAAGCGTTACGCCGATCTGACGATGCGCGGACCGGAAGCCGGCCTGCCCGCGTCTGCCGACGAAATTCGTAACCTTGGTGATGATTATTGGCCGCTGCGCGCCTATCGTGAACTCGACGACGCCTTGTTGTATCTGCGCGTGAACGAGCCGGAAGTCGGTCTGGTGTGCGTGCGCACTGAAGGGTCGATCGACAATGTGCTCGCGGTTGACAAGACGCTCGCCACAAATCGCGAACACTGGCTGATTCGCGAAATCGTTTTGCAGATGGCCCGCGTGCTGCGGCGACTCGATCTGACCGCCAAGAGCTTCTTCTCAATCATCGAACCGGGCAGTTGCTTCGCGGGGAATTTGTTCGAGCTGCTACTCGCATCCGATCGCAGTTACATGCTGAACAATCCGGACGAGACGGTTGAAGTCGCTTTGAGCGAACTCAACACGGGCGCGTTCCCGATGAGCAACGGTTTGACGCGTTTGCAGTCGCGTTTCCTGGCCGAGCCGAAGAAAGCGTACGAAGCATTTGCGCACGAGGGCGCGTTCGACACTGAAGCGGCTGACGCAGCGGGACTTGTTACCTTCGCACCGGACGATCTTGATTGGGAAGATGAGATTCGCGTGGCGATTGAAGAGCGCACGTCGCTTTCGCCCGACGCATTGACGGGGATGGAAGCATCGTTGCGGTTTGCCGGTCCGGAAACTATGGACACGAAGATCTATGGGCGGCTGACAGCCTGGCAGAACTGGATCTTTCAAAGGCCGAATGCGGTGGGGCCTAACGGCGCGCTGACGAATTACGGCAAGCCGACACAGGCGAAGTTTGACTACAAGCGAACATAATGCTGGGAGCGCGGGCGTCCTCGCCCGCATTCAGCGCGGAGCGCCAACAGCTTTTTGATTTGAAACTTGAGCGTGCTGGACCCTTGCGGACGAGGACGTCCGCGCTCCCAGCAAGTGACATCATGAATCTCAACGAACGAATTCCGAATAACGTTAACCTGAGCGAAGACAAACGTCTGCAGCGCGCGCTGGAGAAATGGCTGCCGAATTTTCTATCGTGGTGGAACGACATGGGGCCGGAAGGTTTCCAGCAGAAGGATGTCTGGCTGCGCACGGCCATCGACGTCGGCAGCGAAGGCTGGGCGCATTTCGATTACGTGAAGATGCCCGAATATCGCTGGGGGATCTTTCTCGAACCTGCACAAGCCGGCGCGAAAGTCGGTTTCGGCGACAACTACGGCGCGCCGGCTTATCAGGAAGTGCCGGGTGAGTTTCGCAACGCGCTGCGCAGAATCATTGTTACGCAGGGCGATACCGAACCGGCGTCCGTTGAGCAGCAAAGACAGTTGGGACACACGTGTCCCTCGCTCTATGACATGCGCAATCTGTTTCAGGTAAACGTCGAAGAAGGTCGTCACCTCTGGGCGATGGTTTATCTGCTGCACGGATATTTCGGCCGCGATGGTCGCGATGAAGCCGACGCTTTGCTCGAACGCCGCAGCGGCAATCCCGACAAACCTCGGATCCTCGAAGCCTTTAATCAGCCGTGTGACGACTGGTTGAATTTTTACGCGTTCACGATGTTTACGGATCGCGACGGGAAGTATCAGTTGTCCGCGCTGGCTGAGTCCGGCTTCGAACCTTTGGCGCGCACGTGCCGCTTCATGCTGACGGAAGAAGCGCACCACATGTTTGTCGGCGACACGGGTCTAAGTCGCGTCGTCAAACGCACGGCGCAATTGATGAAACAGAATGAAGACGTACGCGCAGCCGGCGGCATCCCGCTTGAAATTATTCAGAAGTACATCAACTTCTGGTTCAGTTATTCGCTTGATCTATTTGGTGGCGAGATTAGTTCAAACTCGGCCGACTTTTTCGCGGCGGGTTTGAAAGGTCGCTTCAAAGAGCAGGAGCAATACACTGATCACATCGCGACCGAAGGCGCCTTCACAATGATGGTTGTCGAGGACGGCAAGCTCGTCCCGCGCGAAGTTCCCTTACGGAATGCTTTGAACGAAGTCCTGCGCGGCGAGTACGTCAAGGATTGCGAGAAAGGCTTGGCGCGTTGGAACAAGGCCCTGGCGGATGAGGGGATAGTGGCGCCGACTTCAGTCGGTGAGGGCAACCACAGACTGAAGCCTGTGCCACTTTTGTACCTGCCCAATATCCGCTTCCATCGCCACGTCGGTGAATATGCGGGACATCATTTCGACATTGAAGGCAATTTGATTTCGCAGGAAGCGTTCGCAGCAAAGAAATCTGAGTGGCTGCCGACGATCGAAGACCGCGAGTACGTGCGCAGCTTGATGAAGCCGGTCACTGAAGTTGGCAAGATCGCGAATTGGATTGCCCCGCCGACGACGGGAATTAAGGGTAAGCCGTTTGAGTTTGAGTATGTCAGATTGTGACATTGGTTCATTGAATCATTGATACATTGGTCTCTAGCCAAATTCGAATGATTCAATGGATCAATGAATCAATGAGTCAATGAGTCAATTCTCTCGATACGATCAAAAGCTCGAGCACATTCTGCGCACGTCTGCGCGCATCTTTGCCGAGAAGAGCTATCACTCAACGTCGATGCGCGACATCTCACGCGCGACGGGTGTCAGCCTCGCGGGCCTTTATCACTACTGCAAATCCAAAGAAGAGCTGCTCTTCCTGATTCAGGACCACTGCTTCGGACGCCTGCGCGATCGACTCGAGGAACGAATCAAACAAGTGGACGATCCGTTCGAGAAGCTGCACATCTTCATCGACAATCATCTGTCGTTCTTCGCCGCGAACATGGCCGAGATGAAGGTGCTCTCGCATGAGGCTGAATCGCTCGCCGGAGACATGCACGCGCATGTTTCGACCAAGAAGGAAAAATATGCGAAGCTCGCCCGCAAAATTCTCCGCGAGATTCAGGAACAACAGCCGGCGACAAGCAGAGTCGATTTGACGGTGGCTGCCTACGCGTTGTTCGGGATGATGAACTGGATTTATAACTGGTACGATCCGTCGGGGAAACTTGCAGTTACCGATCTGGTGGACATTATCGTGCAAATTTTTCTGAACGGGTTTATGGGAAACTCAAAACGCAAGCTCGCCGGCGCTTGGAAATGGAAGCGATCTGAAAACGCAAACGTTTGGCGCGGCGGCGTAAAGACTATGCTTGCAATTTTGTTGCTCGGTGTGGCGTTGCTCCGGCCGGCAATAGGTGCCGCGCAAGAGGCGCGCTCGAAACCCCAACTGCCGTGTTTGGGATCGCCGGTCTATGGCGGGAATACAAAATATGAGGAGATCTCTCAGGAGCCCCGTCCTGGTATTAAGGCCGAAGGCTATCCGAAAGGAGCCAATAAGAAACCGGCTCCCAGGGAGATGTTGACTGTCTTCCTGGTAGTCTTCAAGGGAGTTGAATATCACGTGTTTGTCGACGCAGACCAGATTATTCAGCGTATCACTACTTCGGATCACCATTTTAAGACGCCTGAAGGTGTGGCGGTCGGAGATACAGCGACGAGCGTTAAGCCGCTCGCCCAGGCGACTCCTGCCAACCCATGCGGATATTCCCTCGAGCTGGCATCAGGTTGGATAGTTGATTTTGGTTCGAACAGCGAGGCCGCGAACGGAAGTCTGTCCGACGATGCTACCGTCAAGAGTTTTTCAATGCGGCTACGATCCAAGAAGTCGCATTGAATCCAGAATCAGGACAAATACGCTCGCTCAATGTAGCGCTGCTAACCACAATTAATGGCAAAACTTTTTTTGAGCCGGCGATTTCTTCTGACTCTCACTCTTATTGCGGCCGCTTGTTTGACGCACGTTTCGATCAGCGCTGCGCAGCGTCGATCCAAAAAGCCCCGAATCCAATCGGGACCGGTTCATAAATTCGCCGCCGGTACATCCGCCCAAGGGATCAAGTTCGAATTAGTCAATAACCTCGTTTTGGTCCAAGCGCGCGTAAATAACTCTGAGCCGCTTTGGTTCATTTTTGACACCGGCGCAAGTAATACAGTTATTGACACTAAGCGCGCGGAGACGCTCGGCCTAAAAGCACACGGGAAGATTGTGAGCACGGGTGCAGCCGGAAAAGCAGAGGCGCAGCGCGTGCCCGACGTCAATATTCAGTTCCCGGGATTTGAAATCGCGCGGCTGACTGTTTATACGCTGCCGATCGATTTCTTCTCGGCGCACTTCGGCTTTCCCATCGGCGGAATCATAGGCAATGACATTATTGGCCGCGTGGTTGCCGAAATTGATTATGAGAAGCATGAACTGAGTTTCTACGATGTCGCGAGTTACACAACTGAGGCCGGCGGTCAGGTGTTTCCGGTGACTTTGCAGGGTGGCCTGCCGATGATTCAAACGAAGTTTGCATTGGCGAACCGAGAGTTCTCAGGGACATTTGAGATCGACACCGGCTCAACTGGAGCTATGCAAATCAATACACCGTTTGTCCGCCGGCACAATCTTTTGTCGCTTGTGAAGCGATCCAAAAAAGAACGATTAGGCGGCGTCGGCGGCACGGCAGAGGCGGTCACCACGCGTCTTGAGAGCGTGACCCTTGGTAAATATCGTTTGCCGAATTCGATTGGCAAGCTGTCTCTGGCGAAACAGGGTGACTATTCCAGCCGGCGTTACGACGGGTTGCTCGGCGGTCCAATCTTTCGCCGCTTTAAGCTGGTGGTTGACTTGTCGCGACGCAGAATAACTTTCCAACCTAACGGTGCGCTCAATGAGCCTTTTGAAGCCGACATGAGCGGATTAGAATTGGTCGCCGACGGTGACGACCTGGCGACATATCTGATTGACGACCTCGAACCGGACACGCCCGCTACCGAGGCCGGCATCAAGGGGGGCGAGACGCTGCTCGCTATTGACGGTCGACCGGCTTCAGAGTTTTCGTTGGAAGAGATTCGCCGTATGTTTATGCATGATAGACGCGAATATGACCTAACCCTGAAGCGTGATAAGGACACGATTCACGTCAAGTTAAAACTTAGAAGATTGGTTTAGACAACAGATGGTTCAAGCCCAGAAAGATTTAAGCGTGGCAACTGACAAACAACTAATTGGCTACGAGGTGAAAGATGGCGTGGCGCTGTTCACGCTCAACGATCCGCCGGCAAACACCTACTCGTACGCGATGATGCAAGAGCTCGACGCGTGTATTCTGCAAGCGCGGATGGACGAAGCTGTTCAAGTCATCGTCATCACGGGCGCGGGCGAGAAATTCTTCTGCGCGGGCGCGAACATCGCGATGCTCAGCGAAGTCACGCCGGAGTTCAAATACTATTTCTGTCTGCACGCGAATGAAACGATGTGTCGTCTGGAACAGACCCCGAAGCTGGTGATTGCGGCCATCAATGGGCATTGCGTCGGCGGCGGTTTGGAAGTCGCGATGGCCGCCGACATTCGCATCGCGCGACGTGGCGCAGGAAAGATGGGACTTCCGGAAGTTTCGCTTGGCGTTTTGCCGGGCACGGGTGGGACGCAGCGGCTCGCGCGTTTGGTGGGAAAATCAAAAGCGATCGAGTTGATGGCGACCGGTGAGCTGTTTGATTTCGAGAGAGGTGAAGCGCTTGGCCTCGTGAATCGAATCATCGACGCAAACGACGCCGCGGATTTCATGAAACGATCGCTCGAATACGCTGGGCAATTCACCACACCGAACAAACCTTCACGCGCGGTGGGCCGCATCAAGCGCGCGGTACAAACCGGCGCCGAGATTCCGCTCGAATCCGGACTGGCGTTGGAACGCGAGCTTCAACAGCAACTGTTTCAGTCGGAAGATGCGAAAGAAGGTCTCGACGCGTACGTAAACAAGCGCAAGGCAGAATTCAAAGGAAAGTAAGCAGTTAGCAGTGAGCAGTAAGCAGCGAAATGCTTTTTAACTGCTCACGGTTCACTGCTCACTGCTCACTGAAATGCACAACGATCAAATCACAGTTTCCGAAGATAACGGCATCGTCACCATCACGCTTAACCGACCTGAGAAGCTGAACGCTTTCGTCGGGCACATGCGGCGCGATCTGGCTGAGGCGCTCGAGGAAGCCGGCAGCGATCCGGACGTGCGCGTGATTATTGTAACCGGCGCCGGTCGGGCCTTCTGCGCTGGCGGCGACGTCAATTTCATGGCGGAGCTAATCGAACGAAATAATTCGGAAGAATTCGCGCGGCTACTCGGCGCAGCGCGGCGCGTCATCCTCGCAATCCGCCACATGACCAAGCCGGTCATTGCTTCGATCAATGGACCGGCATCAGGGGCTGGATTCAATCTGGCGCTCGCCTGCGATCTGCGCATCGCCTCCGCCGACGCGACCTTCAGTCAATCGTTCGTGAAGATCGGCTTTCATCCTGATTGGGGAGGCACCTACTTTTTGCCGCGGATGGTGCCGTCAAACGTTGCGTGCGAACTTTTCTTTCTCGGCGAGCCAATCGACGCGCAGGCGGCACTGCAGCTCAACCTGGTGAATCGCGTAGTGCCTGCCGATCAACTCGAAAACGAAACACGCGCGCTGGCTGAGCGTTTGCGCGACAGCGCGGCTATCTCCATTGGCGCAGCCAAGCAAGCTGTATACGCGAGCGAACAGGATACACTCGACCGCATGCTGCAATACGAAGTGGATGCGCAGATGCGTTGCTTTGCTTCTGAAGACGGCCGCGAAGGTGTGCGCGCATTCCTGGAGAAACGTCCACCGAATTTCACCGGACGGTGAATTCAGTTTCGTGTTACGAGTTTCGAGTTTCGAGTTTCGAGTTGTCAATTAATAAACGAACTAGAAACTAGAAACTGGAAACTGTAATGAAATTACAGAACAGGCTCGCATTCATTACCGGCGGAGGCCGCGGCATTGGCCGCGCGATTGCGATTGCTTTCGCGCAAGAAGGCGCGTCGGTTGCTGTCGCCGCACGGACGCAAGATCAAATCGAATCAGTGGCTGCCGAGATAAATGGACAGCACGATGCGGCGGCGTTTGCAGTCAACTGTGACGTGGCTTCCGCTGAAAGCGTCAAGCGCGCATTTGAGCTTACGAATGAGAAGTTTGGCCGGGCCCCCGACATTCTCGTGAATAACGCCGGCGTCGTGGAGACTGCGCCGTTCATCAAGACCGACGAAGCCATTTGGCAGCGCCATATCGCGGTTAATCTCACGGGAACCTTTCATTGCACACACGCAGCGTTGACGGCAATGATCCGCGGTCATTGGGGCCGAGTAATCAATGTTGCTTCGATTGCCGGCAAGACTGGGGCGCCTTATATCTCCGCCTATGCCGCGTCCAAACACGGCGTGCTCGGATTAACTCGATCGCTCGCGTTGGAAGTGGCGCCGCTTGGCATTACGGTTAATGCTATCTGTCCGGGCTATGTCGACACCGAGATGACCGCACGTGGAGTCGAAAACATTGTGGCGCGCACGGCGATTTCAAAAGACGAAGCTATTCGCGCGCTTGAAACAATGAGTCCGCAAAATCGACTGATCACCGCCGAAGAAGTTGCCGCGCTGGCCGTGTTGCTGGCTTCAGAAGAAGGTCGCGGCATCAATGGACAGGCGATCAATGTTGATGGCGGGACCGTTCTGTTCTGAACAGTTTCAAGTTTAAGGTTTCAAGTTTCAAGTTCGCTGCAAAAACTTGAAACCTGAAACTTGAAACCCGAAACTCGAAACTTGAAACTTGAATGATTGAGAATCTTTACAACCTCGAGCGCACCCATTCATGCGGTGCGCTGCGCAAGAAAAACGTGGGCGAGCGCGTGACGTTGATGGGCTGGTGCGCGCGGCGGCGTGATTTCGGGCCGCTGACTTTCATCGACTTGCGTGACCGCGATGGCCTTACGCAAATTGTCGTGAATCAGGAAAACGCTTCCGAAGCGCACGCCAAAGCGAAAGACGTGCGCGGAGAATACGTGTTGGCGGTCAGCGGCCAAGTCGTGCTGCGCGACGAAAACTCGCGCAATCCGAAGATCGCCACCGGCGACATCGAAATCCAGGCCACGGAAATTCGAATTCTGAACGATGCGCGCACGCTGCCCTTCCAACTGGACGCGTCTGAGACGGCGCTCGCGGCTGAAGATCTGCGTTTGAAATATCGGTATCTCGATTTGCGGCGGCCGCAACTGCAATCGAACCTGCGCCTGCGCCATCGCATGCTTCTGGAAATCAATCGATACATGGACGAGCAGGGCTTCACGCAGATCGAAACACCGAACCTGATCAAATCAACGCCCGAAGGCGCGCGCGATTACATCGTCCCGTCGCGCGTCCAGCCCGGAAAATTCTTCGCGCTGCCGCAAAGCCCGCAAATTTTCAAACAGATTTGCATGATTGCGGGACTCGACAAGTACTACCAAATCGCGCGCTGCTTTCGCGACGAAGACCTGCGCGCAGATCGACAGCCGGAGTTTTCGCAGCTCGACGTTGAGATGAGCTTTGCGACGCCGGACCAGGTTTACAAATTGGTCGAAGGGTTGTTTGCGCGAATTTTTCGCTTGATTGATGTCGACCTGGCAGTTCCCTTTCCGCGCTTCACATTCGCTGAAGTCATGCGCCGTTTTGGCTCCGATAAACCAGACCTGCGCATCCCCGCGATGGAGTTGCAGGATCTTTCACCGGCCCTCGCTGAAACAACCTTCGCACCTTACGCGTCAGTGCTCTCAGCCGGCGGTAAGATCAAAGGCATCGTGGTGGGCGGCGGCGCGTCGATGTCGCGCAAGGCGCTCGATGAGTTGCAGGAATTCGTAAAGCGGTATGGTGCGACGGCTTTGGCCTGGATCAAACTTGGCGATGAACTTACATCGTCGCTGCTGAAAGCGCTGGGCAACGAGAAGGTTGTCGATCTCGCCGGACTCGCCGGCGCGCAGAAGGGCGATGCTGTGCTAATCGTCGCCGGCAAGCGTGACGTCGTCGCGGCCAGTCTTGGGGCGCTGCGCAACGAAGTCGCGAAACGTGAGGGCTTAATTCCAGAGGGCGTGTACGCGCCGCTGTGGGTGAGTGAGTTTCCGATGTTCGAATATCACGAAGATGATGGGCGTTATTACGCGATGCATCATCCCTTCACCTCGCCTCTGGATGAAGACGTTCTTACGCTTGAGCGCGCGGTGGGCGGAGAGCCGGAGTTGTTCCGCCAATTGCGCGCCAAAGCCTACGACGCAGTTATCAATGGAGTGGAAGCCGCGGGAGGCTCGATTAGAATTCATCGGCGCGACGTGCAATCGCTGGTCTTCAAAGCATTGGGCATGAGCGAAGAGCAAGCCCGCGCGCGCTTTGGCTTCTTCCTCGACGCTTTGGCTTACGGCACACCACCGCACGGCGGCATCGCGGCTGGAATCGAACGCACGTTGATGGTGCTCGTGCCAACCGAAAACATTCGCGACGTGATGGCGTTTCCCAAGACAGCTTCAGCCCAGGATCTAATGATCGATGCACCCGGCGAAGTTGATCAGAAGCAGTTGGAGGAGCTGCATCTGAAGATCGTGGATAATTAGCCGCGGATGAACGCGGATCGACGCAGATCAGAACGGTCAATGGTTTGTTCTTAATCCGCGTCTATCTGCGTTAATCTGCGGCTAATTTATCGTCTGGCTCATGCACATCCGGCTAACTCGATCGCTTTTTGACGAGCTAATCGCGCATGCTCGCGAAGCTGCTCCGAACGAATGCTGCGGATTGATTGGCGGCTCAATCGACGGACGCGCTGATACGCTTTATCGCACGAAGAATGTCGCGGCAGACACGCTTGTCAGCTACGAAGCCGCGCCCGAAGATCTCTTTGCCGCGCAACGCGCGATGCGCGAACGTGGCGAGCAACTTATCGCGATTTATCACTCGCATCCACGCGCCGCTAACCCGGAGCCATCTCCGACTGATGTGCGGCTTGCCTACTACCCAGCAGCGGTTTACCTTATTGCTGGATTAGGAAATGATGAGCCTTGCTTGCGCGCTTTTTGCATCGATGAGCGCACAGGCAAATGGGAACCGGTCGAGTACGACATCACCGAAGGCACGAGCAGCTGAAACTCAATCACTCAGCCGCTCGTAGAGACCTTCAAATGCAACCGAAGCACAGCAAATACGACACGAATCCGCTGGACGAGAACGTTGCGGATCGCGCGACTGATTCTTGGGGCCGCGACACCGGTTCGGCCGGCGAACCGGAGACGCAGAACATGAGCGGCGCGGCCACGCGAGAAATCGGTGGTGGCGCGAATGATGCGGCGCGAAACGATCCCGAAGCCGAAGCCGCCACGCGTCGCATAGACGATTCGTATCCTTCGATTTTCGTGCAGCCAAAAGGACGTGAGGTGACGTACCAGCCGCCGCCCATGCCTCTGGCAAACATCTACCAGCCGCCGCCGGTTCCCCCGCCGCAGATTTATCAGCGGCCGCCTGTCCCGTTCCTTCAGGGCAAACCGGGTACGCGCACAGTCACCGGTGTAAACATTTCGGAAAAATGGGCGAATGCACTGCCCTACTTTCCGTTTTTCATTGGGCTAGTGGCGTCTGTGGTTGAGTTGCTCATGGTGCCCCGTACTGAGAGCCGCACCCGGTTTCACGCCGCCCAGGGATTTGCTTTGCAAATCGCTATTCTGGCAATCAGCGCAGTCTTCAGCGCTATTACGGCAATAACTGATAGCGGCGTCGGCTCGGGCCTTTTTCGGTTTGCTGCATTTGTATTCTTAATCGTTTCGACAATTCGCGTTTTGAAAGGGAAGCCTCTCCATATTTCGATACTCGACGACGCCAGAAATTGGGTAGACGAAAAAATCAAGCCGCGCAAAACAAGCTGACAGTTTTCCGTCCTGCGCCACTTTGCGTCGGCGGGAAACGATTGGCACAATAGAGACCTCTCGAACAGTAGAACCGGAGCCGGATCGCTGGTTCACGCCAGACTGCACGAGCATGAAGTGTCTCTGGGCGATCGCGAGTTATCTTGATTTGCATGCCGTTTCCGAACTTGAAACTTGGAACTTGAAACCTGAAACCGATTGTCATGAGCGCAAAAGTGCAACTTGAAACCACGCCCGAACTCGATCAGCTTTGCATCAACACAATTCGCACGCTCGCGATTGACGCGGTGCAGAAAGCTAACTCAGGACATCCCGGTCTGCCGCTCGGTGCGGCGCCGATGGCTTACGTCTTATGGACGCGCTTCATGCGCTACAACCCTAAAAACCCGGAGTGGCACAACCGCGATCGCTTCCTGCTGTCCGCCGGTCACGGTTGCATGCTGCTGTACGCCTTGCTCCATCTGACAGGTTATGACTTGTCGCTCGACGAGATCAAAAATTTCCGGCAATGGGGATCGAAAACGCCGGGCCATCCTGAGTACGGACTTGCTCCCGGAGTGGAAATCACTACCGGGCCACTGGGTCAGGGTTTCGCCAACGGCGTGGGCATGGCGATGGGCGGGGCGCACCTCGCCGCAAAATTCAATCAGAAAGACTTTTCCCTCATTGATCATTACATTTACGCCATCGTTTCTGACGGCGATTTGATGGAAGGTGTGGCCTCGGAAGCGGCATCACTCGCGGGACATTTGAAACTGGGAAAGCTGATTTATCTTTACGACGACAATCACGTCACCATCGAAGGTTTTACCGACCTGGCATTTTCTGAAGACGTGCCGAAGCGATTTGAATCGTACGGTTGGCACACTTCAACGGTTGAAGATGGAAACGATCTCGCCGCCATCGATGCTGCTATTCGCGACGCTCAATCAGTCGCCGATCGACCGTCGTTGATCTCGGTCAAGACTACAATCGGTTATGGCATGCCGACCGCCGGCACGCGCAAGGCGCACAGCGACGCGCCCGGCGAAGAAGCCGTGCGCGAAACTAAACGACATCTCGGCTGGCCGGAAGACAAACAGTTTTATATTCCGGAAGAAGCGCTGGCGCATTTTCGTCGTAGCGTCGATCGCGGTGCGAAGTACGAAAGCGAATGGAACGATCTAGTCGGCGATTACGGAAAGAAACATCCGGAACTCAGCCAGCTCTGGCAGCAAACCATGAGTGGCGATTTGCCCGACGACTGGGAGAAGCATCTGCCGTCATTCGACGATGCGGAAGCGATGGCCACGCGCGTCGCCAGCGGCAAAGTCATCAACGCGCTCGCGCCGCACCTGCCGATGCTCATCGGCGGCTCGGCCGACCTCGGAGTTTCGAATAACACGGACATTAAAGACGGTGGCGATTTCGAACCGGGCAACTACGACGGCCGCATCCTTCACTTCGGCGTGCGTGAGCATGCGATGGGCTCGACGCTGACTGGCATGAGTTTGAATGGCGGATTGATTCCCTACGGCGGGACTTTCATGACTTTTTCGGACTACATGCGTCCGGCGATTCGGCTCGCGTGCTTGTCCGAAATTCAGGTCATCTATGTTTTCACGCACGATTCGATTGGACTGGGCGAAGATGGCCCGACGCATCAACCGATTGAACACCTCGCCGCCTTGCGCGCGATTCCGCACTTGTTCGTTGTGCGGCCCGCAGATGTCTATGAAGTGCGCGAGGCGTGGCGACTCGCAATCCTGCGCCGCGATGCTCCTACCGCGCTCGCGCTCACAAGGCAGAAAGTCCCGCTCATCGATCGAAAGAAGTTTGCGCCAGCGGAGGGACTGCGCCGCGGGGGATACATTTTGGCTGAAGCTGAAGGTGTCAGAAGCCCGAGCGTAAGCGAGGGCAAGTCGCAAGACCAAACTCCGCAGATGATTTTAATCGCCACCGGCTCAGAAGTTTCATTAGCGCTGGATGCTCGCGAGCAACTTCAGAGCGACGGCATTCCCACGCGAGTTGTTTCGATGCCCTGCGTGGAACTCTTCGAAGAGCAAACACAGAATTACCGCGACGAAGTTTTGCCGCCCGCAGTGACTGCGCGGCTGTCGATCGAAGCGGGCGTGGGACAAGGTTGGGATCGCTATGTCGGTGCGGACGGCGACAAGATCTGTCTGGATCGATTTGGTGCGTCGGCGCCCGGCGAAGTGGCGCTGAAGAACCTCGGCTTCAATGTCGAGAACGTGGTGAAGCACGCAAAGGCTCTGCTCAAGTAACAACGCCGTAGCCTTTGCGTTACTTTGCGACTTGGCGCCTTCGCGTGAGGCGGTTCACGCCAAGACGCAAAGCCGCAAAGGACCGCAAAGCGTTGTTGCGTGTTAGAATCGCAGCAGTCTTTATTCAACTTAATTTCAGGGGGAAAACATGGCAGACGTTTCTATTCATCCGAAACCAAATGGACCGTATCTCGTCGAGGGAGATGTAGAAATTTACGACACTGCGGGCAATCGCATCTCGACTGAGGGTCGGCCGCGGATTGCGTTGTGTCGTTGTGGAGCTTCTTCGAACAAACCTTTCTGCGACGGCACGCACAGCAAGATTGGCTTCCAGGCAGCCGAAACAATCAATCCCGAAAGCGCTGAACCAGCAACGTAGAGGGATGCGGCGTTTTGAGCGCACGGCGTTAGAGTACCAACTTAAGTTGGGCACTTCCGGTTGGGTGCAAGGCCCGACTAAAGTCGGTACTCTGACGCCTTTTCTTTTTCGCGCCGCGATTCTCACAGCCCTCCTCGCCCTGGCCCCGACCAGTTTCGCAAAGACAATTCGCGTGATGACTTACAACATCCATGTGGGTGTCGGCATGGACAAGAAACTCGACCTTGCCCGCATTGCTGACGTCATCAACAAACAACGTCCCGATTTAGTCGGCTTGCAGGAAGTCGATCGCGGCGTCGAACGCACGCAACGAATCGATGAGATCGCGCAACTCGCCAAACTGACGAAGATGGATTATGCGTTCGCCTTCAATCTGAAATACCAGGGCGGACAATATGGCGTGGCGATTCTCTCGCGGCATCGAATTCTCGCCACTGACCACCGCCTGTACAAGAATCTGCGTGAGGCTGAACGCCGTGGATTCATTCGGGCCGAAATACGAGCGGGAGGAGAAGTCTTAAACTTCGTCACGACCCATCTCGATTATCAATACGAGGATGGTCGGGCCTTTGAAACGGAACAATTGCTGGCCGGCTTGAAAGATGTGAAGGGACCGCTAATCGTGGTCGGCGATTTCAATGATGTGCCGAGTGGTGGAGCGTACAAGTTGATGCATCAGACTTTTGACGATGCCTGGGCCTTAGCGCAACCAAGCGCCGAAGGATTCAGTTATCCGGCCGACAAACCGGCAAAGCGAATCGATTACATCCTCACCCGCAAGTCTGATGGGATTAAGACGAAGCGCGCATGGATCGTTAGCACACCGGCTTCTGATCATGTCCCGGTGCTCGCTGAACTCGAGATATTGAAATAACATTCTCATTCACACACGGCTTTAGCCGGGTGGCAGGCAGAACAAACAAATTGGGAAACCGTTTCAAACGGTTTCTGATTCTTGTCCACGGCGTCCGGCGCCTGGCTGAAGCCAGGCGAGAATGAGACCTTATAGCAAAGCTTCAAACATCCGCCATCCCAGGTCGGGATTCTGACATTTCCGCAAACGGCCACTCGCCGCGCTTCTTTGAGCGGATGAAGTAAATAATCAATCCGACGACAACGAGCACCGCTGCGTAGCGAATCTCTTTCAGAAAATTCTTTCTTGAAATAAGCACGTAGATGAAGCCCGCGAGGGCCACCAGCGCCGGCAAAGGATAGAGCCACATGCGAAATGGCCGCGGCAGATCCGGACGTCGCATGCGCAGCACGATCACGCCAACAATCTGCGCGAGGAACTGCACCAGAATTCGAATGACCACCAGCGCCGCGATCACATCCGCCAGCCGAAAGAAGCAGAACAACGCAGCAATGCCGCCCATCACCAGCAACGAAACATAAGGAAAGCGATGGCGCGGGTGAACCTTCGCAAAGACCCGGAAATAGTTACCGTCGCGCGCGGCTGCGAAGGGGACGCGCGAGTACCCCAGCAGCAGAGAAAACACCGACGCGAACGCCGTCCACATGATCAAGACTGTCGCGACGACTCCGGCTTTCGTCCCATAGAGACGTTCCATGAACGAGGCGATCACGTACCGCTGCGCCGGCGTGTTGGCCGTACCGGCAAATTCGCGCCACGGAATCACCCCAAGGATCGAAATGTTCATCACGATGTAAATGACCGCAACAAACAGGATCGAAAACAGCACCGCGCGCGGAATATTACGGCCAGGGTCTTTTACCTCGCCGCCGAGGAAGCAGACGTTGTAATAGCCCCAGTAGTCATAGACCGCGACCAGCAGCGCCGCGCCTAACCCTGTGAAGAATTCAGGCCGCAAACTGAACGCATCTGGCGGAAAGTCGAACGCAAGCCTGCGATCAAAGTGCGTCACACCGGCGAAGATCACCCAGACTATCGTCAGCATCACGCCGACCCAAAGGAACTTTGAGAAACGCTCGATAAGGGTAATGCGTCGATACAGAAGAAAGACTGCGACAATGAGCGCGCAGATGGCGACGATGGCAACCGGAATCGCATTGATCTCGACTTCACCCAAAAGTGGCAGGGTAACTTTCGTTGCATTGCCCAGCCCGGGAAAGATGTAAGTCGCGTATTGAGCCAGTCCAATACTGCCTGATGCGATCGATAGCGGGGCGCTGAACGTAAGTTGCCAGATGAAGAGAAACGACATCAGCCTGCCTAATTTTCGCGGGTTGTAAATCTCGGCGAGATATCGATACGAGCCGCCCGAGCCCGGCAGTGCCGCGCCGAGTTCAGCCCACACCAAGCCGTCGCAGACCACCAGCAGCGCGCCCAGAATCCAACCGAGCATCGCCTGCGGCCCGCCCATCGCCGCGATAATCAGCGGGATGGTGATGAACGGCCCAACGCCGATCATGTCGATCATGTTCAGCGTCGTCGCGCCCCAAAGACCGACGCCGCGGATCAGCTGATCGTCATTTGCATTCGCGCCCGGGGTTGCGGTCGCGTCTACATTTTTGGACATTAGCGACAGTGTTTACGTGAAAAAGCGCTGGTTGTCGAGGTGGTAGCCTGGTCAGAACCGCCTGCGGTAGCGGGCGGTTGAACTTGCTGCCGGTTCGGCGGAATGAAGAGATCAACCCCCCGCAACCGCAGGTGGTTCTGACTGCGTGACCTCTGCGGCCTCTAAGGTTAAACTTAGCCCCATCAGAAAAATTATGAATACCAAAATCGCACGAACACTGTCCGCCATTCTCTTTCTCGCGCTGCTTGTCGCCTTTCCACGTGTGGAACGGACCACAGCAACCGTTGCACCGTCGGAAGATCGCGTCGCGCTTTACCAGGCGCTGCTCGATCTGCAAAACCCCTGGACGGTCATGTGCGTCGCGGCGCACCCGGATGACGAAGACGGTACGTCGCTGATCGTCATGCGGCACAAGTACGGCGCGCACACGGTCAGTTTATTCTCTACATTTGGCGAAGGCGGGCAGAACGCGATCGGGCCGGAGTTGTACGAAGAGCTGGGCGCGATTCGCGCGCGCGAGACGATGGCGGCGGCTGAGATCCAGGGTTCCGAGCCTCACTTTCTCGGTCTGAAAGATTTTGGTTTTTCGAAATCACGAGACGAAGCATTCAAGTTTTGGGGACACGAAGAAGCTCTGCGCCGCATGGTCCTGCAGATTCGCAAACTGCGCCCGGACGTCATCATTACTAATCATTCGACTACGAGTAACGACCACGGTCACCACCAGGCGACGGCGCTCATGGTCGTCGAAGCGTTCGACGCGGCCGCGGACTCGACGAAGTTTCCCGAACAATTGAAAGATGGCGTGACCACGTGGCAGGTGCAGCGTCTTTTTGTGCGACAACGTGGCAATCAAGCGCAGCAGAACCCCGACCGTCAGGGAGGGGGCACTCAGATCGTTACCATTGATCCGAATGAACAAGACCCGGTTCGCGGCACTGTGTTCGGCGAACAAGCGCTGAACGCTTTGCAAAAGCACGCGACCCAAGGCCCGTGGCCAAAATCATTTGCCGAATACACGGCGCGATTTCGGGCCTTCAGCGGACAGAATGCGCCGGCCGGACAACTCCCGATGATTCGTTATGGGCTCGTGAAATCAGCCGGCAGCGCGGCGCCAATGCCGGCCGGAGAGTCTCACAATTTTCTCGATGGCCTCGCATTGACCGAGACTGAGGCCTCTGAGGTTGCTGCGCCCACAATCAACGGGCGGGCGCTAACCGATTTTTTAGATCAGCGGCCACAACTTATCGACGCGCTTGATACGCGTTGGCAAGCCACGCAGCGGTTTTTGGGAGCCACTCCTCGTGCGGTTCCTCAAAATAAATTCCGGATGAGTTGGTTCGTCCAGCGTATTAACATCGCGCTCGCGGCGGCCAGCGGAGTCAAGGCATCCCTGGTAGGGCCTGATGTCCTAGTCCCCAGTACATCTGCCGCTTTCAAACTAGTCATTTCGAACGCGGGCGTTGCGCCAATTACGGTGGCAAAACATAACCTGGCCACGGGAGGCCCGAATCTGATCGGACTCTCTTGCTGCCCGACGCTCAGCTCTGATGTCGCTGTGATGCCCGGTCACTCGATCGAAATACCGCTAAATCATTCTGTGGCCAACGACACACAGATCACCGTCCCGCACAGTGCCAATCTTTATAGCGACAGAGTCTTTGGAATTCCGGTGAGCACATCCGTCCAAGTGAAGACCAAAAGTTGGTTTTGGATTGGAGCGACAAAATCGATCGACGTCGCGCCGCCGGTCGAGATCGCGGCTATTAACCCTCTACCGGTGGTTATTCATGACGAAGTGGGAGCCAGCAGCGCCGGCGCCGACATCATCCCAGGCCGCTTTCCTCAAGTCAGCATTGAGTTGATAAATCACTTGGACCAGCCCTTCAAAGGCGAAGTCGTTTACGGTCGGGCGCGTGGCACAGAGCAGATCAGCAAGGTTGAGATCCCGCCGCATCAAAACACCACGATTGCACTATCAATTTCGAACTCGCAGAACAGCGTTGCCGCTCATGCCAGAAGTTCAGAGTCACCCGAAACGCTGACGATAGCGGTGCGCACAGCCGATTCTCGAGCGAACATCACTGAACGAAGCGTGCCGATTGTTCGGGCCAATGCTCACGTCGTTCGAAACTTAAACGTGGGCTACATCCGCGGTTTCGACTTTAGCCTGCCGAACGCGCTCAACTCGCTCGGCGTCGAATCGAAAGAATTGAGTGTCGATGATGTCAAGACAGCAGACTTGTCCAAGTTCACGTCAGTCATCGTCGACAATCGTGTCTATGAATCAAAGCCGGAACTGATCGCGGTTAATCAGAAGCTGCTTGATTATGCTCAGGCCGGCGGCAACCTGATCGTCTTTTATCATAAGTCGGACGAATGGAACCCTGACGAGCGACGCAACCGGCCGCAGTTGGCGCCCTACAAACTGATTCTCGGAGGCGAACGCATCACGGACGAGAATGCGCCAATAACATTTATCGAACCTGACCATCCCCTGCTCAACACTCCGAACAAGCTTGGCCAGGATGATTTCAAGGACTGGATTCAGGAGCGCGGGCTTTACTATCCGAAGGAATGGGACCCGCAGTTTCACGCGCTGCTGCAATCAAACGATCCCGGTGAGAACCCTTTGAAGGGTGGCTTGCTCGTCGCCGATTACGGCAAGGGCCATTACATCTACACCAGCATGGTCTGGTATCGCGAGCTGCGCGGCGGGATTCCCGGCGCCTATCGCATGCTGGCGAACATGATCAGCTACGGAAGGAATTAGCCGAGAGAAAGTTGGCCGCGGATTAACGCGGATACACGCTGATAAGAAAAACCGCCAGACCAGACAGGAGAGAATCGCCTTCTTAACTATCAGTCTTATCCGCGTCCATCCGCGGCTAATTATTCTTTTCCAGCTTCTCTTTCACCCGATCCAGGAAATCTTCGATGGCGGCATTGATTCGTCGCTGCAGCGCCGAGTTCAAACGTGCCTCACTCATCAAGGCAACGCCGGGATGCAATTCCCACGCGCGTTTGCGGCGCAGCTCGACCTGCTGAGAAATGTCCACCCGCGTAAGACCATCGCTATTGGAAAATTTCAACGAATAGCGCAGCAGGTTCTTGGCCTCATTCAGCGCCGGCGACCACTCTATGGTGTTTGCGTTCGGTGACGTCTCGCGCACTGGAAACGTAAAGCGAATCCGGCCGACCGGCGTGTCAGTGGCGATAATCCAGCGCGCTAAGCCGGGTTCGCGATGAATTCCTTCAATCCCCCAAAGCATGTCGGCTAGCTTCTGCAAGTCGCTGAAAAAGTCGCGCACTTCCGTCAGCGGCGCTGCGAATTCAATCTCTTTTTTGAATGATGACTTGACGCGAAACATAGAAGAACAGAAGCCGGAGATCAGATGTCAGAAATCAGAAGGCAGAAGGCAGAAGGCAGAAGGCAGAATCCGATGCGCGTGCTGGCTGATGGCTGACGTCTTAACTCTGAGCTCTTATGTCTAATGTCTGACATCTGACGTGTGCCTTCTGCCTTCTGCCTTTTGCCTTCCGCTTTCTGCTTTCGCCTTCTCACGCCTCCTGCGGCTCATTTCCTTGATCTTCAAACCAGCATTGCGTGCACCAGCGATGACGCGCGATGCGTTCTTCCGCGGAATAGTGCGCAGACGCAGGTAATCGCTTCACAATTTCCTGTTCTTCATCGCTGAGTTCTTTCCACGTGCGCAGGCGACCTACGCGGCAACGCGGACATTCATTTCGAGTAGTCATTTTTCAGCGAGCCCCAAGTTAAGAATTCGATCGTAAGCAGCGCGAATGTTACTCATGCGCGATTGTAGTTCCGAAACCAGAACGTCCGCCGCTGCATAGCCGAGCCGTCGCGCGATGTCCGCCATCGTCGGATGGCCACGGGCAGGCAGCGTTGCCGATCGTCCGACAATCAAACGCATCTCATGATCTATTGAACGCAACAACCGGTATCCTTCATACAGCGCGTGAAAATCGTTTTCATCAATAGACGCTGATTCGCGCAGTCGTTTAAGCATTTTCAGAGTGGTTCGGTCTTCATCATCATCCGGTACGTTATCGCGCAGCTGCAAGTAGCGCACCGCAAAATAAACATCCAGCATGCCCCCGGCGCCATGTTTGATGTTAATCCCCGAGCCACGTCGCACAACTCGTTCTTTTTCCAGACGGGTCCGCACCCTGCGCGTCTCAGCCGCCAATTGCGCGCGATCGATTCGCTGAGCCAACTCGTGTATGGACCCACGCGCGGAGGTTTCCGTTTGTTTGCCGAAATCACGATCGCCCGCCACCGCGCACAATTTGACGTACGCCAACCATTCCCAAATACCCGCGCGCTCTTTCACATAAGCACCAAAGCCGTCCGCGCTCGAAACAATCGGTCCCTTTTGGCCATCAGGCCGCAGCCGCACGTCGACACGATACAGAGAGCCTTCCCGCGTCAGGTTCGAGAGCGCGGCAATCATCAGTTCGATCAGACGCGCGTACGCTTCTTCGCTGGTGAGCGCGGCAATCGGCGCCGCACCAGCCGGATCATAAATGGCGATGACATCAATGTCTGATCCGTAGTCCATTCCGCCGCTCGCCAATCGTCCCAACCCAAGAATCGCCAGACGAGGCTCGCATGCCAATTCTCCGTATCTTCGCGCTAATTCTTGCTGCGCAATCACCAGAGCCGCGTCTATGCTCGCGGTCGCAAGATCAGTCAGCCGCTGGTTGACCTCTTCCAAACTGATCTGCCCTGCCGCATCAACGGCCGCGATTTCGACGAGTGCCGTCGACCAGCGACGTCTCAGTTCGTCCAAGTGCGACTGGAAAGATTGACCGGCACTCGCGAGAGAAAATTCTGAGCGGTAATCACGATTTCGAATCGCTTCAGCCGAGACAGTAAGCGAGTGCATTAGAGCGGGCCGCGAGGCGATGAGTTCACCGAACGGTTCCGAAGCGCTGCACAGACGAATAAGCGATTCAAGTTCAGCGAGGTCGATGGAATCGGGTTCAGTTTCCTTCTCTAACACCCGCGCGATGCGCAGCGCGTACGAAAGACCTCGGCGCGAATTCAAAGACGCCTCGGCGGTTGTTCGCAGTAGCTTAGCCAGCGCTACGACACGTTCTGTCTTGCCCACTTCTGCCAGGCTCGCGGCATTCAGAAACATGACAAAAATCGACGCCGCCTTTAAGGCAGCAGCTGAATTGGGATCGATAGACTCATCGATTTGGGGCCGTCGTCTGGCGCGCGAGTCTGCGACCACGACTGAGTTGGTGTCCCCAAAAACCCGGTCGAATATGGTGCGCACGTTGGCTGCATGGCGCGTCATCGTCGCTTCGAATTGCTTCAGCGGCTGGTCTCCAGAAAAATTCATGCGGCGGGCGATCAATTCGCGCCGCGCCGGATCGAGCGGGACCGTATGCGTCTGCAGGCCATGCTCCATCTGCAGTCGATGTTCCAGCGAACGCCAAAACTGGTAAGCATCCGAGAGTTGCGAATGCTCAACCTCAGTAATCAATTCTCGATCAGCGAGTCGCGCCATGCTGATAAGCGTATGCGGAGCGCGCAGCCAGGGGTCACGGCCGCCGAAAGCAAGTTGCAGCGCCTGGACGATGAATTCAATTTCGCGAATGCCACCACGACCGAGCTTCACGTTGAAGCCTTTGTCGGGCCGCTCGCGTTGGATATCGATCTTCTGTTTGGAAAGATGAACGTTCGCCAGGGCCGCCGCGACGCTGACGTCTGGTCGATAGACGTTGTCCGAGACCGCTGCGGCAAAGCGATTGAAGAGATGGTCTGAGCCAGTTGCCGCGCGCGCCCGAATCAGCGCTTGCAGCTCCCAATCCTGCGCTTGCCTCTGGTAATACTTAACGGCTTCGTCAAACGAACTGACCAGCGCGCCTTGCCTGCCGTGCGGTCGCAGCCGGACATCAACGCGATAAGCCGCTCCTTCGCCCGTCGGCTCGCTGACCAAACGCAGAATATTTTCGGCGACTTTGACGTAGTACTCGCGGTTAGTAATCTGTCCGCGCGCCCCGCCGGCGGAAGTTGTGCCGTCGTGCGAAAACAAAAAGATCAGGTCGATGTCTGAAGCATAATTCAACTCGCGCGAGCCGAGCTTGCCGAGCGCCACCACACAAAACTCGGTTCCGGCAATGCGCCCCTCAGCATCGATGCGCTGCGGCGAGCCGTAACGGTTGTCCAAAAGTTGGCGCGCAAGCCTGAGCGCGTTTTCCAGAATAGCGTCAGCCAGATTCGAAAGCTCATCGGTCGTTTCGGCGACCGTGTGCACACGCCGAATGTCATAAAGATAGACACGCAGCAGTTCGCGGCGGCGAAAGCGCGCAAACATGTCGTGGGGATCGAGGGTCGAGTGCGTGAGCGCAAAGCGCGCCAGCGACTCGCCCAGGTCCTCGCGACTGCGCACGCGCACTTCAGCTCGTTCACGTTGCAGCCAATGCAGGTAGTCCGGATTTTGTTCGAGCGTGGTCGCCAGGAGCGGACTCCACGCCGCTAACGACATCACATCGACTAGTAAGCCGGGATTCCGCTCGAACAGTTTTTCGATCGAGGAAGTGTTCTGAACAAGGCGATCATAGAGAACGCGCGGCGTATGCGATTCGGGAAGTCTTCGGAGCAGACGCTCGAGCGCCTCGGGTGGCATGCGTCTATATTACGCGGCAAGCAATGACCCGAGCCAGCGAAGAATTAGCCGCGGATGAACGCGGATAGACGCAGATAAGAAAAAGCAATCTTTTCGTTTTTCTCATCCGCGTAAATCTGCGTTCATCCGCGGCTTAATGCGCGCGCTCTACACGTCGTAGTACATCGAAAACTCAACCGGATGCGGCCGCAAACGGAGCACCTGAATCTCGCGCTCGCGCTTATAAGAAATCCACCGGTCGATCACTTGCGGGGTGAACACGTCGCCTTTCAAGAGAAAGTCGTGGTCGTTCTCCAGCGCACTCAATGAAGCATCGAGTGACCCAGGCAGACTCGGCACATCCTTCAATTCTTCCGGCGACAGATCGTAGATGTCTTTGTCGAGCGGCGCGCCCGGATCAATCCGGTTCTGAATGCCGTCGATGCCCGCCATCAACATGGCTGAGAACGCGAGATATGGATTGCATGAAGGATCGGGCGGACGAAACTCGAGCCGTTTCAACTTCGGATTTGTAGAGAACATCGGAATACGAATCGCCGCAGAGCGATTACGCGCGGAATACGCGAGGTTGACCGGGGCTTCAAATCCCGGCACCAGCCGCTTGTAACTGTTCGTCGTCGGCGCCGCAAACGCGACAATCGCCGCCGCATGTTTCAGCAGACCGCCGATGTAGTGCAAAGCTGTCTCAGACAATCCCGCGTAACCATCGCCGGCAAATAAAGGCTTGTCGCCTTTCCAAAGCGATTGGTGACAATGCATGCCGGATCCGTTGTCGCCGAAGAGAGGCTTCGGCATGAAGGTCGCAGTCTTGCCGTTCTTAAGAGCTGTGTTCTTTACCACATGCTTGAAGATTTGCAGGTTGTCAGCCGTACCCAGCAGATTCGAAAACCGGAAATCGATTTCGCATTGACCGGCGGTGGCGACTTCGTGGTGCAAACATTCAACGTTAATTCCGCAGTCGGCGAGTATCAGCGAAATCTCTGAGCGCAGGTCGATCAGCGTATCGATGGGCGCGCATGGTACGTAGCCTTCTTTTGGCCGAATGCGATGGCCGAGATTCGGTCCGCTTTCGTTGGCGTCGCGGCCACTATTCCAATGTCCCTCATCAGAATTGATTGCATAGCCGGAGCGTTGCGGCTCGTTTTCGAATTGGACGCTGTCGAAAACAAAGAACTCAGCTTCCGGACCAAAGTTCGCCGTGTCGGCAATGCCCGTGCTCTTCAAATAACTTTCGGCGCGTACCGCCACGCTGCGCGGATCGAACGCGTAACCCTGTCGGGAAATAGGATCGACCGCGTTACAGACCACACAAAGTGTGGGTTCTTGTGTAAATGGATCCATCCAGACTTTGTAAGGATCGGGAACCAGCAACATGTCTGATTCGTGAATCGCTGCCCAGCCGCGAATCGACGAAGCGTCAAAGCCAAAACCGTCTTCGAAAGATCCTTCGTCGAGTTGGTTGATGGGAAAAGTGAGATGTTGCCAGGATCCGGGAAGATCCGTAAAGCGGGTCGAAACAAACTTCGCACCCTGTTCCGAGGCGTACTTCAACACAGATTTAGCGTTCATTTAATCTCCTATCGAAAAAAAAGTGAGTGATGTTGCTGACCTTCGCCCCGAAGCGTCGATTTGGTGCGAAGACTTTGCTGGAATGAGCCGTGTAGGGCGCGCGAAACGTCATCAACCGCGCAACTAAAAAACGTGCATTATAGCCGCGGATTGGTTTCTGTCAAGATATTGTTTTTCGCCGGCGGTCTTGAGTATTACGCGTCGTGGGATGGGTAATATCGTGATGCGATTTGCCTACTGGGGCGCGCACTCCACGTTGTTAATGCCAGGCGTGTTTCGAAACGCTTCCTCACAGCATGACTGCAAGGAACGCGAGTAATCTGCGTCGCTGCATCCTGTCTCTGATTGAGGTGTTCCTTCGCACACCTATCTGCATATTGCTGCACACGCCAAGGCGCAACCGGATACGGGACGTGAAACACCCAATATGGCAAGCACCAATAGCGATGAAATCATTATCTTACTTTTCATGGGAGCTCCTGTACAGACTGGTAGTGTCTGAATGTTGTGTTGCCGAACGGTTGGTTAATAGTGTGAGCCGCAATCCCTTTATCTAATCGTCATCAATATAACGCAGGAGTAATTCGCCCAACGGGGTAGGATCGTAAGGGATTCCACTATGCATTGTATTGAACTGGAGGAGACCCTCATCTATAACCGTCTTCAAGTACCGTTCACGCAGAAGTTCCCGCGTGTAATCAGCCGGCTTTGATTCGTCGATCATGCGCTCACCTTCGAATCGCACTCGCCGTTCCGCAAGAATACTTTTATGTTTTTCTGCAAACTCCTGCCGCTCATTTTCTGTTCGTAGGGACTCATACTTTAGAACAATGATCTCCGCATCATTTAGACCGTCCAGAAGTTCTAATAACTCTTTCTGCCCAATCTCGTCTACCTCCGATTCGGTCAGCGTATTTTTTAACAAGGAGGCTAGGTATTTCCGGCGTTCAGGAGAAATTGACCGCGATGCTTGATGTAAGGCGTTCTCAAGAAGATTAGTGAATGCCTCGCCGCGCATTTTCTGGCGAAGTACATCTTCTTCGATGTATTTCACTTTGTCCCCCAGGACTCTTAGGAAAGCTATTACGCGATCCTGCTTTTGATCGGGAATTGTGACGGTAAGAAGCTCCGCAAGCATTGGGCCAACAACCGGGGCAGTCCCTGCCACCGCTCGAAGGAAAATAGCGACTCTATCCGTTCGTTCAGTATCGAGTGAGATTTGGTCGGAGCGCAGGATGCTTAGTTTATCCGTCATGGTTTTGCCTTATATCACCAAACCCCTTGCTTGCATAAAAGCCGATTAGAATTTCGCCGCCGCTTTCAGCAAGTCTTCAATGCTCCACAAGTGCTTGACGATCCCGGCTGCCATTGCCGGAGTAGAACCTTTCAAAGTCTTGTGCTGTCTGCAAAAGTTATAATAGGCAAAGTAAAGAGCCAGCGCCGCTTTGTGATTTTCCCACCGCTTGCTGAACGCATTAGTTAGCCGCGTGAATCTGCGGTTTTCCATTCTCACGCTCAAGTTATGTCTTTCGATATGCGACGTGCTGCACCTGTCCATATCGGGGTTTCCCATGACGGCTTCTTTTCGTGCGCCTGTGCATTCAGCGGGACTATATCTTTGTTCGTCCATAACTGGCGAGCGATAGATTTTGATTAGCTGAGCGAAGCTAACTCGCTGCATTCCGAGACTCATTATCACGGCATCGCGATAAGCCGGAAAACCATCGGTTGAAATCTGAAAACTGCCAGCGGTCGCATAAGCGATCTTGTCAGTGAACGTCACCGTATCCTCATAACTTCGATGCCCCAAGTGCCACGCGAGAATCAGTTTTGAATTGCTCTCAATCGCGGTGAACGTCCAAGCATCGCCGATCTCGTCAGACTCCAAACCTTTGCGAGTCTTGGTCTTTTTCTTCATTGCGATCCAAGACCAAAGCTCGTCGCATTGAACGTCAGAAACTCTCAAGCCGTGAATGCGATCCAACATGAGAGCCTCACACTTGCGGCCAGCAATGAGAAGTAACCGCATGATCGTGTTGCGGTCTACGCCCGTAAGCCTCTCAGTGCTTCGGATGCTGCAACCTTCAATCAGGCAACGAATGACAGCCAGGGCCTTATCATTCGCCAGTGACATATTGTCGAGAGGCTTAACACGCGGCTCTTGGAAAGTTTTTCCACAAGACAGACAACGAAACCGCTGATTACCTTTTCGATCCTTGCCGAATTTCTTGGAGGGTTTATCGCAGGTTGGACAATTCATAATCACCTCTGCCGTAGCAACACCATTATGCTTAGGCAGAGGTGCAATGTCAAGGGCGAACTTAGGTTTATTTTTCTGGCGGAGGCGTCACCAAATCCCAGGTATTTTCCCCGATGTTTTTGAACCGCTTCTTAGGGTCTTGATGCAGGGCGGCGGCTACGCTCTGGGATGTGGCGTTCTTACCGTGTTCGGCAACTAGGCGCTCGGCTATCAGTTTCGCGTGAAGCGGTCTTTCTGCTAGCAGTATCTTCTCTGCCGCGTCCGCTTTGCTGGGGGTCTTTGCCGCCTTGGGAGCTTTCTTTTTTGATCGCTTCTTGCCGCTCTTTGTCGGTTTCTCAGTTCGCTTTCGGAGATTAGGATTGTTCGGATACCACTCGGCCAGCGCCCACTCGTCCCCGAGTCGGATAATGTCCCCAATATCACTCTCGCGACGCCGGAGAACCGCATAAACTGTATTGGTTTTTGCTGGAGGCAGTCCGCCCTTTTCTAATGCCTGCGTGATCTGCGGGACGCTCTGCTTGGTCTTAACCATATCCAAAAACTTCTTGGTTGCATCCGCGATGCTTAATCGCAGGAAGGCACCGACAGGAATATTGTCAGGGCTTATCACGCCGCCGGTGCTGCCATCGCCGAGGACGCCAGCCGAGGCGAGAATGGTTTTCACGGCAGCAATGGCAGATTCGATCTGCGTCTTACGGGCCTCTAAATCAGCCAAAACCGCGTTATAGTTAATGTTTCCAGTCGCCATGAAAATTCCTCCTTCCCCTGAGGATCAACCTATGCTATAAAGACACCGCGACGGCTTTCACCGTCGAGGCCGGGTCATAACCCCGGCCCCGATTGGGTGCCTCGTAAATGAGGTTGCACCTCGTTTCAAATCAAAAGGGGCTTCGGCGTTCGGTTGCCGACAGTGACTATGAACGCCGTCGCCTTTTTGATCCCCTCTTCTATACACCTGCCCAATTAGTGATGTCAATCGAAAAGATCGATCTCGGCTGATCTTTTTCTGCCGCCGTTCGCCACGCGTCCGAATCGAGCCTCTGGAATCGCTGCGCTCTCGCTCTCTTCCGCTTTAATACCGTTCGCCGAATTATCAACGTCACATCACGTCAGAATCCGGTGTCCTTGTAAGTCTATAAAGCCAAGCGACTTAACCTCTCTCTTTTTAGGATTATGATATGACATGATATTGATAATTCGGCGAACGGTATTAAAGCGGAAGTTTTTCCAAGAGATTACTAGAACCTAATTTGATTTGATTCTAGATATACAAACCTCATATTAGAATTCAATTCAATATATAAAATATGCCTCTAGAGAGTTGTTTTTAATTGAATAGTTATCATTCCTGAAATCTAAACAGGAATTTTCTTATTAGGAAACTCAATTTTGGATTAAATTGGGACTCTAAATCCCTAGAAAAACTTGTTTTTTAATAGAAGGTAGCGCCGGAAGAAATCTTCTAGGATTTTTTCCAGCGAGATTGAGCGGCTTTTTTGGCGATTTTTCTTCTTTTTTCCGCGCTGAGGTTTTTCGCTCTGGCGTGGCCGCCTTTAGAGCCTCCGCGCAGGCCAGAAGCTACCTTCTGCGCGTCTCTGCCCTTAACCGATTCGGGATCGTGCTTGGCGATGATTTGGTCGAGGATGCCGCGAGCGAACTTTAGAGGTTCGTCCTCTTCGAGTGGCTTTGTTTGTGCCATGCACCGATCATAACATGGCGTCAAGTCTTAGAGAGAAGAAACACGCGGAGCGGCAACACAACATTCAGACACTACCTACAGACTATCGTTGATCCTTGTTAGCCCACATGCTGCCATCCTCAAAGAACGCAACCACGCGAACTACGACCTGCGTTTTGTCCACAGCATCCAACCAAAATTTGGGATTTGCTGCGGGATTTCCACCGACACGGACGAAATTCTCGGATCGCACGGTAAATCTTTGTCCCGGTTTAATCGATTGTTCTTTTATGTAGATCCCGAATTTGGTGCCTGCTCCTTTGTCTACGATCATGAGACCTATTCCCGTTATGGTCTTATTGGATACATTTTGCACCACCACTTGAGGTTTGGAAATGACTTCACCTGTTCGCCCCGGCTGCGCCGTGAGTCGACGATATTCATCCCCTGAAATCACGTGAACTTTGGCTTCGAGAATCTTCAGCGGCGCATCGTCGTCCTGTTCCGCTCGCAGCGGAAATTCTCCCAAGCTAATGAACTCAGCCTTTGATATATTTTGTTGGACATAGACCGACTCTGCTTCAACAGAATTTGCCTTTTTACCGATCGACTTTGTCAGAAAAAGGGCAGCCGTTATGAATGCGATAACAGTGAACGACAACAAAATGAATCTTAGTTTTCTAAATTTTGAGTCGAGCATGGCGTAGGAGCCTCCTTGTAGCGGCAATGTCTCGCACGATCTCTGGCTCGTCAATGCTTTTGTCTGCGAATCAAGAACTTGCGAGGTGGCGATTCGCCTTTCGTAAGGAAAATGAGCTGGGACGGTGGCATTCGCTCCAATTTGGGCAAGAAACCTGACTCAGCAAAGGCGTGGCGCGAACAAATCCACGAAAATCAATAAAAAAGTGATAGACCATCCCGTGAGTTTTCTGTTAAATTTTCCGGTCAAGGTTCCAACCCCAACAGATCCGCTCGGAACAGCATACCCGACCCGTCGGGATTACCGCGGATTAACGCGTGGAGGCCTCGTCAGGGAGAAACCGCTAGTTGACCACGGCAATCGAACAGACAGTCGAAACCTACGGAATTGAGAACTGGGGCGCCGGCTACTTCGACGTAAATCGCAAGGGAAATCTGATCGTACGGCCCGGGGAAGGCGACCCGCGCACCGCCGACTTGCGGGAGATTATCGACGATCTGGCGAGACGAGGAATTACCGCGCCGGTGCTCCTGCGATTCCCCCAACTGGTCGCGGCCCAAGTGCGCAAGCTGCAACGCGCCTTCAGTAAATCGATTCGCGAATTCGAGTATCAGGGCGCGCATATGTGCGTCTATCCGATGAAGGTCAATCAGCAGCGCGCGGTCGTCGAAGAGTATTTGCGCGAAGGATCGCGCTACGACTTTGGCCTGGAAGCCGGCTCGAAACCCGAGTTGTACGCGGCCATGGCCCTGGAGCAAGCGCCCGACAGCCTCCTGGTCCTGAACGGTTTCAAAGACGAAGAGTTCATTGAGTTGGCGTTCGCCGGCGCCAAGTCCGGTAAGCGCGTTGTCATCGTCGTCGAAAAACTAAGCGAGCTCGATCACATCCTGCGCATCGCCGAAACGCACGAAGGCAACATGCCGATGATCGGCATGCGGGTGAAACTTTATTCCAAAGGCTCAGGCCGCTGGGAAAAATCCGGCGGCGAAGCTGCCAAGTTCGGATTGACTACGACTGAACTTCTCGAAGTGATCAATCAATTGAAGGAAGCGGACCGGGTGGACATGCTGCGTCTGCTGCACTTTCATATTGGCTCGCAACTGACCGACATCAAGCGCATCAAGAACGCGATGAAGGAAGCCGCGCGGGTCTATGCCAAGATTTTTCAGATGAAAGTTCCCATCGACCTGCTGGATGTCGGCGGTGGCATGGCGGTGGATTATGACGGCTCAAAGACGGCTTTCGATTCGTCGGCTAACTACAACGCCCAGGAGTTTGCCAACGACGTCATTTACACCATCAAGCAGGTCTGCGATGACGAGAATGTTCCGCACCCGACCATCATTCAAGAGTCGGGACGCTATCTTTCCGCCTATCACGCGATCCTGGTGACCAACGTTCTCGAAGAAATCGAGACCGTCGTCGAAGACATCACGCCGATTGAAATCGATGAAGACGATCCCCAGGTGGTGATCGAGCTGGGCGAACTTCGCGAGGCAATCACCATCAAGAACTATCGCGAGTATTATCACGACGCGCTGGAGCACCGCGAAGAACTGTTTACGCTTTTCAACCTGGGCCTGATATCTCTCGAAGACCGCGCCAAAGGCGAGGTCCTGTTCTGGGACGTTTGTGAGCGCGCTGATCGCTATGCGCAACAATCGAAGTATGTGCCCGAGGAGTTTGACGATCTGCGGCGACTGCTGTGCGCGAAGTATCTCACCAACTTCTCGGTGTTCAAATCGGTTCCGGATCATTGGGCGCTTGGTCAATTGTTTCCGATCGTGCCCATTCAAATGCTGAATAAGCCGCCGACTGAATTCGCCACGCTCTGTGACATCACCTGCGATTCGGATGGTGTCGTCGACAAGTTTGTCGATCTGCATGACGTTAAGCAGACCCTCGAATTGCACAAGCTCGATGCCAGCGAGCCTTACTATCTGGCGTTCATGCTGGTTGGCGCATACCAGGAAGTGATGGGAAACAATCACAACCTGTTCGGCGCGCCCAACGAAGCGCAAATTCACATCGACGAGGAAGGTTATCTCATCAAGAAAGTGATCCGCGGCACCACGGTGGGTGAGGCCGCCGGTCGGGCGCGGTACGAGCGCGGCTTGCTTCACGATGGATTCCGGCGTCAGGTGACGCAGCGTATTAAAGATGGCGAATTGAGCGAGGCGGAAGGCTCCGAACTCGTTAACTTTTACGAATCGCGGTTCGATGCCTACACGTACGTTTCAGTTAATGGTAACCGGGCGCGGGGTCGCCGTCGTAATGATTATTAGTGGCACAGACTTCAGTCTGTGATTATTGCTGAGGAGCACAGACTGAAGTCTGTGCCGCGAAAAGAAGGAACTTATGGTCACACAACGCAAACCAAAACCGAGCAAATACCTGACGATTCCGACTCGCCCTGTGCAGGTCGATCGCGATCGTTCCGTCGCCGGTCTTTTGGAAAAGATGGAAGGCGCCGGCTTTGGTGGGCGTCAATTGGCAGAGGCTCATCGCATCTGGCTCGACATGCTTGGCGATGCAACTACGATTAGCGTGACCGCTTCAGGCGCGCTGATTCCCGCGGGCATGCGCCGCTTGCTGGCCTACGTCATTAAGAATCGGTTCGTCGACGTGCTCGTGCTTTCGGGCAGCGTGATTTTTCATGACTTGCACGAGACGCTGGGCCGCCACCACTTTCAGGCGCATCCGAACATGACTGATGCCGAGCTGGAAGTCGCGCAAATCAATCGCATGTGGGACCTGCTCGCCAGTGAAGAGGAATATCACGAAGCAGAAGAGTGGGTCGGCGGATTTGCCAGCCAGCTCGATCAAACACGCCCGTATTCGACGCGCGAATTCTTGCACCTGCTCGGTCGCGAGCTCGCAGAGATTGCCGCGGAAGACGGAGTACTCACTGCTGCTTACAAGTCGCGGGTGCCGGTCTTTTGCCCGGGCATCGCCGACAGCGGCATCGCGGTAGGCATCGCCGGCTCGCGGTTCGAAAAGAAAAACAATTTCACGTTTGATGTTGTCCAGGACGTCCTCGACTTAACGCAAATCGCTTTGCGCGCGCGTGTCTCGGGCTTGATCAATCTGGGCGGCGGCATCTCCAAGAGCTTCATGCGGCAGACTGAGATGGCCGCGAACATCTTCAAGCAGCAGGTGCTCGGTCACAAGTATGCGATTCAGATCGCCGCTGATGCGCCCCATCCCGGCGGCCGCTCGACCGCGGTAGCGTTCGAAGATACTGAAATCTACGGCAAACTTGGACGCAACGCGCTGACGGCTTATGTCAACTGTGATGCGACGATCGCGCTGCCGATTATCATTACCGCGCTTTCGCAGACCGCGGCGAAGTATATGAAAGGACGGCGGCGGCCCAACTTCACTTTCGCGGGCAAAGATCTGCTCATCGAAGGACCGTAAGGAGAATTGATCCATTGAATCATCGGGTCATTGAGAGATTGAGCAGGCGTCCGATCTAATTGCTGAGTCAATGAGTCAATGGATCAATGACTCAATCACTCAATTCCTATGACTGAATCGCAGTCCCTGCCCATGAACTTCGGCGGCATCGCCGAAGAAGAATTTTCCAGCTTCGACAATGCGCGCATTCTGGTTTGGCCGATTGCTTACGAAGGCACGGTGTCTTACGGCGGCGGCACGGGTCAAGGAGCCATGGCCGTCATCGACGCGTCGCGCAACATGGAGTTGTACGACGAAGAAACCGACGCCGAAGTTTACAAGCTGGGCATTCACACGCTCGAGGAATCGCCTTCAATCGATCCGCCTGAGCGCATGATGAACTCGCTTTACGATCGCGCGCAGGAACTTCTCGGCAGCGGCAAGTTCCTGACCATGATTGGCGGCGAACACTCAGTCAGCGCGCCGGTGATTCGCGCACACGCCGAGAAGTATCCCCACATTTCCATTCTGCAAATCGATGCGCACGCGGACCTGCGTGACACTTACGATGGCACGCCTTACTCGCATGCTTCGATCATGGCGCGCTGCGTCAAAGACTTGAAGATTCCCGCAGTGCAGGTCGGCATCCGTTCGATTTCCGCCGATGAAGCGCGGGTTCTAGATGAACTGCCGACGCGAATTTTCTGGGCGAAGGATATCGTGGGTCGCGACGATTGGTGGGATGATGCGGTTGATGGATTGACTGAGAATGTCTACCTGACGATCGACATTGACGGTCTCGATCCGTCGCTTGTTTCGGCAACAGGAACGCCCGAACCCGGCGGGCTGGGGTGGTATGAAACCGTCGGACTGATCCGAACGCTGGCGCGCAAGCGTAATGTCGTCGGGATGGATTTGACTGAGTATTCGTACGTTGAAGGACAAAGCGCGTCCGCGTTTCTGTGCGCCAAGTTGATTTATAAGACGCTGGCGTTTGTGTTTGAGAAAGAGACGGCCAAGGTTCGAGGAAAGTAAAGAAGTGCAAATTGAAAATTGAAAAGTAGAAATTTTAAAGTGAGACTTGTAATC